>NZ_ADGX01000038.1 GCF_000177675.1 Parafrankia sp. EUN1f
CCGCGCGTTGCTGGCCGCTGGCCGCGGCCGGGACCCGATCGGGCGCTCCCGCGGCCCGTCGGGTCCCGGCCGGCGCGGTCAGCGGGCCCGCTTGGCGCTGGCCTGCTCGACGGCGGCCCAGTGCTCGTCAGCCACCCACAGCCGGGCGAATGTCCGGGCGGCGTCCTCGGCGTGCTCCTCGGTCAGCGGCGCACCGGCGGCGCGGCGCAGGACGTGCTTGATGCCGCGGGCGGGCGCGCCGGTGAGGGAGTGGGCCAGCGCCCGCCAGCCCTCGTCGAACCCGGCCCGGGGCAGGACCTGGTCGACCAGCCCGAGGCCGAGCGCCTCGGCGGCGGTCAGGACCCGGCCGGTGCCGGCGAGCAGCAGCGCGCGGCCGGGCCCGACCAGCGCGGCCAGCCGTTCGGCGCCGCCCCACGCCGGCATGATCGCCAGCGTCGACTGGGTGAATCCGATCTTGATGTCGTCGGCGGCGACGCGGATGTCGGCGGCCACCGCGACCTCGGCGCCGCCGCCCAGGGCGTGCCCGTTGACGGCGGCGATCACCGGGGCGGGAAACGCGGCGAGCCGGTCGCAGATGGCGCGCATCCGCAGGGCCATGGCTGTCGCCTCGTCCTCGGTGCGCAGGGCGGCGAGTTCCTTGAGGTCGCCGCCGGAGACGAACGCCCGGTCGCCGGCGCCCCGGATGACCAGGGCCCCGGCGCCGTCGGCGGCGTCGAGGGCCTTCTCCAGCTCACCCATGGTGGCCAGGGAGATGGCGTTGCGCGCCTCGGGCCGGTCGATCGTGATGACGGCGAGCCCGGCATCCAGCTCTAGATCAATCATGGACCCAACTCCAGGTTGAGAATACTATTCTAATTTGAGAGAGTAGCATTCCCGCCCGAAATGCACCGTTCCCTGTGAGATTGCCGGCGCCTCGCCACATGAGGGGCGTCCACGGCCCGCGGGGACGGGGGAAAGCTGTGGAACCTGCCCCGTTGTCCTGGGAGAGTCTGGGAATCGCACAGATCGGAGCTCGCGCGATGCGCACCGTCCCCCCTGAGCTGGTCAAGCGGTACGAGTCCGAGGGCTGGTGGACGCCCGAGACGCTGGGCGACATTCTGGCCACGGGCCTGGCCGCCGCGCCAGACGCGCAGTTCCGGGTCCATTCGGCGGCGCGGCCCTTCAGCGGCACGTTCCGCGAGGTCGAGCTGGTCGCGCGCCGGCTCGCGGCCGGGCTGCGCGCCCGCGGGGTCGGCCCCGGCGACGTCGTGGTGTTCCAGCTGCCGAACTGGATGGAGGCGGCGGCGACCTTCTGGGCCTCGGCGTTACTCGGCGCGGTCGTGGTGCCGGTGGTCCACTTCTACGGCCGCAAGGAGGTCGGCTACATCCTGGAGCGGACGTCGCCGAAGGTCTTCGTCACGGCGCAGGGCTTCGGGCGGCTGGAGTTCCAGCCCGATCTCGTCGCCGGGGTGCCCGTCGTCGGCGTGGTGGGGCGCGGGAGCGGCGAGCCGCTGGCGTTCGACGACCTGCTCGCCGACGACCCGATGCCCGGCACCGTCGCGGCGGACCCGGGTGCCCCGGCGGTGATCGCCTTCACCTCGGGCACCACCCGCGACCCCAAGGGCGTCATCCACAGCCATCAGACCCTCGGCTTCGAGACGCGCCAGCTCGCCGGGCTCTACCCGCCGGACCGCGGCCGCCAGCTCACCGCCGCGCCGGTCGGGCACTTCATCGGCATGCTGAACGCCTTCCTCATCCCGGTGCCGGAGGGACGTCCGATCAACCTGGCCGACGTCTGGGACCCGGCGCAGGCGCTGGAGCTGATGCGCACCGGCGGCCTCACCGTCGGCGGCGGCGCCACGTACTTCATGACCAGCCTGCTGGACCACCCCGACTTCACCCCCGAGCACCTGGTCGGGATGCGCTACGCCGGGCTCGGCGGGTCGTCCGTCCCGGCGGCGGTCACCACCCGGCTGGACGAGCTGGGCATCACGGTGTTCCGCTCCTACGGCAGCACCGAGCATCCCTCGATCACCGGCTCCCGGTACACCGCGGCTGCGGACAAGCGCCTGTTCACCGACGGGGACGTCCTGCCCGGGGTGGAGATCCGGCTCGAACCGGACGGCGAGATCCTCAGCCGGGGGCCGGACCTGTGCCTGGGCTACCTCGACGAGGAGTTGACCGCGCAGGTCTTCGACGCCGACGGCTGGTACCACACCGGTGACGTCGGGGTGCTCGACGCCGACGGCTACCTGACGATCGTCGACCGCAAGGCCGACTTCATCATTCGCGGCGGGGAGAACATCAGCGCGCTGGAGGTCGAGGAGGTGCTGCTGACCATGCCCGGTGTCGCCGAGGCCGCGGTGGTCGCGGCGCCCGACGCCCGGCTCGGTGAGCACGCGGCCGCGGTGCTGCGCCTGCAGGACGGCGCCGTGCTGCCGACCCTGGACGAGGTGCGCGCCCACTTCCAGCAGGCGGGGCTGGCCAGGCAGAAGTGGCCCGAGGAGCTGGTTGAGATCGCGGACTTCCCGCGGACCCCCAGCGGTAAGATCCAGAAGGCTGTCCTGCGGGCAGGCATCGCGCGCCGGGACACCGCGCAGCAGGCAGACATCGCGCGGGACACCGCGCAGCAGGCAGACATTGCGGCACGGCAGGGAAGAGAATAGGGTTCTCCGTATCAGTAAGGGAGGATCTCATGCCTACGCGAGTGTCGCCGTACCCCGTCTTCGACGCGGACAACCACCTGTACGAGACCGAGGACGCCTTCACCAAGTTCCTGCCGGAGGCGTATCGGGGCGCGATCCGGTACGTCCAGGTGGACGGCCGCACGAAGATCGCGATCCGGGGCCAGATCAGCGACTACATCCCCAACCCGACCTTCGAGGTCGTCGCCCGCCCGGGCGCCCAGGAGGAGTTCTTCAAGATCGGGAACCCCGAGGGCAAGTCCTACCGTGAGATCATCGGCAAGCCGATGCGGTCGATCCCGGCTTTCCGTGAGCCGAAGTCCCGCATCGAGCTGATGAACGAGCAGGGCCTCGAGCGGACGCTGATGTTCCCGACGCTGGCGAGCCTCATCGAGGAGCGCATGCGGGACGACCCGGAACTGACGCACGTCGTCATCCACGCCCTCAACGAGTGGCTGTACGAGACCTGGCAGTTCAACTACGAGAACCGCATCTTCACCACGCCGGTCATCACCCTGCCGATCGTCGAGAAGGCGATCGAGGAGCTGGAGTGGGTCGTGGCGCGCGGGGCGAAGGCCATCCTGATCCGGCCGGCGCCGGTTCCCGGTTTCAACGGCTCGCGGTCCTTCGGCCTGCCGGAGTTCGACCCGTTCTGGGAACGGGTCGTGCACCACAACATCCTGGTCGGCCTGCACTCCTCGGACAGCGGCTACAACCGCTACACCCAGGACTGGGAGGGCAAGGTCCGCGAGTACCTGCCGTTCCAGCCGGACGCCTTCCGCATGTTCGGCCAGTGGCGCCCCATCCAGGACACGGTGGCCGCGCTGGTCTGCCACGGTGCGCTGTCCCGGTTCCCGACCCTGAAGATCGCGGTCATCGAGAACGGCGCGTCCTGGGTCGCCCCGCTGCTCTCCGAGCTGAAGGACATCTACAAGAAGTACCCGCAGCAGTTCCTGGAGAACCCGATCGAGGTGGTCCGGCGCAGCGTCCACGTCAGCCCCTTCTGGGAGGAGGACATGGCCAGGCTCTCGGAGCTGATCGGGGTCGACCGGGTGCTCTTCGGCTCCGACTACCCGCACCCCGAGGGCCTGGGCGACCCGGTGAGCTACGTCGAGGTGCTCAAGGACCTCAGCGCGGAGGACCAGGCCAAGATCATGGGCGGCAACCTGGCCAGGCTGATCGACGCATGAAATGGGAGACCATCCCGGAGATGGTGCTCAGCGCCGCCGACCGCTTCGGTGACGCCGAAGCGGTCGTCGACGGGGCACTGCGCCTCACCTACACCGATCTGGTGGGCCGGGTCCGTACCGCCGCGGGTTCCTTCGCGGCGGCGGGCGTCGGCAAGGGTGACCGGGTGGCGATCTGGGCGCCGAACTCCGCCGAGTGGATCATCGCGGCCTTCGGGCTGCTGACCGCCGGTGGGGTGCTGGTGCCCGTGAACACCCGTTACAAGGCCGAGGAAGCGAACGACATCCTCACCCGCAGCGGGGCGAAGATGGTCCTGGTCCAGGAGGGCTTCCTCGGGCAGGCGTACACCGGCATCACCGCCGTGCCCGCCGTCGACATCAAGTCGGGCTTCCTGACCTCCGGGGCGCCGCTGGACGCACCGGTGGTCACCGATGGTGACGACATCGCAGACATCCTGTTCACGTCCGGGACGACCGGGCGTCCCAAGGGCGTCATGATGAACCACCACCAGACGCTGCGGCTGTACGCGGAGTGGTGCTGCCAGGCGGATCTGCGGGAGGGCGACCGGTACCTGATCGTCAACCCGTTCTTCCACAACTTCGGCTACAAGGCGGGGATCGTCGCCGCCCTGATCCGGGGCGCGACCATCGTGCCGGTGGCCGTCCTGGAGATGGACCGGCTGCTCGAGCTGATCGAGCGGGAGCGGATCACCATGCTCCCCGGCCCGCCGACGCTGTACCACTCGCTGCTGGCGGCGCGGGGCAGCGCGGACGTCTCCTCGTTACGGTGCGCCGTCACCGGTTCGGCCGACATCCCGGTCGAGCTGATCCGGCGGATGAAGCAGGAGCTGCCCTTCCAGTCGATCATGACCGGGTACGGCCTCACCGAGGCGGGCACCGCCACCGCCTCACGGCCGGGGGACTCCTTCGAGGACATCGCCACCACCGTCGGCAAGGCCTGCGACGGCGTGGAGATCTCCATCGCCGACGACGGCGAGGTGCTGATCCGCGGCTACACGGTGATGCAGGGCTACCTGGACGACCCCGCCGCCACCGCCGAGGCGATCGACCCCGACGGCTGGCTGCACACCGGCGACCTGGGCACCCTCGACGAGCGCGGGTACCTGCGGATCATCGGCCGCAAGAAGGACATGTTCATCGTCGGTGGCTTCAACGCCTACCCGGCCGAGATCGAGGGCTTCCTGCTGGGGCATCCCGCGGTCGCGCAGGTCGCGGTCATCGGTGTGCCCGACGATCGCCTCGGCGAGGTCGGCAAGGCGTTCGTGGTCCGGCGCGGGCCGGTCACCGCCGACGAGCTGATCGCGTGGAGCCGGGAGAAGATGGCCGGCTTCAAGGTGCCCAGGCACGTCGAGTTCCTGGAGAGCCTGCCGCTGAACGCGTCCGGAAAAGTGATGAAGGACCAGCTGCGCTAGCACCGCACCGAACACCGAACAGGGCAAGTCGAGGTATCGGTTTCCGCCTCCAGAAAGTAATGAAGCGACGATGAGCGATTCTGTCCAGACCAATTCCGGCCTGCCGGTCAGTCCGGTGTACGGCCCCGCCGACCGCGGGGCCGAGCCACCGGAGCCGGGCCGCTTCCCCTTCACCCGCGGCAACTACGCCAAGGGGTACCGGGGGCGCACGTGGACCTTCCGCCAGTACTCCGGCTTCGGCACCGCGGAGGAGTCCAACAGTCGGTACCGCTACCTGCTCGACCAGGGCGGGACGGGCCTGTCGGTGGCGCTCGACCTGCCCACCCAGTGCGGGTACGACTCCGACGACCCGGAGGTGACCGAGGAGGTCGGCCGGGTCGGCGTCGCCGTCGACACGCTCGCCGACGCCGAGGTGCTCTTCGACGGCATCCCGCTGGACAAGATCAGCACCAGCTTCACCATCAACGGCACCGCCGCGATCCTGCTGGCCTTCTACGTGGCCGCCGCGGAACGTTCCGGGGTGCCCCGGTCGAAGCTGACCGGCACGATCCAGAACGACATCCTCAAGGAGTACGCTTCCCGCGGGACGTGGATCTGGCCGCCGACGCCGTCGCTGCGCCTCATCGCCGACACGATCGAGTTCTGCGCCGCCGAGGTGCCGCGCTTCAACGCCATCTCGGTCGCCGGCGCGCATTTCCGCGACGCCGGCGCCAACGCGGTGCAGGAGATGGCATTCACCCTCGCCGACGGTGTCACCTACTGCGACACCGTGATCGAGCGCGGACGCCTGACGATCGAGCAGTTCGCCCCGCAGGTCTCCTTCTTCTTCTACACCCACGGTGACTTCTTCGAGGAGATCGCGAAATACCGGGCCGGCCGCCGACGCTGGGCGACCATCGTGCGTGAGCGGTACGGCGCGACCGCCGACAAGGCGTCGATGTTCCGCTTCGGCTGTGTCGCCGGCGGCGCCTCGCTGTACGCGCCGCAGGCGCAGAACAACATCGTGCGGGTGGCCTACGAGGCGATGGCCTCGGTGCTCGGCGGCGTCCAGTCGATGTTCACCGCCGCCTGGGACGAGCCGTTCGCGCTGCCCAGCGAGGAGTCGGCGACCCTCGCCCTGCGCACCCAGCAGATCCTCGCCCTGGAGACCGGCGTCACCCGCACCGCGGACCCGCTCGGCGGCTCCTACTTCGTCGAGGCGCTCACCGACGCCACCGAGGCCCGCATCGTCGAGATCATGGACGACCTCGAGGCGCACGGCGGCATGGTCCGCTGCATCGAGGACGGCTACCTGCAGGGCCTGATCGCCGACGAGGCCTACCAGCTGCACAAGGACATCGAGGACGGCACGGTGCCCATCGTCGGGGTGAACCGGTTCGTCGCCGACGAGCCGGCACCCGACCTGGCCACCTACGAGCTGGACGCCGACGGGCGCGAACGACAGCTGAAGCGGCTGGCGAAGGTGAAGGCCGAGCGGGACGGCGCCGCCGTGCGGGCCAGCCTCGACGCGCTCGCCCGCGCCGCCGAGGGAGACGGGAACCTGATGCACAACCTGATCGACTGCGCCAACGCCTACTGCACGGTCGGCGAGATGGTCGCCGCCCTCAAGGCGGTCTGGGGCGAGTTCCAGCAGCCGGTGGTGTTCTGATGCCGGCCCGGGTTCTCGTCGCCAAGCCCGGCCTGGACGGGCACGACCGCGGCGCGAAGATCATCGCGCGGACGCTGCGGGACGCCGGTTTCGAGGTCGTGTTCACCGGCATCCGCCAGCGCATCGAGGACATCGTCACGATCGCGCTGCAGGAGGACGTGGCGCTGGTCGGCCTGAGCATCCTCTCCGGCGCGCACATCGCGCTGACGGCCCGCACCATCGAGGCGCTGCGCGCGGCCGACGCGGGCGACATCGCGGTCGTGGTCGGCGGCACCATCCCGCCGGCGGACGTCCCGAAGCTGCTGGAGGCCGGCGCCGCCGCGGTGTTCCCGACCGGTACGCCCCTCGACGAGGTGGTCACCCGGGTCCGGGAGCTGACAGCGGCCTCCACCACGTCCTGACGTCGGCCGCCGCACCGGGTGCGGCTGCCGGGCTGCAGGGAAGCGCGCGAGCGCGACATCGATGTGACGAGATCGGGAGGGTCCAGTGCGGGTCGGCGTGATGATCGGACCGGAGCGGGGTGACTCCGCGCGCAAGGTCGGGCGGATGATCGACGACGTCCTGTGGGCCGAGGGCGCGGGGATGGACACCGCCTGGATCCCCCAGGTGCCCTCCGACTTCGACGCGCTCATCGCGGTCGCCCTGATGGGTGCCCGCACCGAGCGGATCGAGCTCGGCACGGCGGTCGTCCCGCTGCAGCCGCAGCACCCGATCGCGCTCGCGCGCCAGACCCTGTCGGCGCAGGCGGCCACCGGCGGGCGGCTCGCGCTCGGCATCGGGCCGTCGCACCACTGGATCGTCCGCGACATGCTCGGCCTGCCCTACGACAAGCCGGCCGGGTTCACCCGCGACTACCTCGAGGTCCTCAAGGCCGCGCTGAGCGGGCCGGGGCCGGTGGACGTCGAGAACGGCACCTTCACCGTCCACAACCCGATGGAGATCGGGCCGGTCGCCCCGCTGCCGGTGTTCCTCGCCGCTCTCGGGCCGGTCATGCTGCGCATCGCCGGTGAGCAGGCCGACGGCACCGTGCTGTGGCTCGCCGACGAGCGTGCCGTCGGCGAGCACGTGGTGCCGCGGATCACCAAGGCGGCGGCCGACGCCGGCCGCCCGGCGCCGCGGATCGTCGCCGGCATCCCGGTGTGCCTGTGCGCGCCGGGGGAGGAGGACAAGGCCCGGGAGCGGGCGAACCGCATCCTCGGCGAGGCCGAGGTGTCCCCGAACTACCAGCGCCTGCTTGACCAGGGCGACGCCACCAGCGTCGGGGACATCGCCGCGGTCGGCGACGAGGCCGCCATCCTCGCGGCCTTCCGGCGGTTCGCCGACGCCGGCTGCACCGACCTGTCGGTGCGGCTGCTGCCCATCGGCGACAACCGCGACGAGCTGATCGCCTCCAAGCGGCGGACCCGGGAAGTGATCGCGGCCCTCGCGGCGGAGGTCAGATGAGCCCGGGACCCCTGGCCGGCATCCGCATCCTGGAGGTCGGCCACATCCTCGCGGGCCCGTACGCGACGATGATGCTCGCCGATCTCGGCGCCGAGGTGACGAAGCTCGAGCCGCCCGGCGGGGACCTGTCCCGGCAGGTCAGCGACGCCTATTTCGCCAGCCTCAACCGCGGCAAGCGCAGCATCCGCCTCGACCTGACCAGTGAGGAAGGGCAGGCCCGCCTGCACGAGCTGGCGGCCGACGCGCACGCGCTGCTGGTCAACCTCAAGCCGTCGGCGATCCGCGCCTTCGGCCTGACCTACGACGCGCTGCGCCAGTACAACGAGAAGATCGTCTGTGTGGCGCTGACCGGATTCGGGCTGTCCGGGGGCGACGAGCCGGCGTTCGACTACGTCATCCAGGCGGCCACCGGGGTCGCCGCGCTCACCGGTGACCCCGACGGCCCGCCGACCCTGCCCGGGTACTCCTCGGCGGACAACTCCGCCGGCCTGACCGCGGCGCTGGCGCTGCTCGCCCAGATCGTCTCCGGCCGCGGCGGGCAGCTGGAGGTGTCGCTGCGCGACGTCATGCTCTCCCAGCTGAACTACCGGGCCTCGGCCTACCTCAACGAGGGCACCGAGCCGCGGCGGATGGCGTTCGGCGCGCACTCCTTCTACGTCCCGGCGCAGCTGTTCCCGACCGCCGACGGCTACCTGGCGCTGTTCGTCACCCACGACGGCTTCTGGAAGAAGTTCTCCACCGAGGCCGGCGTGACAGGCTTCGAGACGATGGCGGAGCGGGCGGCCCGGCGGGAGGAGGTCCTCGCCGTGGTCACCAAGGCGCTGGCCGGCGACACCGCCGAGGGCTGGGAGTCTCGGCTTCGTCGCCTCGGTGTCCCGGCGGCCCGGGTGCGCACCCTGCCCGAGGCGCTGGAGGCGACCCCCGACATGGTCGTGCGCGCCGGCGACTTCCGGCTGGTCGCCAACCCGATCCGGATCGCCGGCCACGAGCCCGACTACGGGCCCCCGCCGCGCCTGGGCGAGCACGGAGACTCGGAGCAGCGGTAGCGGGTCCGGCGGAGGCGACTCCGAAGTGTCGAGGATCTTGGGCGTTCTGGACTGGAGCCCGTCGCCGAATCCCGAGCCTCGGGCTTCCGCTTCCGCCGATTCCGTCGCCGCTGCTCCCGAGCAAGAAGTGAGGATTGGGGTTGCTGCAGCAACCGAAATCCTCATTTCTTGCGGACTGCCGGGTGACTTCGTGTCCTGATTTGTCGATATCGGGGTGAATTGCTGGTGCTGTGCGGCGGCGCGGGATCCCCGGTGGGTCGCCGTGCGGTGGGTGGGCGCAGACCGCCAGGTCATTATCGGTGCCCCGGGGTCCGCCACTCCTCGAGATCTTGCTACGCGCTCTCTGACGACGAAAATCCTCCACACCTGCCCGGCGGCAACGGCCCGTAAGGCGCGGCCGGCCGGGGCTCAGGCGCTCTGGCGCTGGAAGACCCGGGTCCCCCACAGCGCCAGCAGGGCTGTCAGCGCCACGGTGACCAGCGTGCCCACCCACACGTGCTGGTCGCCGAAGTCGCCGCGGAACAGCGCGCGGCTGGCGTCGACGACGTAGCTCAGCGGGTTGGCCTGGGAGGTGTGCCGCAGCCACGCCGGCGCCAGCGACATCGGCAGCAGCACACCGGACAACAGCAGCAGCGGCAGCGAGACGCCCTGCACGAACGGGGCGAACGCGTCCTCGTCCTTCAGGATCAGACCCATCGCGTAGGACGCGGCCGAGATGCCCAGGCCCAGCAGACAGACGAGGACGAGTGTCGACGCGACGCCGCTCCACGAGGCGCGCAGCCCGAACGGCAGGGCGACGACGACCAGCAGCAGGGCCTGGACGGCCGTCACGACCATGTTGCTCAGGGTCCGGCCGAGGATGAGGGAGGCGCGGCTGGCGGGGGTGACCCGCTGGCGTTCGATCACGCCTTCACGCAGTTCCTGGATGATGCCGAAACCGGCGAAACCCGCGCCGAAGATCGTCAGCTGGAGCAGCAGGCCGGGGACGAACACCCGCCAGGCGTCGTCACCGCCGAGGCCGCCGCCGGTGACGTTCTTCAGCAGCGGGCCGAACAGCACCAAATAGATGATCGGCTGGGTCAGGCCGAAGAACACCCACACCGGGTTGCGCAGCAGCACGCGCATCTGTCGCTGGAAGACGACCCAGATCTCGGTTCGCATCACGCCGCCGCCTCGTCGCGCAGGGTCCGGCCGGTCAGGGTCAGGAAGACGTCGTCGAGCGTCGGCCGCTCGACGCTGATCGAGGTCGGGCTCAGGCCGGCGGCGTCCAGACCGCGCAGGATCGGCGCGACGGCGACCGTGCCGTCGTCGACCGTCACATGCAGCCCGGTGTCGGTGGCGACCAGGTCGCGGATCGGATGCGCCTCCTTCACCACCGCCTCGGCGCGGTCGCGGGCCTGCAGGTCGGGCAGGCCGAGCCGGACGACGTCACCGGCGACCCGGGACTTCAGCGCGGCCGGTGTGTCGTTCGCGACGATCAGGCCGCCGTCCATGACCAGGATGCGGTCGGCGAGCGCGTCCGCCTCGTCGAGGTAGTGGGTGGTCAGCACGACCGTCACTCCCGCGTCGTCGCGCAGGGAGCGGATGTGCGTCCACAGGTTCGCGCGGCTCTGCGGGTCGAGCCCCGCGGTCGGCTCGTCGAGGAACACCAGCCGCGGCCGGTGCATCAGGCCGATAGCCACGTCGAAGCGGCGCCGCTGACCACCGGACAGCTCCAGCAGCGCGCGGCACTCCAGGCCGGCGAGGTCGAGCCGCGGGGCGAGCTCCGCGACACGGGCCCGCGCGTCCGCCGCGGACATGCCCTGCAGCCGGGCCTGGGTGACGAGCTCCTCGCCGACCCGCAGCCCCGCGCTGGGCGCCGCGCCCACCTGCGCGACGTAGCCGATGCGCCGGCGCACCTCCCGGGCCTGGCGGACCAGATCCAGGCCGGCGACCGTCGCTGTGCCCGAGCTCGGGAGAAGCAACGTGGTGAGCATGCGCAGGGTGGTGGTCTTGCCGGCGCCGTTGGGACCGAGCAGACCGACGATCTCGCCTGCGCGGACGTCGAGGTCGATGCCGCGGACCGCGTCGAGGGGACCGGTCTTCGTTTTGAAGGTGCGGGTGAGGCTCCGCGCCTGAATCAGATCATCCGCTGCCACGGGCGCAGCATCACACAGGGGCCTACGACTAGTCAAACTTGAGTAAATGGAGCCTCGTCGTTGCCGGGTGTGGCCGTGCCGGGGAGCGTGCCCGCGCCGGTGCCGCAGTCGGGCCCGGGCGCGGGGGGGGCGGGATCGCCGGCGAAGCGGTACGCGCCGGCGCGGATCCGGTTGATGAACTGGCGGGCCCAGGTGATCTCGGCGCGGATCCGGCCGGAGGTGAAGTCGAAGATCTCGCGGACGTGCTCGGGGATGCCGCCGTCGGCGCCGGTGGCCCCGTCGACGATGGAACCGCGTGTGAACGCGGCCTCGGCCAGCTCCGACTCCAGGGCGGTGACGCGCGACTGCAGCGCCCGCACCAGCTCGTCGCGCGGCATGAAGAGCATCAGGCACAGGGCGGGGATCAGCGGTTCCGCCGGGCGGCGCACCGTCCACCAGGCCTCCCGCAGCAGGAGGGTGAACTCCTTCTCACCCTCCGGGGTGAGGACGTAGGCCGTCCGCTCCGGCCGGTTGCTCTCGCTGTCCCGCGCGTGCACCGCGATGCACCCGTCCCGTTCCAGGGTTCGGATCGCGCCGTAGACCGAGCCGGGGCGGACGTTGGCCACCTCCTCCAGCCGCCAGGTCACCAGCTCGCGGCGCACGTGGTAGCCGTGCACCGGCTGCATGACCCGGATCGCGCCGAGGACGAGGAGGCGGGTCGCTGACGACATGTGACTACTTTAATCAATCTTGACTGAGTCGAGCCGGCAGTCGGAGGGGGTGTCACTCGTACCGGACGACCGCCGAGGCCGAGTCCGGGACGCCCTGGCAGGTGAGCACGTAGCCCTCCTCGATCTCCTCCTCGGTGAGGGCCTCGTTGACGCGCATGGTCGCCGTGCCCTCCACCAGCTTGGCGATGCAGGTGGCGCAGGTGCCGGACTCGCAGGAGAACGGTGGGGCGAGCCCGCCGCGCCGGGCGCTCTCCAGGAACGTCTCACCGGGCCGCCGGGGCACCGAGATCTTCTTGTTGCGCAGGATGATGGTGACGGTGCCCTCGACCTCCGGCTCGGCGTTCGCCGCCCCGTCGGCCCCGTCGGCGCTGTCGTCCTCGGGGGCGATCACCGCGGCGGCGCCGAAGCGCTCGGTGAAGACCTTGCCCGGGCCGGGAAAGGCGTTCTCGACGAGGTCCATGAACGGCTCGGGACCGCACACGTAGACGTCGGCGTCGGTGTCGGTGCCGACGAAGGCCAGCACGGCGGCGGCGTCGAGATAGCCGCTGTCGCTGTCGAGGTGACGCACCACGGTGAGCCGGTCGGGATACCGCGCGACCAGATCGGCCAGGGCGGCCTCGAAAATCATCGAGGGCGCGTCCCGGTCGGCGCACAGCAGCCGGACCTCACGCTTCGTGCTGGCGAGAGCGCTTTTCGCCAGCGAGATGACCGGCGTGATGCCGCTGCCGCCGCAGAATCCCAGCAGCGGGGCGTCGTTGTCCTGCAGGCAGAACACGCCGAACGGCCGGGTGATCTCGACTTCGTCACCCGCGGCGACATTGTCGATGAGCCAGTTGGAGACGCGCCCGCCGGCAACCCGCTTGATGGTCGTCATCAGCTCGGTGTCGGTCTCGGGTGCGCTGGACATCGAATAGGAGCGCAGCAGCTCCTCGCCGTCGATCTGGACCCGGAACGTGCAGAACTGGCCGGCACGGTAGGTGAACGGGCCGCTGCTCGGAGCGAGGACGAAGGTGCGGGTGTCGGCGGTCTCGCGGATGATCCGGGTGACGGTCGCCCTCTGGAACAGAGGGGGTCTCGGCATCTACGGCCTCCTTCTGGTATGAAGATTCTACTGAGGTGAGAATATAATTTCCGGGAGTGGGAGGGGAGCCTTCCACCGGCGTCTCGGACGTGCTGCTGGCAGCGTGGTGACCATTCGATTCGATCCGCGTGATGACCCGTTCGAAAGGAGCGGCGATGAGTGATCAAGCCGCGCTCGTCTTCGAGGAACGGCAGTACAGCCTGGCACATCTCGAGGCGCTGACCGACGGGATGGCGGGAGCACTGGCGAAGCACGGGGTCCGGGCCGGTGAGCGGGTGGCGCTCATGGCCTCGAACCGACCCGAGTTCGTGCTCGCCGTCCGGGCGGCCTGGCGTCTGGGAGCCGCCATCGTAGCGCTGAGCCCCTCCTGGAAGCAGGCCGAGATCGAGCACGCGCTGGCCATCACCGGTGCGCGCCTGGCCGTCGGCGACCAGGAACTGCTCGGGAACCTGCTGCCGATGTGGCACCTGGACGAGCCGATCCCCACCGGCGGCGGGCCGTTCCCGGCCACCGACCCGGACGCGGACGCGCTGCTGGTCTTCAGCTCGGGCACCACCGGCCTGCCCAAGGCCGTCCGGCACACGGCGAGATCCTTCGCCACCGCCGTCGGGCAGTGGCGCGACGTGCTGGGCCTGACCGGCGCCGACCGTATCCAGGTGACCACCCCGCCGTCGCACATCCTGGGCATCCTCAACATCGTCACCGCGCTGGAGACGGGCGCCTGGTTACGGCTGCACCGCCGCTTCGACCTGGACCTGGTGCTGCGCTCGATCGAGCGCGACCGGATCACCGTGGAGATGGCGGTCGCGCCGATCGCGCTGGCGATGGCCTCGCACCCGGCGCTGGAGTCCTACGACCTGTCGTCGCTGCGCTACATCATGTGGGGCGCCACCCCGGTCACCGCCAGTGTCGCCGAGACGGTCACCCGCCGCAGCGGCGTCGGCTGGGTGCCCGCCTACGGGGCCAGTGAGCTGCCCGTCATCGCCTGCAACCCGCTGACCGGCGCCCGGCTCGACAGCGTCGGGAAGGCCGCCCCCGGGGTGACCCTGCGTGTGGTCTGCCTGGAGACCGGCGCCGTGCTCGGCCCCGGCGAGACCGGCGAGATCCAGGCCCGCTCCGACTCGCTGATGGCCGGCTACCTGCCCGCCGAGGCCACCGCGGACGCCTTCGCCGACGGCTGGTACCGCACCGGCGATGTGGGTGACCTGGACGCCGACGGCTGGCTGCGGCTGACCGACCGGGTCCGGGAGATGGTCAAGGTCCGCGGGTTCCAGGTCGCCCCAGCCGAGGTCGAGGGCGTCCTGCACGGCCACCCGGCGGTGGCCGACTGCGCGGTGTTCGGCATCCCCGACCCCGCGGACGGCGAGGCCCTGGTAGCAGCCGTGACAGTCGCGGCCGGGGCGACGAGCGCCCCGGTGGACGCCGAAGCGCTCGTCGCCTGGGTGGGCGAGCGGCTCGCCTCCTACAAGCGGCCACGCACCGTCGTGTTCGTCGACGACATTCCCCGCCTGCCGTCCGGCAAGGTACTGCGGCGAGTTCTCAAGGAGCGCTATGGACGTACGTCTGACCACTGAGCAACGCGACCTGCGGGACGCGGCCGCGCGGCTGGCCGACGACCTCGGCCCCGGATCCGTGCTGGATCTCGACGACACCGAGCGCGTCGAGCGGCTGGAGAAGGCGGTCGCGGCCACCGGCTGGCGGTCGCTGCGCTCCGACGGCGCCTCCGGGGTGGAGGTCGCACTCGTCGTCGAGGAGTTCGCCCGCGGGCTGGTCGACGTCCCGCTGCTCGGGCCGCTGCTCACCGACGACCTGCGCGCGCGGCTCGGGAACGAGGCCGAGCCGGCCGAGCCGGTGGCGCTCGCCGTCGGCGACGAGGCCGTCGACGCCCGCGGTCTGCGTGGCGCGCTCGGCCTGCGCGCGGCCGGCGCCGGCGCCGGCGGTGCCGGCGGCACGGTCGGCACAGTCGGTGTCGGCGAGCCCGTGTTCGGGATCGACCTGACCCGGACCACCGCCGCGGCGAGCGGGCCCTTCGAGCCGGTCGGCGAGCTCTCCGCGGATGACGCGCTGCGCTGGCAGGCGCTGGCGCTCACCGTGACGACCGCCGACATCCTGGGCGCGGCCCGCGGCGCGTACGCGCTGGCGTGCGAGTACGCCAAGGTGCGCTCGCAGTACGGCCGCACCATCGGCTCGTTCCAGGCCATCGCCCACCTGCTCGCCGAAAGCCTCGCGCTGATCGAGGGCTCGGTGAGCGTGCTGCGCTACGCGGCGTGGGCCGTCGACGAGCTGGAGCCCGCCGAGGCGGTTCGCGCCGGGCAGGTCGCCAAGGTCTACACCGCCCGCGCGGCGCAGACCATCTGCGAGACGTCCGTGCAGGTCCACGGCGGTATCGGCAACACCTGGGAGTGCCTGGCCCACGTCTTCCTGCGGCGCGTGCTGACATCCGGCGCGCTGTTCCCGGTTTCTCTGGAGGAGATCGACCTTGGACTTTCGTGATTCGCCGGAGGAGGCCGCGTTCCGCGCGCGGCTGCAGGCGTGGCTGGCCGAAAACGCGAAGAAGTTCCCCACCTCGGGCGACGAGTACTGGGCGAAGGCGGGGGAGTGGCATCAGGCCCTGCACGCCGCCGGGTTCTTCGGGAGCACCTGGCCGAAGGCGTACGGGGGGCAGGAGCTGCCGGCCGTCTACGACGTGATCGTCGACGAGGAGCTGGCCCGCGCCGGCGCCCCGGCCCGGCCGAGCCTGGGCTACCTGGTGATCGGCCTGGGCCGGCACGGCAGCGAGGCGCTGCGCCAGCGGTTCCTGCCCGGGATGATCAACGGAACCGAGCGCTGGTGCCAGGGCTTCAGCGAGCCCGGCGCGGGCTCCGACCTGGCCTCGCTGACCACCACGGCCACCCTGGAGGGCGACCACTACGTCCTGCACGGCCACAAGATCTGGACGAGCTACTCCGACGAGGCCGACTGGTGCCTGGTGCTGGCCCGCACCGACCCGGCCGCGCCGCGGCACAAGGGCATCTCCGGGTTCATCGTGTCGATGCACCAGCCCGGCATCGAGCAGCGCCCGCTGCCGATGATGAACGGGGTGACCAAGGAGTTCGGCCAGGTCCTGTTCGACGGGGCGACGGTGCCGGTCGACCAGATGGTCGGCGCGCCCGGCGAGGGCTGGAAGCTGGCGATGACCGTCGTCGGGCACGAGCGGGAGCCCTCGACGCTCGGCTTCACCGCGCGGTACGGCAAGACCGTCCGCAACCTGGCGGCGACCGTCGACGGGCCGCCGTCGGACGAGCTGCGCTGGGCCGCGGTCCAGACCGAGATGCTGCGGCTGCACGTGCGCCGGCGGCTGTCCGAGCAGCTCGACGAGGTCAGCCACGGCCCGGACGGATCCCTGGACAAGCTGCTGATGACCTGGGTCGAGCAGTCGGTCGGGCACGCCTGCCTCGCCTCGGGTGGCACCCGTGACCCCGAGCTGCTGGGCACCTATCTGTACAGCCGCGCGCAGAGCGTCATGGGCGGCACGTCGCAGATCCAGAAGAACATCATCGCGGGCCGGATCATCGGCCTCGAGGTCTGAGCACGGGCCTGGGCGAGGCCTGGGCCCGGCCGGGGCTGGACTGGGCGCGGAACCGGCGAGCCGGTCATCCCGATGCGGCGGCAACCGCGGGGTGGGATGACCGGCCTCGGCCGGGTGCCTAACTACTTGGGCGGGAAGCGCAGCGCGCCGTCGAGGCGGATGACCTCGCCGTTGAGGTAGTCGTTGGTGATGAGCTGCTCGGCGAGCGAGCCGTACTCGACCGACTGGCCCATCCGCTTCGGGAACGGGACCTGCGGGCCCCAGTAGGCCTCCAGCTTGTCGGCGGCCTTGCCGTAGGCCGGGGTGTTGATCGTGCCCGGCGCGATCGCGTTCACCCGGATACCCAGCGGCGACAGGTCACGCGCGGCGACCAGCGTCATGGAGATGACGCCACCCTTGGCGGCGGCGTACGCGATCTGGCCGATCTGGCCCTCGAAGCCGGCGATCGAGGCGGTGTTGACGATGGCGCCCCGGGCTCCGCCTTCCAGCGGCTCCTCCTGGGCGATGGCCGCGGCCACCAGCCGGGTCACGTTGAACACCGAGGTGAGGTAGTACGTGATGGTCGTCGTGAAGGCGTCCAGGCTGTGCGGCGAGCCGTCCTTGCCGACGAGGCGCCCACCGCCGGCGGGGCCGCCGTGGGTGTCGACCGAGATCCGCAGCGGGCCGAGGGCCTTGGCCTCGGCGATCGCGGCGAGGATGTCCTCCTCGGAGGTGGCGTCGGTGCGGACGTAGCGAATGCCCAGCTCGGACTCGAGGGCCTTGCCCTTCTCGTCCGCGACGTCGGCCACCACGACCTTCGCGCCCGCGGCGTGCAGGCGGCGGACGGTGGCCTCGCCCAGGCCGCCGGTCCCACCGACGACGAGCGCGGAGTTTCCGCTGATCTCCATTAAGGTTTCCCTCTCTTGCTAGTCAAGCTCTCGCTCTGGAAGACTAACATTCTCATGAATGCGATCCCGATCAGAAATATCGCGTCTTCCGCCGCCTGCCGGCCCCGGTTCACGCGGGCTGGCGATCAGACCCGGGGTGCCGGAACAACCGGCCACGGCACGTCTGCCAGGCGGCGGGCCGATGGATCCCCCGGCGGTCCCCGATGAACATTCTGGAGAATGTCGCCGCCGCGCGCGCTGGTTCACTGCGCGCTGTCGGGCGGTTGCTCAGCATGGCCGAGGGTGCCGGCCGCGGCGAGCTGCTGGCGGTGCTCGAACCGGCCCCGGTCCGGGTGCTGGGAGTGACCGGTCCGCCCGGTGCCGGCAAGTCGACCACCATCGGTGCGCTGGTCGGCGCCTACCGGGAACGCGGGCTGAGGGTGGCGGTGCTCGCGGTCGACCCGTCCTCGCCGTACAGCGGCGGCGCGCTGCTGGGTGACCGCATCCGGATGGCGGCGCACACGACCGACCCGGGGGTGCTGATCCGTTCGCTGGCGGCCCGGGGCCACCTGGGCGGGCTGTCCGCGGCCGTGCCGGCCGCGGTCCGGGTGCTCGCCGCGCTCGGCTATGACCTGGTGTTGCTGGAGACCGTGGGCGTAGGGCAGTCCGAGATCGAGATCGCCGCGGTCGCGGACCCGACCCTCGTCGTGCTGACACCGGGCGCGGGGGACGCCGTCCAGGCCGCCAAGGCCGGCCTGCTGGAGGTCGCCGACCTGCTCGTGGTCAACAAGGCGGACCGCGACGGCGCCGAGCAGACCGTGCGCGAGCTGCGTCAGGAGACGGACGTGCCGGTGCTGACGCTGGTCGCCTCGCGGGGAGAGGGGCTGCCCGCCCTCCTCGACGCGATCGACGCCCACCACCGGGCGGACACGGTGGCCCGCCGGACGGCCCGGGCGCACGCCCAGATCCTGTCCCTGGCGCAGAGCCGCCTGCGTGAGCATCCCGACCTGGCGGCCCTGGCCGCCGAGGTCGCGCAGGGTCGGCGCGACCCCTACACGGCCGCCGAGCTGCTGCTGGGCGGCACCGAGGATGTGCGCGCCGCGGATGCACGCGCGGCGGATGCGCGCGCCGCGGGTGTGCTCAGGCCTGGCTCGTAGCCGAGCCCGTCACCGCGCCCGGACCGGCGAAGCCGGAAAAGCAGAACTCCCAGGCCTCGTCGACGGTGATGGGATGAGCGTTCTCACTCGCGGCGACGCCGTTGGACTGGGAGAGGAACATGGCGGTCTGCATCACCATCGCGGCCGCCCGGCGGGGCCGCAGGCCGGTACGCAGCTGACCGGCTTCCGCCGCCCGGGTCATCATCTCGGTGATGAGGGTGAGCAGCGGTGCGTGCGCCACCCGTACCTCGGCCGGATGCGACACCAGCAGCTGGGGCGCGAAGTCCGTGAACAGCGGCCGGCGCTGCCGGGCCTGGTCGGTATGACTCTGCTCGAACAGCAGGTGGACGGCGATCCGCAGTTGGTTGACGGGGTCGTGCTCGGCCTCGGTGGCGGCGCGGATCTCCTCGGCCGACTCGTTCAGCGCGTTCTCGAACAGGGCGAGCAGCAGTTCGTGCTTGCCGCTGAAGTGCTGGTAGAAGCTGCGCAGCGACTGGCGGGACCGGTCGACGACCTCCTGGACGGTGAGGTCGAGGGAGCCCTTCTCGGCGATGATCGCCTGGGCGGCGTCCAGGAACTGGACCACCCGCTGCTCGGCCCGGATCTTGGCGGCCCGGGTCGAGCGCTCGACGGCACGCTGCTTCCAGGCAGGCTCTTCCTTCGTCGTGCTCACGGGCAGCTCCGTCTTCTGGGCCATGTATCAGAACGTACTGCACTGGCGCTACAACATTCGGCCAACCGCGGCTGGTAGCCGCACCACAGAGGTGGGAGACCCTGGTTTCGGATGTCGAGAATGTTATTCTCGCACCGGGATGGCCGGGCTGGCTACCAGCGGGTCGGCGTTGGGTGGAACCTGCGACCCGACTCTGGGATGTTGGGAGATCCGAGGCGGTCCAGCGGACGTCGGAGCAGGTGACGAAGTGGGTGACGAAGGCGGCGAGGCTGGCCGCACCTGGTACATCCGGGTTCGGGCGGGCCGTACGCTCACCTGAACCTCGAAGTCGTCTTGATGGTTCGGGCGCTGCCGGTACTGCGTGCTCGGGCTGCCCCGGAACTGAGGAGCCTGGTGTGTACATCAACTACGAAGTCGCCGACCGGATCGCGACGATCAGCCTCAACCGGCCCGACGCCGCGAACGCACAGAACATGGAGCTCCTGGAGGAGCTCGACGCGGCCTGGACGAAGGCCGCGTCGGACAACGACGTCGCGGTCATCGTGCTGCGGGGAGAAGGCAAGCACTTCTCCGCGGGGCACGACCTGAAGTCCAGCTCTCCCGGCCCGGAGAAGATCACCCTGGAGTGGATCTACCAGGTCGAGGCGCGGCGGTACCTGGAGTTCTCGCTGCGGTGGCGCAACGTCCCGAAGCCGTCGATCGCCGCGGTGCAGGGTCGGTGCATCGCCGGCGGGCTGCTGCTGGCCTGGCCCTGTGACCTGATCGTGGCCGCCGAGGACGCGCTGTTCTCGGACCCGGTGGTGGCCATGGGCATCGGCGGCGTCGAGTACCACGGGCACACCTGGGAGCTGGGGCCCCGCAAGGCCAAGGAGATCCTGTTCACCGGCCGCGCGGTCACCGCCACCGAGGCGGAGCAGATCGGCATGGTGAACAAGGTGGTGCCCCGCGAGGAGCTCGACGCGCAGACCCGGGCGCTCGCCGCGCACATCGCCACGATGCCGAGCTTCGGGCTGCGCCAGGCCAAGCGGGCGGTCAACCAGACCCTCGACGTGCAGGGCTTCTACGCGGCGATCCAGTCCGTGTTCGACATCCACCAGACCGGGCACGGCAACGCGCTGAGCGTCAGCGGCTGGCCGGTCCTGGTCAACCTCGACCAGATGAAGTCCGCGATCAAGCAGGCGAACTAGGGCCCTGCCCGGGCCTGGGGTCGTGCCCGGTCCGTCCGGCTCGATCCCGCGCCCTGCTCCATCCCGCACCGCACCAGTGCGACGCGTCATCCGACGGCGTCGGCCGAGTTGGAGGAGGCGCCATGACCGCAACGGACGAGCGGGAGCTGCCCGGGCCCGCGACAGGCGGCCGGCGCCCGCTCGAAGGGCTCGTCGTCGTCGGCCTGGAGCAGGCCGTCGCGGCCCCGATCGCCACCCGGCACCTGGCCGACATGGGGGCGCGGGTGGTGAAGGTCGAGAACCCGCGCGGCGGCGACTTCGCGCGCCACTACGACGGCGCGCTCAACGGCATGGCGGCGCACTTCGTGTGGTGCAACCGGGGCAAGGAGTCGGTGACCCTCAACTGGACGGACCCACGCGGAGCCGAGGTGCTGGAACGGCTGCTGAGCCGCGCCGACATCCTCATCCAGAACCTCGGCCCGGGTGCGGCGAGCCGCCGGGGCGTCGCCGCCGAGCAGGCGTGCGCCCGTCACCCGCGGCTGATCGCGGTCGACATCTCCGGCTACGGCGAGGGCGGCCCGCTGTCCCACAAGCGGGCCTACGACCTGCTGGTCCAGTCCGAGGGTGGCTCCTGCGCGGTGACCGGTGAGCCGGGCCGACCGGCCAAGGCGGGCATCCCGCTGGTCGATCTCGCCACCGGCATGTACGCGCTGAGCTCCGTGCTGGCGGCCCTGCACGCCCGGTCGGCGACCGGGCGGGGCTCCGCGATCGCCGTCAGCCTGTTCGACGTCGTCGCCGAGTGGATGGGGTACCCGCTCAACTACACCCAGGGGACCGGCGTGGAGCAGGAGCCGGCCGGGGTCGGCTCGCCCGCGGTCGCGCCCTACGGCGCCTACCTGACGGCGGACGGCCAGACCGTCGTGCTGGGAACGACGAATGACCGCGAGTGGCAGCGGCTGGCCCGCCAGGTCCTCGACCGCCCCGACCTGGCCGACGACCCGGCCTTCGCCGGCAACGCCGACCGGGTCCGGGAGCGGGCCCAGCTGGACGAGGTGATCGCGGCGTGGGCGAAGGGCGTCACCCTGGACCGCGCGCAGCAGATCCTGGACGACGCGGAGCTCGGCAACGCCCGGCTCAACGGGGTGCAGGACGTCCTCGACCACCCACACCTGGCCGCGCGGGACCGCTGGCACGAGATCGACACCCCCACCGGCCCCACCCGCGCGCTGCTGCCACCCCCGATCGCGGCCGAGTGGGCCCCGCCGATGGGCGCCGTGCCGGCGCTCGGTGCGCACACCGACTCCGTCCTGGCCGAGCTCGGGTACGCCCCGGAGGAGATCACCGCGCTGCGCCGGGATCGAGTGGTCTGACGCCGGGCCCGCGGCGGGCGCCCGGGATGACTCCGCCGGGGGACTTCCGCGCGGCGGACCTCTGCGCGGCGGACCTCTGCGCGGCGGACCTCTACGGGAGGCTTCCACAGGGACCACCGGGTTCGGAAGATCGTGTACGGACAGGTGCGCGGTCAGGAATGCGGTCGACTTAATACAAACGACCTTGTGCGACTGCCCCATAATGTGGCTAACATCATGCTCCGTCATGTGAGTATGAAGATCCGCGTATGTGGGGAGTGTCGGAGCCGTGCTTTGTGGCATCGCCGGGCGCCCCCTCTCGCTCGTCCAGCCTGGGGGAAAAATGCGCACGGGTGGTTTACGGTGCCTGTTATGCGCGGCGGTGGCGGTTCTGCTCGCGGGCGTGTCGGGCTGTGCCGCGCAGTCGGGAGCACCGGAGGCCACCGCCGCTGCCTGTGACAGCCCCGGCGTCACGGCCGACCAGGTCCGGATCGGCCTCGTGGTCTCCGACACCGGCACCGGTTCCCTCGCGTTCTCCTCCGCGCGCGCCGGGGTGGACGCCCGTCTCGGCCTCGCCAACGCCGAGGGCGGCGTGCACGGGCGCAAGGTCGTCTACGACTGGCAGGACGACAAGGCCTCCCAGAGCGACAACGCCCAGGTCGTCAGGGACCTCGTCGACGGAGACTCCGTGTTCGGGATCCTGTCCGTCAGCATCGCGCTCGGCGGCTCGCTGGACGACACAGAGAAACAGGGCGTCCCCGTCGTCGGTCTCGCGGTGGAAAGCTGGGCCCGGTACCAGAACCTGTTCGCCTACGCCTACCAGACCTCCCCACAGACCGTGGGCCGCTACATCCAGGCCGCGGGTGGCAAGAAGGTCGGCATCCTGGTCACCGGCTCGCAGGACTCCGTCCTGTCGACCACCAACCTCTACCGGGACGCGTTCCGGCAGATCGGCCTCGACAGTACGGACGTCGTGTCCTTCGCCAGCGCCAGCACGAGCCCGCTGCGGGCCGCCCAACAGCTGGCCGCGGCCGGCGCCGACTCCCTGCTGGGTTTCACCTCCGCCGAGGACATGGCCGCCGTGATCGGCGCCGCCCGTCAGGCGAACCTCAACCTCGCCGCGAGCGTCTCGCTCAGCGGCTACGCCCGTTCCACACTGTCGTCGCTGGGGCGTGGGCTCGCCGGGGTCTCCATTCCCGTGTACTTCCGGCCCTTCGAGGCCGGTGGTGCCGGCCTCGATCGTTACCGCGACGCCATGGTCAGGTACTCGCCCGAGACCACGCAGCCCGAGCAGGAGTTCGCCATGTACGGCTACCTGTTCGCCGACATGTTCCTGCGCGGCCTTGAAGTGGCCGGCGACTGCCCGACCCGGAACTCGTTCATGACCGGCCTGCGCCAGCAACGCAGCTACGACGCCGACGGCCTGCTCGCACCGATCAACCTGGGCACCAACGCGAAGAACCCGCTCAGCTGCTACGCCTTCGTGAAGGTCAACCCCGCCGGCACCGCCTTCGACGTGGCCAGTGAACGTCTCTGCGCCGACGGCACCACTGGCTGACCCGAGTCCGCGGCACCGTCGGCGCACCGCCGCCGGCGGTGCGCCGACGGTGCGGTCAGAGGTTGATCAGGCGCGGGGCGTGACCCTGCTCGCGGATGTGCGCGCCGGCCTGGCGGGTGAGGTCGCGAGCGCTGCCTAGCAGCCCGTCGAGGGTGAGGGTGCGCCGCAGGTGATGGTGGAAGTCGTGCTCGGCGGTGAAGCCGATGCCGGCGAGGACCTGCTGGCAGTGGCGGGCGGCGTCCAGGGAGGCGCGGCCGGCCGCGGCCTTGGCGAGCAGGCAGGTGAACGGCTCCGGCGACGCGGTGGCGGCGTTCAGGGTGGCTTCGGCGCCCTCGAGCGCGACGAGGGTCTCGGCGAGCCGGTGACGGACCGCCTGGAACGACGCGATGGGCCGACCGAACTGGGTACGGGCCAACGCGTGCTCGCGGGCGAGGGCGAGCATCGCGCGGCCGGTGCCGAGCAGCCACCAGCCGAGCGCGCGACGGGCCGCGGCGAGGTGGAGATCCGGGTCACCGGGCTCCGCCAGGCGCAGCGGCAGCGTCGGGTCGAGGAGATCGCCGGCGCCTTCGGAGGGCGGCTGCGCCGCGGGGGCGTCGGCGCGTTCCCAGCGGACCCAGCGGCCGCCGGTGAACGGCAGCGTCACGGTGGTGCCGAGCGGCTCACCGCCGGCCTGGGCCACGACGTCGTTGAGGACGGAGGCGTGGCTGCCGGTCTCGCCCAGCAGGGTGAACACCACCGGGATGGCGGTGTCCGGCTCCTCGGCGAGCAGGTCGGCCCAGCCGAGCTCGTCCAGGGCGGCATCCAGGGCGGCCCCGCTGCTGCCGGTCATGGCCTTGCGGAAGGTCTCGACGATCAGGTCGTGTTCGGCGGTGTCCACGGTTACCCCTTTACTCCTTGCCGAGGTCGAGCAGCCGGCGGGCGATGATGTTCCGCTGGATCTCGGCGGTGCCGCCGTAGATGGTCGCGGCACGGGAGTAGAGGTACTCGGAGCGCCAGCGGGGGTCCGTGAGCTCGACGGCGCCGGGAAGCAGGTCGCGGGCGGTGTCGAACAGGCGCTGTTCGGCGGTGGCGAGCAGCACCTTGTCGATGGACGTCTCCGGGCCCAGGCGGGCGCCGTCGGCGAGGCGGCGCTGGGTCGCGTGGGAACGGCAGCGGATCGTGTGCAACGCCAGGTACGCCGCGCCCAGATCAGCGTCATCGGCCCCGGCCGCGCCTGTGGTCGCGGTCGTGGTCGCGGTCTCGCCGACGAGCCGCTCCAGCCGCTCGTAGAGGAACGCGACCCGATGCCAGAAGCAGGTGGACCGCTCGTGGGGGAGCAGGTCCATCGCGAGCTGCCAGCCGTCACCCGGCCGGCCGAGCATCCGATCGCCCGGTACGACGACGTCGTCGAAGAACACCTCGGCGAACTCGTCGATGCCGTGCATGGTGCGCAGCGGACGGACCGTGATCCCCGGCGTGTCCATGTCGACGAAGAACGCGGTGATCCCGCCGTGGCCCGGCGCGGTGCGGGTGAGGAGCACACAGCGCTGGGAGTACTGCGCCAGGCTCGTCCACACCTTCTGCCCGTTGACCACCCAGTCGTCGCCGTGGGGCTCGGCGCGGGTCGACAGCGAGGCCAGGTCACTGCCCGATCCGGGCTCGGAGAAGCCCTGGCACCACTGCTCGGCGCCGGACAGCAGCAGCGGCACCATCTCGGCGGCCAGCGCCGGCGGCGCGTAGGAGATCATGGTGGGGGCGAGGACCTCGATCATCGAGTAGATCCCCGGCTCCGCCAGGTCGCGGCTGGCGACCTCCTCACCGAGTACCGCGCGCAGCGCCGCGGGCCCGCCCAGGCCCCCCACCTCGGCCGGCCAGCCGTACCGCATCCAGCCGGCGTCGTACAGGGCGCGGCGCACCCGGGCCAGCTGCGCGACCTGACCGTCGAGGGAGTGGTCGGGGCCGGCGGAGAGGTCGTTGTGCGTGAACCACTCCCGGACGGCCGCCCGGAACTCTCCGATCGTCGCGGGCTCGGTCACGGGGCTGGTCACGGGGTCGGCTCGTACGCGTGTGGACGTCCCGAGTCGTGGTCACCGCTGCGGCGGATGAAGGTCATCTTCCGGGTGCGCAGGCGCCAGCCGTCCGCCGTGCGCTGGTAGGTGTCCGAGTAGTAGCCGATCCGCATGTCGTGCTTGGAGTGTTCGATGAAGCAGAGCGGCTGGGTGCCGGTGCCGCTGTCACCGTCGAGGTCGACCAGCGCGGTCCCGGTCAGGAACAGCCCCTTGGGTGCGGCCGCGACCATCTTGGGAAACAGGTCGAGGGTGAAAACGTCACCGAAGGCGCTGTAGGTGCCGTCCGGAGTGAAGACCGAAAGCAGCCCGTCGATGTCGCCCTTGGTGATGGTCACCGCGTACTTGGCGAGCAGCTGCTGGATCTCGACGACATCGTCAGTGGACAAAGCCCTTGCCACCCTTCATCGCGAACATCGCGTTCTACCGCACGCGTTCTACCGCATATGTTCTACCGCACACGTTCCATGGATACCGGGTCTGTCGACCTCGCCGGGGGCCGACAGACCCGGTGCCTGGTTCCGGGTACCCGTGGAGCAGCACCCGCGAACGCCGTTCCCGTCAGACGACGGGTTCGACGATCACATCCAGGTAGGCGGCACCGCTGTCGGGCACCCGCGGCTGCTTCCACACCTCGACCGGGAACGACACCATGACCAGGGACTGCATCAGGTGCATCACGGTGCGGGCCTCCTCGGACAGGTCGTCGAGGGGGAACTTGTCGCAGAAGGTGATCGCGTCCTCGAGAAGCGGGAAGGCCGCGTCGTAGAACTCCTGCATCTCGTCCATCGTGGAGGCGAGCCGCTTGGCGTAGCGCTCCGGCTCGGTCGCCAGATCCCAGGCCAGGTACGGCTCCAGGGCCGAGAACTCAGACGGCAGAGGCATCGCTGTACTCCTTCACACGGTCGCCGACTTCCTTGTGCAGGGCCCGGAGGAGAATCTCCTGGTCGCACAGCGGGAACTCACTGACGGTACGGGTGGCCAGCATGGTCTGCGTGGCCTCGAGGGTGTTGGCGTCCTGGAGCGCGTACTCCTTGAACGTCACCGCGGCCAGCTCCTGCGCGAGGCGCTCCCGGGCGTTCTTCGGCGGGACGAAGTAGAGGTTCGCCTCGAAGATGTGCTTGTCGACCGCGGTCGGCCAGTACAGGTAGGTCAGGTACCAGCCCGGCGCCCAGATCAGCAGCGTCATGTTGGGGAAGAACTCGAACGAGTCCTGGCCCCAGGCGCGGTGCCCGGCCGGGTTGAGGGCGGCCGGCAGCGGGTCGAGCCCGTCGATGGCGGGGCGGTCCCACGGGCCGAACAGGCCGCTGCGCAGCACCCGCTCGATCGGCTTGACCATGTTCAGGTCCTTGGGCGGGGACATGCCGCCCCACGAGGAGACCATCGAGTGCGGGCTCTTGAGCTCGTAGTGCAGCGCCTCGAAGCCGAAGCCGATGAGCTTCTCGGCCTCGGCCTTGACCGCCTGCTTCTGGTGCAGGATCGGCGCGTGGTAGAACTCGGCGAAGGCGTCGATGAACAGCTTCCAGTTGGCGCCGATCTCGGCCTTGTACGAGTAGACCTCGGTCATCTCGCCGAACGGGTAGCCCTCCAGGCCCTTGGCGAAGTCGCCCAGGTACTCGGCAAGCGTCTGCTGCGGGTTGAGGTTGATGAAGATGAACCCCTCCCACACGTCGCAGGGGACCTCCTTGAGGCCGTAGTCGGCCTTGTCGAGGTCGAAGAACTCACCCTCCTGCTGGACGAAGGTGAGCTTGCCGGTGAGGTCGTAGCGCCAGGCGTGGTACTTGCAGATGAACTGCCGGCAGCTGCCCTCGGTCTCCTCGCCCGGGAAGTCGTTCCAGACCAGCTTGTTGCCGCGGTGGCGGCACACGTTGTGGAACGCGCGGATCTTGCCGTCACCGCTGTTGACGATGATCAGCGAGGTGTTGAGGACCGGCAGTTCCTTGGTGAAGTAGCTGCCGGTGCGGGGGAGGCGCTCGACCCGGCCGACGTGCAGCCAGCTGCGCTTGAAGACCGCCTCGCGCTCCTTCTCGTAGTACGCGGGGTCGATCGAGTCGGTGTAGTCGACGGGCGCGGTGCCGAGCTCGGGATAGTGCTGGGTCCAGCTGCCCGCGTCGGGCTTCTTGTAGTGGGGCACAGGTCTACCTCTCGTGTTCGAGCTCTATGCCGACAGTGCTGCGGGCCGTGGCGAGCAGGTGAGCGGCCCCGATGGCGCAGGACGGATCCCGTCTCCTGGCGGCCGTCGACGTGGTCCACGGGTCAGCCGACGACGAGGCTGAGCAGAACGACACACCCATCGTCGTCCGGCCTCCCCTCGTCGTGGTGAGAACTCCGTTCTCGCGGTCGATAATTAGGTTTCCATGCGAGGGGTGTCAGAGTCAACGCCAAGCCCCGTGGTGGCGCGGTGTCTCACTGCTTGGAGTTGGACGGTCGTGTGGCGTCACCATGGGTGGGTCGTGGCTCCCAGGCGGACGCCGGCCCGCGGCTGCGCCCCGGCGCCGGTCGGCCGGAAGTTCTCTCCAGTCGAGAAGAATCCTCCCTCTTGTGGAGAGGAGGATGCCATATCGGGCTCGGCCCGTGTACCGCGGAGTGGACTCCGTGCCCGGCGAGGCTGCCGGGGTGGTCCGACCTGCTTTCTCGGACGGCCCCGGAACAGCCTCTTTCAGTGATGGCTCAGTCGCCCCGAACGAACGGATAGATGCGGGTGAAGTCGACGCCCGGCTCCGCGTCGGCGAATGCCTCCCACAACGACGAGGTGACCGTGCCCATCGACAGCGGACCGTCCAACTCGCGGACCTCGCCGAGATACAGGCGCAGGTCCTTCGCCATCAGCGTGTTCGTGAATCCGGCGGCGTAGTTCTCGGTGAGGACCTGGCGCGGGAACTTCTCCGCGGTCGCGTTGTTCTGCCCGCTCGCGGAATTGAGCACGTCCAGCATCGTGGCCATATCCAGGCCGGCGGCGGTCCCGAACGCCACCGCCTCGCTGGTGGCGGCGAGCGCCACGGCGGCGAGGAAGTTGTTCGCCAGTTTGAGGGCCTGGGCGAGACCGGGGCGGTCGCCGACCCTGCGCCGGCGGTCGGTGAGCGCGGCCAGGACCGGTTCCGCCCGGGCACACGCCTCGTCCGTGCCGGCGTACATCACCGTCAGTGTCCGCGCCCGGGCGCCGGCCACTCCGCCGGACACCGGCGCGTCGACATGGCCGATGCCGCGGGCGGCGAGCAGCTCGGTGATGCGCCCGGCGGCGCTCACCCCGATCGTCGACGTGTCGATGACCAGCGTGACCCGCCGGTCGGCGGCGTCGGCGAGCTGGGCGGTGACCTTCTCGGAGACGGTGCCGTCGGGCAGGCTCAGCACGACGACCTCGGCGGCCCGGGCCACGGCGGCGACGTCCTCGACGAAGGTGGTGCCTTCCGGTGCGCGGGCAGGGCCGGCGGCGTCGTGCACCACCAGGTCGACACCGGTCGCCGCCACGTTCGCGGCGAGCGCGCCGCCCATGTTCCCGAGTCCGACGAACCCGACGCTCGGCCCGGTCACTGCCCGGCGCGTTCTGCCCGCAGGGCCTTGACCGCGCGGCGGGCCGAGATCGCGGCCGGCGCGCCGCAGTAGGCCGCGACCTGGAACAGCAGCTCGTCGATCTCCGCGTCGCTCACGCCGGTGCGGCTCGACGAGCTCGCGTGCAGGCGGAACTCCTCCATCCGGCCCAGCGCCGCGGTCATCGCCATCACCAGCAGGCTGCGATCCCGGGTGGACAACACCCCCTCCCGGGTCCACACCCCCCACGCCTGTGCGGTGATGTGGTCCTGGAACTGCTGGCTGATCTCGTCGGTGTCACCGGTGGCGCTGTCCACGTAGGCGTCGCCCAGCATGGCCCGGCGCATGGCGTAGGCGGCACGAAGCTGCTCGCTCTGTTCCATGATCGATTCAGATCCTTCCCTGGTGCCGGTAGTGCTGTCAGGACGTGCTCTCAACAGGTGCTCTCAGTAGAGGGACAGGCTGACGGTCTTCACCCGGGCGTACTCGGCCAGGGCCTCCAGCCCCTTCTCCCGCCCGTACCCGCTGGCCTTGTAGCCCCCGAACGGTGTCTCGATGGTCATCGGCCCGCCGTTCACCGCGACCTGCCCGGCGTCGATGCGCTCGGCGAGGCGCAGCCCGCGCGCGACGTCGCCGCTCCACACACTGCCGACGAGGCCGTACTCGGAGTCGTTCGCGAGCGTGAGCGCCTCGGCCTCGTCGTCGAACGGCATCGTGACCAGCACCGGGCCGAAGATCTCCTCCCGGGCGACCGGCAGGTCCGGCGCCACCCCGGCGTAGACCGTGGGACGCAGGTAGAAACCCCGGGCTCCCGGCCCGTCCAGGTAGGGTCCGCCGCCGGTCACCGGCTCCAGCCCGGACGCCCTCGTCGCCGCGAAGAAGTCCAGGACCTTCGTGTACTGCGCCTCGGTGATGATCGGGCCGAAGTCGACGCCGGGGGTGAGGCGCTCCACGCCGGCGACCACCCGCTCCACGAACGCGTCGTGCACGGACGCCTCGACGAGCAGGCGGGTGGTCGCCGAACAGACCTGCCCCGCGTTGGTCGCGGCCGACGCCACCGCGGCGGCGGCGGCCCGCTCCAGATCGGCGTCGGCGAACACCAACAACGGGGACTTGCCGCCGAGCTCAAGGGTGACCGGAACCAGCCGGTCGGCGGCGATCCGTGCCAGATACCGGCCGGTGGGCACCGATCCGGTGAAGGTGATCCGCCCGACCCGCGGATCGGTCGCCAGCGGCGTGCCGACCTCCGGGCCCGTCCCGGTCACCACGTTCAGGACTCCGTCGGGCAGACCGGCCTCGCTGGCGAGCCTGGCCAGGCACACCGTGGAGGCCGAGGTCAGCTCCGAGGGCTTGGCGACCACCGCGTTGCCCGCCGCCAGCGCCGGGGCCAGCGCCCGGCAGGCCTGGTTCAACGGCAGGTTCCACGGGGTGATCACCGCGATGATTCCGTACGGTTCGAGCCGGGTGTAGGTGTGGCTCGCGCCGCCCTGGTCGATCACGCGGCCGTGGTGGGCCCGCAACACCCCCGCGTAGTACCGGAAATAGGCGGCCGACATCTCGATCTCGGCCTTGAGCTGGCGCGGAACCTTGCCGGTGGCGGCCCACTCCAGCTCCGTCAGCTCGGGCGCGTGCGCGTCCATGGCGTCGGCGACACACAGCAGGATCTCGCCGCGGTCCGCTCCGGAGCGGCGGGCCCAGTCCGGCTGCGCCGCCGCTGCCGCCGTGACGGCATGCTCGACGTCCGCGGCGGAACCCGCGGCGATCTCGTCGCCGGGCTCGCGGGTCGCCGGCTCCAGCGTGGGCAGGTAGCCCCCGCCGGTCGGCACCACGGCCTTGCCGTCGATCCAATGATCATGGCGAACGGGCACGTCAGCTCACCTCCGGGAGCGTCGCGGTCACATCAGGAGACGTCACAGCCCGAGCGACTTCGCGATGATCGTCTTCATCACCTCGCTGGAACCGCCGTAGATCCGACCGACGCGCGCATCGGCCCACGCCCGCGCCACCGGGTACTCGTTGATGTAGCCGTAGCCGCCGAACAACTGCAGACAGGCGTCGATCACGCGGCCCTGCATCTCCGTGCAGTAGAGCTTGACCTTCGCCGCGTCCGCCGGTGTCGCCTCGCCAGCCACATGCGCGAGCAGGACCTGGTCCAGCAGCGCCTGCCCCGCGTCGACCTCCGTCGCGCACCCGGCGAGCACGAACTTGGTGTTCTGGAAGGTGTTGAGGGTCTTGCCGAAGAGCTTGCGGCCGTTGACGTACTCGACGGTCTGCTCAACGATCGACGCTGCCGCGCCCTGTGCGTTGATCGCGATCGAGAGCCGCTCCTGGACGAGGTGCGAGGTCAGGTAGGTGAACCCCTGCCCCTCCTCGCCGAGCAGGTTCTCCGCCGGCACCCGCACGTCGTCGAAGAAGATCTCCACCGCTTCCTGGATGTGCAGCCCGATCTTGTGCAGCGGCGCGCCACGGCTGACTCCCGGGAGGTCGCCGGGGATCACCAGCAGCGACAGGCCGGCGTGGCGCTGCGTCGGGTCCGTCTTCACCGCGGTGAGGAACAGATCGGCGTTCAGCCCACCGGTGATGAACGTCTTGGACCCGTTCACCACGTAGTAGTCACCGTCGCGGCGCGCGGAGGTGGACATGCCAGCGAGATCCGACCCCGCGCCCGGCTCCGTCAGCGCCAGCGCCGCGACCAGTTCGCCGCTCGCCAGACCTGGCAGCCAGCGCTGCTTCTGCTCGGCGTTGCCGTGGTCGACGAAATACGGCACGGAGATGTCGGCGTGGATGCGCAGCGGGCCCAGCGCATAGCCGGCCCGGGCGGCCTCCTCGGTGACGACGGCGTTGAACAGGAAATCGGCGCCGCCGCCGCCGTACTCCTCCGGAATGCAAAGCCCGAGAATTCCGAGGTCGCCGGCCTTGTTGTAGAAGTCACGTGGTGGGAGGCCGGCCTCCTCCCATTCCTGGTAATGGGCCCCGATCTCTTTTTCGAAAAAGGACCTTACGGCGGCCCGGAAGGCGTCGTGTTCGGGGCCGTAGACCGTGCGTCGCATCCGGTCACCCTCTCGCGGTCGAGGCGGATGAAATCCGCCGTGGAATTGAAAGGAATCGAAAGGAGTCGAAGAGGGGGAAAGGGAGGCCTGACGGGCGGGGCGCCGAGGTGGACTCGGCGGATCATGCTGGCCTGCTGGGGCTGCTAGCAGCCGGTGGGCCAGCGCTGCCTGCCCAGACGCAGGTCAGGGCGGCGGGCCGCCGGGCCGCCTACAGCGTCCGCGCCGACCATGAATTCCCGCGCATGTGGTTCCCTTTCACCGCCGACGTGCGTGGACACTAATCCGGGCGCGGTGGTCTGGCGGCCCGGTAAGAATCCGTCGGGGACGATCCGGGTGACCTTCGGCGCTGATCTCGCCGTCGACAGCATCGGTCGGATGCCTCCAGGTCGCCTCGGGCGGGTTCGCCGCGGACGGTTCGCGGCAGGAATTGCGCGGTCGCGCGCCGGTGGATCGCTGCTTAACGTACCGTCGTGCCCCGGACGCAGTCCAGCGCGGAGTTCGTTGATCCACGGAGAGTTGCCTCGCTAATTGCCGCGATGACGGAAGGTGCCGGCACCCGCCGCCGGGGGTTACGGCGGCGGTCACGGGCGCTGCGCCGCTGCGCCGCCGGCTCGTGCCACCGGGTGGTGGGGCGTGCTGGGTGGCTCCCACGAGGGGCGGAACCTGTTCGGGTGAGGTTCACCAACACGGATGTGAGTCTCTGCTAACGTAAGCCGTCGCCTGAAAGGTGGCATGCGTGCTGCATCACCCGGAGCACTGTTTCGCCACCGGCCGCTCCCCGGGTGTCGTGTCCTGTCCGGCACGAGGGCCTGTGAGGTCGCCGAGCGGCGGCACGGAGATCCGGCGGCGCCCAGCGACCGTTGTTGCCTGCTTGCAGTGGACGGATGAGAACCGGCACCGATGCGCGAGTGAGGGGTGGACAGGTTGGACAAGGTGGTTCCGAGCGCGGCGCTCGCCGTGGCGGACGTCCCTGACGGGGCGTCGCTGGCGGTGGGCGGGTTCGGGCTCTGCGGCATCCCGAGCGGCCTCATCCGCGCGCTTCTCGACGCGGGCCCCAAGGACCTTGAGACGGTGAGCAACAACTGCGGCGTGGACGACTGGGGTCTCGGCCTGCTGCTGCGGGCGGGCCGGATCCGTCGCACCACCGGCTCGTACGTGGGTGAGAACAAGGAGTTCGAGCGTCAGTTCCTCGCCGGCGAGCTCGAGGTCGAGCTCGTCCCGCAGGGCACGCTCGCCGAGCGTCTCCGCGCCGGCGGCGCGGGGATCCCGGCCTTCTACACCCCGGCCGGTGTCGGCACCCAGGTCGCGGACGGCGGCCTGCCCTGGCTCTACGACGGTTCGGGCGGCGTCGCGGTCGCCTCGCCGCCCAAGGAGACCCGCGAGTTCGACGGCAGGAGCTACGTGCTCGAGCGTGGGATCGTCTGCGACTTCGCGTTCGTCCACGCCTGGAAGGGCGACCGGCACGGCAACCTCGTCTACCGGGCCAGCGCCGCGAACTTCAACCCGCTGTGCGCGACCGCCGGCCGGGTGACCATCGCCGAGGTCGAGGAGCTGGTGGAGCCCGGCGAGCTCGACCCCGCCCAGGTACACACCCCGGGCATCTTCGTGCAGCGTGTCGTGCACGTGCCCGACACCCAGAAGCGGATCGAGAAGCGGACGGTGAGCTGACATGGCCCTGACTCGTACCGAGCTCGCGGCCCGCGTCGCCAGGGAGCTGGAAAGCGGGCAGTACGTGAACCTGGGCATCGGCCTGCCGACCCTGGTTCCGAACTACCTGCCCGCCGGCGTGACCGTGGTGCTGCACAGTGAGAACGGAATCCTCGGTGTCGGCCCCTACCCGGCGGAGAGCGCCGTCGACCCGGATCTGATCAACGCCGGCAAGGAGACGGTCACCGTGCTGCCCGGCGCGTCCTTCTTCGACTCCGCCACATCGTTCGGAATGATCCGCGGTGGGCATGTCGACGTCGCCGTCCTCGGGGCGATGCAGGTCTCCCGCGCCGGAGACCTGGCGAACTGGATGATCCCCGGCAAGATGGTCAAGGGCATGGGTGGCGCGATGGATCTCGTCCACGGCGCCCGGCACGTGATCGTCATGATGGAGCACGTCGCCCGCGACGGCAGCCACAAGATCGTCGACGAGTGCACCCTCCCGCTGACCGGCCGTGCCTGCGCCCAGCAGATCATCACCGACCTGGCGGTCATCGACGTCGTGGCCGGTGGCGGTCTCGTGCTTCGGGAGACCGCTCCCGGCGTGACCGTCGACGACGTGCGCGCGGCCACCGGCACGGAGCTCACCGTCGACCTGATCTCCGTCTGAGACCGGCGGCCGGCCGCAGCGGGAGCCGGTCGCGGATCGGTTTCGATCGGCCCGGCCGAGAGCGGCGCGGCCACGACGAGTGAGCGGGGGGCGGTTCCGCGGTACCGCCCCCCGGGAGACTGCTGGGGCCTGCTTCAGATCTCTCGGCCGGCCGACGGGACTGCGGATCGGCCGGCCGCGCACCGCGGGCTCAGCTCACGTTCCCCCCTCGCCTCCGCGGGTCGGATTCCCGTCACAAGCAGACATGTTTCCTCCGTGTCCGTAGTTCGGTGACCGCCAGGGCTCGTCCCGTACGCCGAGCCCCGGCCGCCGCTTCGCCGGCGGGCGGCTCACGGCGAACGGAACTCTGGCTGATGTGCGAGGCGAGCCCTGACGGCCACCGCCCCACCGGCCGCCGTTCAGAGCGCCCTGCGGGTGATCGTCCACTCGTAGCGGCGCCCCTGTGGGCTGGGGTCTCGCCACTCCACGATCCACTCGCCGGTTTCTGCGCGGTCGGGGGCTCTTGACGGTCCCGTATCCGTTGCGTTCCGTGACGCCCGGCTTGAAGTTCGGGTCGGCGAACACGAACGTGATCGTGAAGTCGGTCAGCGGCGATCTGCCGTTGGACGGCATGATGTCGTTCCAGACAAGGCGGTCGCGGTCCTTCTCGCGTAGTTCGTTCCAGAGGCCGCGCGGCCGGTACCAGAAACGCCAGACGGTGGGTTTGGTCAGGGTCGGGGTGAAGATGAGCCAGATCTGCAGGTACTCCTGGTGGAGGATCGGCCGGGCCCGCACGAGTACCTGCCCGTCGTCACTCTCGTCCACCGAGCAGTCGAACTCGATGTCCTCCAGGCGGTCGGTCCGGCGCCAGTGGTACGGCATGATCGGCCTGATCAGCCGGTTCACGACCTGCGAGTTCGGCGTGACATGAACCTCCTCCTCCACCCGGTCGTCCTCCTTGGTCCGCCCGATCGTGATCCTGACGTGGACGACCTCGTCGTGGGGTGCGGCCTGGCGGGTGACCACGTCCTCGATATCGCAGATAACGTCCTCCGTAGACGTCGAATCTTTCGTCCGGGAAATCCGGTAGAGGTTCATGAAGATGTAGACGAGATATAGCGTCAGGACCGCTGTAATCGCACGCAGAACGATCTGGGCGGTTCCCGCCGTCAGGCCGGCGAGCGAGCAGACGCCGCCGCCGACGGTGAACAGGAAGGCCGCTACGTCGCGGAGGCCAGCCCACGACGGACGCTGACGGTTGGTGCTCACCGGGGGTGCCTCACGCCTTCGGTCAGGGGCGCCACCGCCACCGCCACCGCCATCTTCGGTGAGGGTGCTCGGTGGGCGCGTATCTGGGCGAGATCCTGCGGCGGATTCTCGTGACGCCCACCGTGTGTAGGCGCCAAATGATTGAGCCTGGGTGGCCTGAAGTGCATCAGGGCTGTTCGTGCACCTGAATCTTGCTTGCCAGAAAAACCTTCACCCCAAAGGGCTGTTACGTTGCGTAATTCTTCTTGCACTGTGGGGGTTTCGCGGTGCAGAATCGAGATGCGTCGGGCCGAAGAAATGCCTGGCTGCATGGGCACATGCCTGTCGGGGGGAAGCGAAATGGTCGAAGCGGTGCGGGTGACGGCGTGTTCCGGCGGCGAATCGCTACCGATCGGCCCAGGTCAAGGTGGCGAGGGTGGCCAGGCCCCGTCCGTGGCAGGGCCCAGGCCGGCGATGCAGGTCCGCGAGGGGCTCCGCGGTCGTGATGACGCGGTACGGCTGCCTTTCGGCGGGCGGCTACCGGCCGGTTTCTTCCTGGCGGCGTCTCTTCTTGCCGGGGCTTTCCTGTTGCTTCTCGTGGTGGTACCGATCAACAGGTAAGCGGTGGCCGGCTCCGGCCGGGAGCCTTTCTGGTGACCCGGCTCACCGGGGGTGCGGCTCCGCCTGGCTCGGTACTGCCGGCCTGAACCACGACAGATGTCCGCGTGTGCCTGCGTGTGCAGCAAGGACGCGCATCGCTCCTCTTTCTGACGGAGTGTGAGATGCCGGCAGCACGGGATTCGGGTGGCGTCGAATCCGGTGCCGTCGAAGTCATCATGCTGATGTGATCTTGGTGCGGTGAGGGGTCGGAAGGCTCTTCACCGCATACTGACCGGCTCAGAATACCCAGGCGCCGCTGGATGGCAAGTAGATGCCGGAGATGTGGCTTGACCTGGCGTGCCGGCCGCCGGTGTTTTGTGGCGCTCTCGGGGGCGTCTGCCTGCGCATTCGGCCGCGCCGGTACCGGTCGTGACCAGAGAACTCCGAACTGTTCCCGGCCAATTGGCTGCAAGAAAATCGTTCGGAGTGAGATCACACACCCGAGAATTTCGCTTCGATTCGGCGGGATCAATGTTCTCCGCGGTGCGCAGTGAGCCTGCCGTTCGCGGTTCCGCAAGCATCGCCTCGGTCCGGAAACCCTCGGCGGCTACTGTCTCGTCAGGTCCGGTCACGGCCGGTGGGTCGCCCGGTCACGGGCAATCCACCGGCGGCGTGCCGGCCCGGTGTGGTGCGCTGTGCGGATCCTGCGGGATGGCTGCGGCGCGTCAGCCGGTTCCCCGCTACAGGGAGGCGACGGCCTCGGGAGCGCCCTGGACGTCCACCTGCGCCGCCGTGCGCCGCCCGAAGGCGTGGAGGAGGATCTCCTCCGGCAGCCCGGCGACGATCACCGTCGAGGTGCCGCGGCGCAGGACCCGCCGGGCGCCGGTGTCGGTGCGCTCGGCGATCACCTCCGCGCCGGTGCCGCGGTACCCGGTGCGCCCGAGCAGCCGCACCGCCGACCAGACGCGCTCCCGCGACACGGGGTCGAGCGCCCGCGGGGTGAAGCCCGGGACGGCGCGGTCCACATCGGCGTAGTGGACGTAGAACTCGTTGACATTGGTCGCGTCGTCGAAACGGCGCAGCCGGGCCGGGTTCCATCGCGCGGGCCCGCTTCGGAACAGTTCCACCAGCTCCGCGAAGCTGTGCGCCTGCCCCGTCGAGCGCTCGGCACGTTCGGTGACGCCGTGCAGGGCGGGGATCACCAGGCCAGGCCCGGCGCGGGGGACGCGCTCGCGGGTCACGAGGTGGGCGACGAGGTCGTGGGTCGTCCAGCCGGTGCACAGGGTCGGCCGGTCCGGCCCGACCTCGGTGAGCAGATCAGCCAGCAGGGCCCGCTCGACCCGCGCCCGGCCGGTTCCGCCGGCGGGCTCCGCCGCTTCCTCAGACGACATTGAGGTCGACCTCCACGTTGCCGCTGATGGCGTTCGAGTACGGGCAGACGCCGTGCGCCTGCTGGACGAGCGTCTCGGCCGTCGCGCGGTCGAGCTTGGGGATGTGGACGTCGAGCTCGACCGCGAGACCGAACCCGCCGGTGGGCAGGGTTCCGAGGGACACGCTGGCGGAGACCTGCGACCCCTCCAGGTCGGCGGACGCGGACTTGCCGACGAGCTTGAGCGCGGAGTGGAAGCAGGCGGCGTAGCCGGCGGCGAACAGCTGCTCGGGGTTGGTGGCGCCGCCGGGGCCGCCCATCTCCTTGGGGATACGGACGTCGACGTTGAGCAGGCCGTCCTCGCTCTCGGTGTGGCCGTTGCGGCCATCTCCGGAGGCGGTTGCGATCGCCGTGTAGAGAGCATCCATGATCTTCTGGCTCCTTGTAGATAGATTGCATCAAACCATATTGCGCACAATCTAATGATGCAAGAGATGTCTGCTACTGTCGGTGGCGTGGCGGAACGCCTACCCCAGCTGGAGCTGGGCAACCAGCTCTGCTTCGCGCTGTACGCGGCGAGTCGGGCCGCGACCCGTGCCTACGGGCCTGAGCTGGCCGAGCTCGGCCTCACCTACCCGCAGTACCTCACCATGCTCGTGCTGTGGGAGGCGGACGCACCGCTCGCGGTCGGTGACATCGGCGCCCGGCTGCACCTCGACAGCGGCACCCTCACCCCGCTGCTCAAACGCCTCGAGGATCTCGGCCTGGCCACCCGCACCCGCGACCGGGCGGACGAGCGCCGCGTCCTCATCGCCCTGACCGAGCCCGGGCGCGAGCTGCGCGCCCGGGCGGCGGAGGTCCCACTGCGCCTCTTCCAGCGCTACGGCATCGACATCGACACCGCCCAGAAGCTCATCCGAGACCTGACGGCGCTCACAGAGTCAATCCAGGCATCGACCTGACGCCAGGCCTTGACCTGAGCTGCCGCCTCGTTCTCAGACGTCGGTCTCGTCGGCCGCGCTGGCCTCGCGGGCGGCCTGGCAGAGGATGATCGCGGCGCCCAGCGTGCCCATCGGCGAATCGGCGCGCCGTGTCCAGGCGAACGGTGAACGACGACAGAAGAGCACCGGAATCGTCGTGGGCGGCCCGAAACTGGCCTTCGCTCGCACCCTGAAGATCGACCGGCCGAGGTTGATCAAGGTCGAGCAGGGGAAAATCCTCATTCCGCGTTTCCGTCGACGAGAAGCTGGCACGCGCGCAGACCGCGGCGATCCTGTCCGCCCTCGCAGATCCGGCCGCCGAGGAACACGCCGGCAGGGCCGTCGAGGTCTACACCGGCACCGGCCAGGCTGGAATGCTCGGCGGCTCGTTCAACGCCCTCGCACGCAGCTACCTGCACCGTCCCGAACCGGACCCGGAGCGGGCCGCCGACGCTGCCCGCTCCGCACTCGACGCTGTCGGGGCGCAGCGAACGAGCTGGGTCGCGGACGTGTCCGCGCAGATGTGGCGGCAGTTGGACGCCCGCTGGCCGACGCTGGACGCCGTCCGGGAACTCGGCCACCTCGTCGAGGCGGGCCGCCGGAACACCCTGCCATCCACTGATGTCTGACCGGGCCGGGGGCTACGGGTCGTCCCACTGCAGAATCGCGCCTACCCCTCCGACCGGCGTGTCCCAGGTCAGCGGGTCCAGAGCGGCCTGCCCGTATGCCTCACCCTCAGCCTGACGGACTGGGAATGCTGAAGAACATCGTTCGACAACAAGGACAACGGTCGGTCGACCCGGTGTGGGGGCTGTGGCCCTCGGTATGCCCTGTCGAGGCTGTCCAGCCGCATATCCGTATGCTTCCGGAACCGAGAAGGACAGCCGGCGGCGGCGACCAGGAACCCGTTGAATCTGTAGGTCCCCCGTACCGAGGTCCGGGGGAACCCCGACCTGCGCTGTCGGCTGACCGTCACCTTGAGGAGTGATGAGCGGTGCTGGCGTGAGCAGGCCACGCGAGGATGCGATAAGGGACGCCCTGGCGCTCCGTCTCGATCTTGTCGAAAAGGGCCTGAGATGCCTGGCGACCGAGTATCGGATCCAGAGTGGGGTCGGGGCGGGTGGCCGTATAGATATTCTCGCGAGGGACTCTGATGGCTGTTACGTGATCATCGAGTTGAAGCGCACTGACTCTGCGGCGCGAACTGCCCTGCACGAGCTGCACAAATACGTGGAACTCTTCCGGCGGGAGAGGGGGCTCGGTGATGCCGACCTGCGTGTTGTCGTGGTGGCGGTCGAGTGGCACGAACTCCACCTGGCATTTAGCCAGGCGGCTCGCGAATGGTCTGCTGACCTTCGAGGGTACCGCCTCGTGTTGGAGAGTGACGGCGTGACGCCAGCCGCTGTCGAGCAGATGAAGCCGTTTTCGGAAGCGACCGTGCGCAGCCTGACACCGGTGCAGCTTCTCGTTCAGTCCAGAACCGGTGACCTCGATGCTGTCTGGCGGTGGATGGTCGAGAAACTCCGGGCGTTCGGCGCCCGCGATTTCGTCGGATTCGACGTCACTCACCCCGTCTACGACAACGGAATATATCTCGTTCTCGGCCGTATGAATTCGGTTCTGACGGGCCAGTTGAGTCGGGTGGCGGGCGGTCGCGGGATCTTCGACGGTGAGTTCGCGCGCGGCGAGGCTGCGGTTGGCATCTCGGATGCCCCGCCGGGCTATGAGACGGAGTACGAGGCGCTGGTGCGGCTGTGCTCCTCCCCGGTTCCATTCGTTCTGGAAAAAGGCCACCCCCACGCCCTCTCGCAGCTGGTCAGTGATCCCGACTGGTCGGTCGGAGCGCCACGCCGTACCGGTGTGTACGAGGATGAGCTGATCTTCCCGAAGGAAGACCTCGTTCTCGATTCCTCGGCGGGAGGGCTTTCTGACGTCAAGTTCACCGGTGTGGCGCGCGCGGATCACGCCGCGCGATGGACGCGCTGTCTCGAACGCATCGATTTCGCCCTCTCGGCAAACCCGACGTGGGCCCCCATCGTCGCGGCGTGGTGCCAGGAGTTGGCGGATCGCAGCGCGAGCACCAATCTGCTCGCGCATGTCTACAATCCCTGTGACTTTCCAGCGACAGTGGCGTTTGGGTGGCCGGGGCGCATCAACGACTTCATACCGATGCTGCGGTGCGTCGCCGCCGTGCCAGATCAGCCGCGCCGGTCTCTATACGGCGGACTCATGGCCTACGACAGGGGCATGGATCCGCCCAGTGCCTTTGAACTGTCCTTCGGCACTGTGGAAAAATGGGTCATCGCTCGCAACGCTGGCCTGGCCTGGCAGCTGGACGAGCACTTTCTGCGCCTACTCGGGCTGAGGTACGCCGTTTTCGAGGTGATCGGCGGGCAGACGTCGCGCCGCTTTCTCGACATGGAGGGCGGTGCGCTGGTCCGGCGGGTGCCCGCGGCATTCACCGGTGGGCCTGGTACCTTCGACGAGTGGCTCGATCGGCATGAACCACCGCTGGCGGGCGACCGGGCCGATGATCGAGGCGCGGCACCGATGGCAGAGCACGGTGGGTGCCTGTTCGGTCACCGCCGACGGCCGTGAACTGTGGTGTACCGGCAGCGGCTACCGGGACGAGATGCTGGCCGGTTTCGACGTCGAGCAGACCGCGGAACGGGTCACCGTCCGGGCCTGGCTCGCCTTCGGCCCGGACGGGCCGACGTCCTTCGGTACGGGGCCGGTGCGGACTTTGCCGGACGGGTGCCGCCTGGGCAGGATGTACCGCCAGGCCGCCAGGCCGCCAGCCGCCGGTGGAGCACTGTGGTGTACCTCGACCAGCCCCTCGGCGGACGTCCGGTGGTCGACGTCGGCATCCCCGAACCCGACGGTGCCGGGCGGGCCCGCAGAGCCTGGCTCGCCGAGCGGGAATGACCGCGCGGCGACGGCGGTGGGACCGTTGTGGGGAACGTAGATAGTCAACGCTGTTGACGTTCCCGTGTCACTTTGTTGATCTTGAAGGTCGGGGGTCGAAGCGCGGGCACCGGGGTGGACGGGGCACGCGGAGTGAGTCGCAGGGCCGGGGCAGGCCCGTGACACTGGAAGGGTTCCTACCGGGTAGGGCTCATGGCACCGGCGACCGGTGCCGGCGACGAGAACCTGGGAGTGCCGATGACCGCGGCTCACAGCACCACCGTGTCCGAGCTGTCCGCGGTGGCCGAGGAGGCCGTGGGGCTCGTCCGCCGCTGGGCCGCCGAGGCGGCGGACGAGCCGGTGGACGCCGCCGCCGCACGGCTGGCAGGGGTGCTGCGGGAGCCGGGGGGCCTGGCGTTCACGGTGGGGTTCGTCGACGGGGTGATCCGGCCCGAGGACAGGCGGGTCGCGGCGCGGAACCTGGCCCGGCTCGCGCCGTCCGCGCCCGGGTTCCTGCCTTGGTATCTGCGGGCCGCGGTCCGGGTCGGCGGGGTGGCGGGGCCGGTGGCGCCGGGGCTGGTGATCCCGGTGGCGCGCCGGGCGCTGCGGGGCATGGTGGGGCATCTGGTCGTCGACGCGACCGAGCGGCGGCTGGGGCCCGCGATCGCGGCGGTGCGTGAGCCGGGTGTGCGGCTGAACCTGAACCTGCTGGGTGAGGCGGTCCTCGGTGAGCGGGAGGCGGCGCGGCGGCTGGCGGGCACGATGGCCCTTGTCGAGCGGCCGGACGTCGACCATGTGTCGATCAAGGTGTCGGCGGGCACCGCACCGCATGCGCCCTGGGCGTTCGAGGAGACGGTGGCCCAGGTAGTGGACGCGCTTCACCCGCTGTACGCACGGGCGGCGGGGACCCGCCCGGCCACGTTCGTCAACCTGGACATGGAGGAGTACCGGGATCTGGATCTGACGATCTCGGTCTTCACCAGGCTGCTCGACCGGCCGGACCTGCGCCGGCTGGAGGCCGGGATCGTCCTGCAGGCGTACCTGCCCGACGCGCTGGGAGCGCTGGTCCGGCTGGGGGAGTGGAGCGCGAAGCGGGTGTCGGCCGGAGGTGCCCCGATCACGGTGCGGATCGTGAAGGGCGCGAACCTGCCGATGGAACACGTCGAGGCATCGCTGCGCGGCTGGCCGGCGGCGCCGTACGGCTCCAAGGAGGAGACCGACGCCAACTACAAGCGGCTGCTGGACCACGCGCTGCGGCCGGAGCGTGTGGACGCGGTCCGTATCGGGGTCGCCGGGCACAACCTGTTCGATCTCGCCTTCGCCTGGGTGCTCGCCGGGCGCCGCGGAGTCCGGGGCGGTCTGCGGTTCGAGATGCTGCGGGGGATGGCGCAGGCGCAGGCCCGGGTGGTGGCCCGCGAGGTGGGCGGCCTGCTCCTCTACACCCCGGCCGTGCGGCCCGCAGAGTTCGACGTCGCCATCTCCTACCTGGTCCGGCGGCTGGAGGAGGGCGCCAGCCAGGAGAACTTCCTGTCGGCGATGTTTGACCTGGCCGGTGACAACGCCGGCGGCAGCGGCGGCGACGGTGGTGGCGGCGGCCTGCTGTTCGCGCGGGAAGAGCGGCGGTTCCGGGCGTCGGTGGCCCGGCTGGAGGCGGAGGCGGCGGTCCCGCAGGCTGCCCGCCGCACCCAGAACCGGCAGCTGCGGTCCGTGTCGGTGCCTGACATCGACATCGACGCTGACGTTGAGACCGAGACCGAGACCGAGACCGAGACCGACGCCGGGGCGGGCTTCCGCAACGCGCCGGACACGGATCCGTCGTTGGCGGCGAACCGGGCGTGGGCGCGGCGCATCCTGGCACGGGCCGGGACGTCCGCCCTCGGCGCGGATCTGGTCGAGCGGGCCGCCGTGTGGACGCCCGCCGAGCTCGACGACATCCTCGCCGGTGCTGTGGCGGCCGGGCCCGGCTGGGCCGCGCTCGGCGGCGCCGGCCGCGCGAAGGTGCTGCGTCGCGCCGCCGACCAGCTGGAAAGCCGTCGCGCCGAGCTGATCGAGGTCATGGTCGCCGAGGCCGGCAAGACCTTCGACCAGGCCGATCCGGAGGTCTCCGAGGCAGCGGACTTCGCCCGTTACTATGCCGACCGGGCGGTGGAGCTCGATCACGTCGACGGGGCGGTGTTCACCCCCTCCCGCCTCGCCGTGGTGACACCGCCGTGGAACTTCCCGGTCGCGATCCCCGCCGGCTCCACGCTCGCGGCGCTCGCCGCCGGCTCGCCGGTGGTGCTGAAGCCTGCCGGCCAGACCTGCCGGTGCGGTGCGGTGCTGACCCAGGCGCTGTGGGACGCCGGTGTGCCGCGCGACGTCCTCCAGCTGGTGTATGTGGATGAGGGGGAGCTGGGGCAGGCGCTGGTGAGCGACCCGAGGGTCGAGCGGGTGCTGCTGACCGGGGCGTTCGAGACCGCGCAGCTGTTCCGCTCCTGGCGGCATGATCTGCCGTTGCTCGCCGAGACCAGCGGCAAGAACGCGATCGTGGTGACGCCGAGCGCGGATGTCGACCTGGCGGTGCGCGACGTCGTCGCCTCCGCCTTCGGCCACGCCGGCCAGAAGTGCTCCGCCGCGTCCCTTCTCGTCCTCGTCGGCTCGGCCGCCCGGTCACGCCGGCTGCATGACCAGCTGGTGGACGCGGTGCGTTCACTGGTCGTGGGGCCGGCCCACGTCCCGACGTCCCAGATGGGGCCACTCGTCGAGCCGGCCGCCGGGAAGCTGCTGCGGGCGCTGACGACGCTCGGGCCCGGCGAGCGGTGGATCGTGGAGCCACGCCGGCTCGACGGCGAGGGCCGGCTATGGTCGCCGGGGGTACGCACCGGAGTGGCCCGGGGCTCGGAGTTCCACCGCACCGAGTACTTCGGCCCGGTGCTGGGGATCATGGCCGCGCCTGATCTCGCGACGGCCGTCGAGCTCCAGAACGGCGTCGAATTCGGGCTGACCGCGGGGCTGCACTCGCGTGACCGGGTGGAGATCGAGTACTGGCTGCGGCACGTCGAGGCCGGCAACCTCTACGTCAACCGGGGCATCACGGGCGCCATCGTGGGGCGTCAGCCCTTCGGGGGGTGGAAGCGTTCGGCGGTCGGGCCCGGAACCAAGGCCGGAGGTCCGTCCTACCTGCTGGCCCTCGGAACCTGGGCGAGCACGCCGAGTACCGCCGCCGACGCGACGCCTACGCCTACGCCTAGGCCGGCTCCGGCTCCGGCTCCGGCTCCGGTCGCCGGTCAGCTGCTGGCCGCGGTCCGGCGGGCTCCCCTGGCCGGGGAGGCCGCGGAGGAGATCGTCGGCCTCGAACGAGCGCTCCGCAGCGACGCCGCGGCCTGGGCGCACGAGTACGGCGTCGCGCGTGAGGTGGGTGGGCTCGTCGCCGAGCGCAACGTGCTGCGGTATCGACCCGTGCCGGTCGAGGTCCGGCTCGTGGACGAGGGGTTCGTCGCCCTGGTGCGGGTGGTGGCGGCGGGCCTGCTGGCCGGCTCGGCGATCCGGGTGACCGCTGCGGTGGAGCCGCCCGCAGGCCTGGGGTCAGCGCTGCGTGAACTGGGCGTTCCCTGGCGGCTCGCGGCCGAGGGCGAATGGCTGGCCGAGGTCGCACGGGCCGCGGCCAGGGGGCGCGAGCTGCGGGTCCGGGTGACCGGCCGGGACGCCGACGCGCTGGCGCGGGCAGCTCGCGCGCTGGCGGACGTGACCCGGGGCCGGCCCGGGATCGTCGTGCACGCGGGTCCGGTGACGGAGTCCGGCCGGCTGGAACTACTGCCGTTCCTGCGGGAGCAGTCGATCAGCGTGACCGCGCACCGGTTCGGAGCCCCGGACGACCTCGTCGCCGGACTGGTCTGAGTCACCAGACTGGTCAGAGCGATCGGACATGTCTGAGTCGTGCCACCGACGGCCGTAGAAGATGCGTGCAAGGCGACATCACGGTAAAAATCTTAAGCTCACCTAACTATTCTGAATCCTCGTGTGCCAGGTCGGAGACCGGACGGGCCCGGGTGCGGTCGTGCGACGGTCGCGACGAGCGGCGCGAGCTGTACCACACGCGCCCACGTCCGGCCGGTGGGTGCGGGACGGGCAGGGCATACCTTGATACGACACGCAGTAGTAGACGCGAAGCGGAGTTTCGGTGACTGATTCGGTGATCATCTATACGCTGACCGACGAGGCGCCGGCCCTGGCGACGTACTCGTTCCTGCCGGTGGTGCAGGCGTACGCGTCGACGGCCGGGGTCGAGGTCGTGAGTCGTGACATATCCCTGGCCGGGCGGATCATCGCCAGCTTCCCGGAGCACCTCGAACCGTCCCAGCGCATCGATGACGCGCTCGCCGAGCTCGGTGAGCTGGCGAAGACGCCCGAGGCGAACATCATCAAGCTGCCCAACATCTCGGCGTCCATCCCGCAGCTGAAGGCCGCGGTCGCCGAGCTGCAGCAGCAGGGGTACGCGCTGCCGGACTACCCCGACGACCCGAAGACCGACGAGGAGCGCGAGGTCCGCGCCCGGTACGACAAGATCAAGGGCAGCGCGGTCAACCCGGTGCTGCGCGAGGGCAACTCCGACCGGCGTGCCCCCGCCTCGGTCAAGGGCTACGCGCAGACCCACCCGCACCGCATGGGCGCGTGGAGCGCGGACTCGAAGACGAACGTCGCCACCATGGGCGCCGACGACTTCCGCAGCACCGAGAAGGCCACGGTGATCGCGGCGGACGGCGCGCTGCGCATCGAGCTGGTCGGTGACGACGGCACCACCACGATCCTGCGCGAGTCGGTGCCGGTGCTGGCCGGCGAGGTCGTCGACGCCTCCGTAATGCGCGTCGGCGCGCTGCGTGAGTTCCTCACCGCGCAGGTCGCCCGGGCCAAGGCCGAGGGCGTGCTGTTCTCCGTGCACCTGAAGGCCACGATGATGAAGGTCTCCGACCCGATCATCTTCGGCCACGTGGTACGGGCGTTCTTCCCCGAGACGTTCGCCCGCCACGGCGCCGTCCTCGCCGCCGCCGGCCTCACCCCGAACGACGGTCTCGGCGGCCTCTTCAAGGGCCTGGAGGCACTGCCGGAGGGCGCGGAGATCAAGGCGTCCTTCGAGGCGGAGCTGGCGAGCGGCCCGGCCCTGGCCATGGTCGACTCCGACCGCGGCATCACGAACCTGCACGTCCCCAGCGACATCATCGTCGACGCGTCGATGCCGGCGATGATCCGGACCTCCGGCCACATGTGGGGACCGGACGGCGCCGAGGCCGACACCCTCGCCGTCCTGCCCGACAGCAGCTACGCGGGCATCTACCAGGCGGTCCTCGACGACTGCCGCGCGCACGGCGCCTACGACCCGGCGACGATGGGCTCGGTGCCCAACGTCGGCCTGATGGCCCAGAAGGCCGAGGAGTACGGCAGCCACGACAAGACCTTCGAGATCCAGACCACCGGCACCGTGCGGCTCGTCGACACCGGCGGCACCGTCGTGCTGGAGCAGACGGTCAGTGCCGGCGACATCTTCCGCGCCTGCCAGACCAAGGACGCCCCGATCCGCGACTGGGTGAAGCTCGCCGTCAGCCGCGCCCGCGCCACCGGCGACCCGGCGGTGTTCTGGCTCGACGAGACCCGCGCGCACGACGCCCAGCTCATCGCCAAGGTGCGGACCTACCTGACCGAACACGACACCGACGGCCTGACCATCGAGATCAAGGCGCCGGTCGACGCGATCACCTTCTCGCTGGAGCGCATCCGCCGCGGTGAGAACACCATCTCGGTCACCGGCAACGTGCTGCGTGACTACCTCACCGACCTGTTCCCGATCCTGGAGCTCGGCACCAGCGCCAAGATGCTCTCGGTCGTGCCGCTGATGAACGGCGGCGGCCTGTTCGAGACCGGCGCCGGTGGCTCGGCGCCCAAGCACGTCCAGCAGCTGGTCAAGGAGAACTACCTGCGCTGGGACAGCCTCGGTGAGTTCCTCGCCCTGGCGGTGAGCTTCGAGCAGCTCGCCCAGACCACCGGTAACGCCCGCGCCCAGGTGCTCGCCGACACCCTCGACCGCGCCACCGCGACCTTCCTCAACGAGGACAAGTCGCCGACCCGCCGCGTCGGCGGTATCGACAACCGCGGCAGCCACTTCTACCTGGCCCTCTACTGGGCACAGGAGCTGGCCGGCCAGAGCGCCGACGCCGAGCTCGCGCAGGCGTTCAGCGGCCTCGCCGAGACGCTCTCGACGCAGGAGAAGGCGATCGTGGACGAGCTGCTCGCCGTGCAGGGCTCGCCCGCCGACATCGGCGGCTACTACCAGCCCGACCCGGCGAAGGCCGCGACGGTGATGCGTCCGTCGGCGACCTTCAACGAGGCCGTCGCCACTCTGGCCTGACAGCCGGCAGACCGAGCTCCACCGGCTGGATCCGCACTGGGTCCGCGTACTGCCCGGAACGGGCCCTCAACCGCCGGTTGAGGGCCCGTTCCGCTGCCGCGGGGGCACCGCGAGCCGGCGGTTCAGCGGCGCGACCGGGTGGTTCCGACCGGGTGGTTCCAGCGGCCACGGTTGAGCGACCGCGGTTCAGCGGGTTGAGCGACCGCGGTTCAGCGGCCGCCGTCGAGGGCGTCCGCGAGGACGTCGTGGCGGTGGTGCAGCCCGGGCTCGTTCCGGCCGAACACCAGGTTCGCCCGCGCGCCGGAGGCCAGGTTCGCCTGCACCCGGGCGGCCAGCGCGTAGTCCTCGTCGCGCACGGCACCGTGGGCGTACTCGAAGATGCTCCGGGCGGCCTCGGCCATTCCCGGCTCGCTCACGTCCATCGACGACGCGTTCTGGTGGACGGTCACCGAATGACCCGGGCGCTCCCCCGGATACACCCGGAAGATCTCCCCGTTGGCGACGGTGACCGACAGAACGATGTTGGGGAACAGGGCATAGATCAACACGAGGTTGTTCAGCGGCACCCACTCCTGCTCCGGCTGGTTCGCCAGGTCGGTGATGTGCCTCATCGGGAAGATCAGCCGGTGGTGGCGACCGAAGGAATCGAACAGGGCGCAGTTGCTCTTCGTGATCTGGCCGAAGGTGTCCCGATGCACCGTGGCGAAATGGTAGCTCTCGGCGAAGGTGTCGAGCGCCAGTTTCCAGTTGACCGGCGCATCGAGAACCTTTTCGCCGACCGGCGCCCAGTTCCCGATTCCCCAGGAGGCCAGTTCCGGGCCCAGCGGGCCCAGATGCGCGTCGACGTCCAGCGGGCCGGCCTGGGGATCCAGCCCGACCCACAGGAAGCCGGAGTGCTCGGCCGCGGGCAGCTCGGTGAGCTGGGCCTTTCCGCCGAGCGTGGCCGGGAAGCCCTCCCGCCCCGGACCGCCGACGAAAGCGCCGTGTGCGTCATACGTCCAGGCGTGCCAGGGGCAGACGAAGCGTTCGGCCGTGCCGCAGCCGGTGGCGAGCGGGGCCTGACGATGCAGGCAGATGTTCTCGAAGGCGCGGATCGCGCCGTCCGTGCCGCGGGTCAGCAGCACCGGGACGTCCATCACCGTCTTTGTGCAGTAACTGCCGGCCGCGGGCAGCTCGGAACTGTAGCCGACAAGCTGCGGTGACCGCCGGACGAGCTCGCGTTCTTTTTCGAACTGTTCCGAGCAGGTATATGCCTGGGCGGCCACGCCACCTTCTGCAGGTGTCATGTCGGTGGTTCTGTCGATTGCTGTCTTCAGCGCCCGTCGGGTGAGATCGACGAGTTCGTCGCGGTCGATGTGAGGCCTCCCCAGAATCGATGACGTCGCCAGCCCGCAGGCCCGGGCGGCCCGACGCGATCAGTAGCCTGAATTGTATGTGCCTACCACGAACGGTTCCTGACGGGCCTAAGTTCCCAGCCGGACAGGAAGGGTGGCACTCCTGTGCGTCACGGGCCTGTGGGGCGACTGGGGCGAACGGGGCGGCTCCGCCGTCACAGCGAGGCGTGCGGGCGGCCTGCCGGGCGGTGGATGGCTCTGCCGTGCTGTGATCTGTGGCGAACGGCGGGGATCCGCGTCGCGGTCGCGCGACGCGCTCCCCGGTGCGGTGGCGGCGGCACCGTGTGGCCCGGATCACGGTGCGGGCTCCTGGTGCGTTTGCCGCCGGCGAAAAGGCGCCCGGTCAGGTGGGTCTGCCCGTCCACCGTTCACGCGGACGAGGTTTCCGCCGACCGTGACGCCGGTCACGGAAATGCCCCGCAAGTGATCGCCGTCACGCATTCCTGTCGCGTCCGGGACTCATTTCTGCGCAATGTGGCCCACGACATAGACGTGGCTAACACCGGACCTCGGTCGACCCCCGTGAGTGCGTCGGACGTCACGTTCGCGACCGGGATTCTTTCGGGATTGTGAGTCATTATGGATATGGCGGTGGAAATAGCGCCGCCGCTGGACAAGTCGCAAGGAGGCAGCCATGAACCTCTTCTTCTCCGACCACTCCGGCCTGTACCGGAAGCTCGCCGCCCGGCGTGCCGTTCGCCGCGTTCGTCACCAGTTCGAGGAGATCCTCGAGTCGGCGGACACCTCGCCGGGCCTGCGGCAGGACATCCAGGCCCTCTACGCCCGTCAGGACTGGGGTATCCCGGCGAAGTCGCCGCGGTAAGCGCCTCGGCAGTGGCAGTTGGAGCGGTGAACGGACTCGGACCTGGACGGGCCTCGGCTTCGCAGCGGCGGCCGGCCGTCTCGGTCTCGGCCGCAGTGGTGCAGCCGAGGTGGTGCAGCCGCATTGACGGAGTCCTGAAGGCGCGGTCGCGGCGGAATCGGTGCCGCCGCGACCGCGCCGCGGCTGTGAGCCGTGGTTGACCACGAGCTCCCGGAGAACCAGCTCGTGAACCGATGCGGCGCCCGGGTAGGTCCTTGCCGCCGGCCGTTTCCGTCGCTCACTGCTTCTGGCAGCCGGTGAGGAGGATGAGGGCGACGGTGTCGTACGCCTCGGTGGGTGTTGCGTCTCTCACCCGCCCCGCGGGGCGCCGGATACCCATCCCACCAACCTCGGGGACCGATGCAACCCCATTGGCGAAACCCTGAGAAGCGGCGGACCTGGGTCATCAACATCGGCCTGGCGGTCCGTGGTCGCCCGTCAGCGGCAACCTCAGCCGTCGCCACCCGGCTCCGCGGCGACCAGAATCCTCGTCTGATCACCCTTCGCCTCTTCGGATACCGGAGTGGGCGGGCAGGGACGTGGGTGGAACGCTAGAACCGCGTTCCGAAGGCTGCGCGCAGCGCGGTGATCTTGTCGTCGCGCTCCCGGCCCGCCCACGGGGTGCCATGGGCGGCCCCGGTGGTGCCGGTGTTGACGGTGGCGCCGTGACCTGGGACCGATCCCCGGTGCCGGCGCCAGCCAGCCTGGCCGGCGGTGCAACGTCCGGCAGCCGCGGCGAGAGAGCCGCCCGCTGTCGCTGTCGCCGGCGCGGCTGTGGCCGTCGCGGTGGCGGCGGCCGAGGTCGGCATCGGGGCCGGACCTGAGGTCGCTGCGGCGGCGGCCGGCTGGTGGCGCAGGCGGACGGGTACCCCGGCCGCGCGGAGCGCCGCGGCGTATGCGACGCCGTCGTCCCGGCGCCGATCCCCCTCGAGGACGGACACGTAGGCCGGGGGCAGCCCCCGCAGGTCGGTGGCCCGGGCTGGAGCCGCGTAGGCCGGCACATCGGCGGTCCCGGCAAGGTCCGGGCCCAGATAGGCATCCCAGCGGGCACCTGGGGCCTGGCCTGTGAGATCCACAGGGGCCGGCGTGGCGCCGGCACGTCGGTCGTCCAGCTCGGGGCGGCAGAGGCACTGGAAGCACAGGGCCGGGCCGTTGCGGTCCCGAGTGAGCAGCGTCAGCGCCGCAGCCAGGCCGGCGCCGGCGTTCACCCCGTGCACGGCGATCCGCCCGGGATCGATACCGAGGCGCTCGGCGCGGTCGACGGTCCACAGCAGGGCCGCGTAACAGTCCTCGATCGCGGCCGGGTACGGGTTCTCGGGGGCGAGGCGGTAGTCGACCGAGATCACGACGGCGCCGAGCGCCCGGCTCAGCTCGATGTTGGCCCGGTGGTCCGTGCCCAGCGCACCCGCGACGAATCCGCCGCCACGAAGATGCAGGACCGCCGGGGTCGGCCGGGTGCCGATCAGCGGTGTGTAGATGCGCACTGCCACGTCCGGTGCGTCCGGAGGGCCGGGAACGCTCGTGTCGGTGATGTTCACGCCGGTCAGGTCGATCTCGCGGGTCGCGGCGAGGATCAGCTCCATGGCCCGGGCTCGGCTCGCGGTGATGTCGTCGAGGACGGCGAACGGCGTGATCTCGACCAGCGCCGCGCGCTCGGAATCGAACCGGTAGGGCATCGCGTCCTCCAGCACCAGTGTCGGGCATCCGCAGCCTGAATCCGCCCCCTTGCGCCCAGACCATGCCCATCGTGACCCCGGAAGCGGGTGACGAGGCCCCGAAACCCGCCTATCTGCCGGATCGGCATTCCGGGTGTCCTCGGGAGAGGATTCTGCGCGGTGTCACCGCCTGTGCCGCGCGTAATGGCGCGCGGCCAGGGCTGCCGGGAGTCCGGGTCGGCGACGGGGAAGGCTCACTGGTTGGTGAGCCGGTCGGCGATCTGGTCGACGAAGCCCTGCTCGATGTCCGGCGGCGGCACGTTCTGGACGTTGATGACCTCGAGCTGGACGGCCACCTCGCCCACGTAGAAGTAGAGCGTGTCGCGGACGTAGCCGTAGGTGCCGTACTGGTCCGTGACACCCAGTGAGGTTCGGATGAGCGCGGTGGCCCCGCGCGGCGGGGGCGGGGTCTCGACCGCGACGAGCTCGTAGGTGTATCCGTTCTCGTCCGGGCCGGCGAACTGCTCTTCCAGTGCCGCGCGGTAGCAGTCACCGAACAGGGGGCTGGTGACAATCTCGGCGTTCTGGCGGATCTGGCTCGCGGGCAGTATCTTCGCCCGGCTGACCGCCTGGAACTCGGATTCCTCGGTGCTGGTGAACAGATCGCCGGTGGTCTCGTCCGAAGGTGCCGGCGGGTCATATTCCGGGAAACCGGCGCAGGCGGCGACAGCGGTTTCTATCGCGCTGTCGCCGTCGCTGTCCGGATCGTCCGCGCCACCCGAGCTCTCGAAACCCGCGGTTTCCGGACCCGCTGCGAGCACGTAGTCCGCCGCGCTCAGCTGGCTTGCCGGTGCGGCGGTGACCTGCGTTGATGGGGTTTCCGGCCCGGTCGGGGCAGGCTTCGTCGCGGGTCGGGCGGTCGGTGACGCCGTCGGCGTGCTGAGCGTGAGGGAGCCCTCCTGGCATCCCGTGAGCACGGCTGCCAACGCCGACGCGGCGATTGCGCCGAGCACGGGTCGTCGCCCGCCCCAACCCTGCCGAATGCTGCCCATCTCCGACCTCCATGAGGTTCGCGCAGCCGTCACGCGAACTGCGTGAATACCTTGCTGACAAGGAACACCATGCCGGAGAAAAGCGAGTGGGAGTGCATGCCTCGGATGTCTTTCATGGGACATGGGATGGGCCCGGAATACCCGCCGGGGCAATTTCGCGGGGTGGCTTCCGGGCCCCTCTCGTGGTGCCGCCCTTGACAGGAGGGTGGCAGCCGGCTTGCCGGTTCGGCACGTTACGGGGAGTGAACGATCGGGATGGATCCGGGGTGTGCGGCCGCGGCCACGGGGGGTCCGCCGAAGAGGTCCAGCCAGGCGTGGACGGTGTCGGCGGTGGATCTGGCGTGCTCGTTGAGCATCGACTGGTGGCTGCCCGCGGCGTGCACGAGGTCGAAGTCGAGATCCCAGGTGTCGGCTCCGGCCGCCGACACCGCACCCGCCGGCGTCGGCCTCGGTTCGCCCCCGGTGTGGGACGCCCGGGTGTGGGCGGCCTCGGCCGGGGTGGGCGACGCCGAGGCGGCGTTGCGGCGGGGGAGGCCCTCGGTGGCGCGGACCAGGACGATCGGTGTGCGCACCGGGGTCGGCCGCCAGCCCTCGAACAGGTCCAGGTAGGCGCCCTGCGCGGTCACCTGCGCCTCGGTCATGAGCGCGAACGCCTGATCGTTGACGGCGATGCCGCGCAGCTCCTCGGCGACGTCCGCGTCGGGGATCGCGTCGCCGGGCAGCCAGGTGTCGAGCAGGACGACGGCCGCCAGCGCGATCCCCCGTGCCTCCAGCCGGGCCGCGACGGCGTGGGCGAGCCACCCGCCGGACGAGTAGCCGGCGAGCGCGACCGGGACGTCCGCGAAATGCCGGGCCATCGTGTCGGCGTGCAGGTCGACGACGAGATCGGCGGTCGCCGGCAGCAGCTCGCCGTCACCGAAACCGGGGTGGGCGAGGGCATGGACGTCCCGGCGGCCGTGCAGGTGCAGGGCGAGGCGGGCGAAGGTGTGTGGTCCTGACGGGGCCACCATCGACGGGAGGCAGACCAGCGCGGGGCCGGCCGGACCGGAGGCGAGCGTGACCGGGGATGGCCGGTGGGGGAGTGCGTCCGGGCTGGTGAAGGTGGGCCGCAGCCGCGCGGCGGCACGCAGCACACCGATTCCCGCCGCGAACTTGCCGTCGGCACACGCCTGGCGGTAGAGCTCCCGCACACCGCCGGGCGCGGAGCCGGCTGCGGTGGTGATGCCGCCGCGGTTGCCCGGCGCGCCCCACCCGCTTTCCGGTCCCGGCCTCCGGCCCATTTCCGGCCCCGGTCCCGGCCCCGGGCCCATGCCTGCCGCGCGATCCAGGCCGCCGGCAGCGCCTCCGCTCGTGGGCGGGTCCGCGCTGGCTGCCCGGGCGGCGAGCAGTGCCGCGAGGTGGGCCGCCAGATCGGCGACGGTGGGGTGTTCGAAGACGACGGTCGTGCTCAGCCGAAGGCCGGTCAGCTCGGCGAGTCGGCGGCCCAGCCGCACGGAGGCGACGGAGTCGAAGCCGATCTCCAGGAAGCGTCGGGCGGTGTCCACGTCCGCCGGGTCGGCATGCCCGAGAATCTCGGCCACCGCAGCCCGGACGAGATCGTGCAGGACGCGCCGGCGCTCGGCGGCCGGCAGCGCGCCGAGGCTGACGGAGGTGGGCCGGCCCGGGTCGGAGCGGTCCGCGGCCTCAGCGGTGTCCTCGGCCTCTCCGGCCTGCCGGGTCGGCCAGGCCTGCCGGGCCTGCCCCGGCGCCCCGCCCGCGGTGGCCGTCGAGCCGGCGGCGTTGGCGGGCTGGGTGGTGCCGGGCCGGGAGGGACCTGTGCTCGCGGTGATCTCGTCGAACAGCCGGGACGGCCGCGCGGCGGTGAAGACCGGCAGGAACAGCTCCCAGTCGACGTCGGCGAACGTGACCACGTCTCCGCTCGGGTCCGTTGCCTGCCCCATCAGCGCGGCGACCGCGTCATCGGCGGGCAGCGGACGCAGACCGCGACGCTGCAGGTACGCCTGCCGGGATGGCTCGGCGGCCATGCCCGACCCCGCCCACGGGCCGTAGGCGACGCAGGCGGTGGGCAGGCCGGCGGCCAGCCGGAACGCGGCCAGCGCGTCGAGATAGGCGTTCGCCGCGCTGTAGGCGCTCTGCCCGGAGCTGCCCCACGTCGCCGCGATCGAGGACAGCAGCAGGAGAGGGACGTCGCCTGCGATCCGGTGCGTCAGCTCGGCGGCGGCGGCCTTCGGCGCGAGGACGCCCGCGATCTGGTCGAGATCGAGCTCGTGCAGCGCCGCGGTGGGCCCGAAGACGCCCGCGGCGTGGACGACCGCCCGAAGCGGCACCTCCTGGTCGGCGACGAGGCCGGTCAGGAGCGCGGCCAGCTGGTCGCGGTCGGCGGTGTCGCAGCGACGCACCACGACGTCGGTCCCGTGCCCGGCCAGCTCGGCGCGCAGGGCTGCCGCGCCCGGCGCGTCCGGGCCCCGGCGGCTCGCGAGCACCAGTCGCCGGGCTCCGGCGCGGGCGAGATCACGGGCGATCCGCGCGCCGAGCGCCCCTGTCCCGCCGGTGACCAGCACGGTCGCGCCACGCACGTCCCAGGTGGACGGACCCGCCGTGCCCGCTGTGCCCGCCGTGCCCGCTGTGCGCGCCGTGCCGGGTGTGGTCGTGGTGGTCGCCGGGGTGGCGTCGTGGACGAGGCGGGGCACGAACAGCGCAGACGTCCGTACGGCGAACTGGTCCTCGCCCTGGCCCAGGGCCAGCGCGGCGCCGAGCCAGGCGAGCGCGGAGTCGTCCAGCGCGGGAGGCAGGTCGATCAGCCCGCCCCACACCTCGGGGCGTTCGAGTGCCAGGGTCCGTCCCAACCCCCACAGGGGCGCCCCGGTGGGGTCTCGGACGGGGTCGTCGGTGCCGGTGGTGACCGCCCCCCGGGTCAGGGCCCACAGCGGTGCCCGCAGCCCGAGGTCGTGGTGCGCCTGCGCGAGCGCGCAGGTGAGCGCGAAGCCGGTGGTCAGCGCCGGGTGGTCGGGATGCGCCGTGGTGTCCATCGGGAGCAGGGCGAGCACGCCCCCGCGGCCGACGGCGGTCGTCGGCGAGTTCGGTGCCGCAGGCGAGTTCGGTGCCGCCGGCGCCCTCGTGGCTGCCGGCGCCCTCAGGGCGTCGAGCTGGGCGCCAAGGCAGGCGTCGAGACGGGCGCGCAGCCGCGCGCGGTCGGCGTCGGTGTGCTCCAGCTTCAGTTCGGTGGTGGTGGCACCGAGGCGTTCCAGAATCCAGCGGATGCGGGAGACCTCCTCGTCGCCGACGCCGGCGGGAGGCCGCAGCACGACCCAGGGGCCTGACAGCGGTGAGCCGGAGCCGCCGGTGCCGGTGAGTGCCGCCGCGTCGGCGAGTGCCGCGGCTCCGGTGAGCGCGGCGTTGGCGGCGTCGGGCAGCGCGCGCCAGGCAGTGTGGTAGCGGGCCGGGCCCGGGGTCTGCGCCGAACTGTCCGTGCCGTGGGCTCCGGCCGGGGGCGCGGCGGCGGGGGCGGACGGCTCCATCCAGTACCGCCGGCGCTGGAACGGATAACTCGGCAGATGCAGCCGCACCGGCCTGGTGGCCGCTCCCGGCGAACGTGCGACCCACGTCTGGGCACGCCCCTGGGGGACGAGCTGCGGATCGAGGCGTGGATCGAGCTGCGGATCGAGCTGGGGCTGCGGTCGGAGGTCGGGCTGGTTCGCAGGCTCCCAGGCGATCGCGATGCCGTGGGTGTGCAGCTCGGCGAGGGCGTGGTGCAGCGCGGCGGGCTCGGACCGCCCACTCGCCGCGACACTGACCAGCCGCGGCATCGGCCCCCGTCCACCGTCGCGGGTGGCGGTGCCGTCGATGCCCGCACCGGCTCCGACACCTCCGACGGCTCCGACACCTCCGACGGCTCCGACGGCTCCGACGGCTCCGGTGACGCCGTCACCGGCGACTCCGTCATCGAGGACTCCGTCGTCGAGCACGGTGTCGTCGAGCACGGTGTCGTGGAGGTGGAGGGCGAGCGTGGCCCGTGGACCGATCTCAACCCAGGCCGCGGGGCCAACCCGGCGGGCGCGGGCGACGGCGTCGCGGAACCGGACGCGCTCCCGGAGGTGGCGCACCCAGTAGCCGGGCTCCGTGACCTGGACGGGTGCCTCCGGGTCACCGGCCAGATGTCCGGTCAGCGCCGAGAGGAGCGGGACCGTCGGGGTGCGGCAGGTGACGCCGCGGACGACGTCGGCGAAGCGTTCCAGGACCGGGTCCAGATGGGCGGAGTGGAAGGCGTGCCGGACCGCGAGCCGGCGCGTCGGGCGGCCGCGCGCGGCCCAGTGCGCGGTCACGGCGGCGACGGCGTCATCGTCACCGGCGATGACCACCGAGGTGGCGCTGTTGACCGCGGCGATCTCGACACCGTCGAAACCGGCCAGGGAGGCGCCCACCTCGTCCTCGCTGGCACTCACCGCGGCCATCGCGCCACGGCGGGCGCCGCCCATCAGCCGGCCGCGGGCGGCGACGACCGCGGTCGCGTCGGTGAGCGTCCAGACGCCGGCGACGTGCGCGGCGGTCAGCTCGCCGATGGAGTGGCCGAGCACGAGCCGGGGGACGAGCCCGAACGTCTCGAGCAGGCGGAACATCGCGACCTGGTACGCGAACAGGGCGCACTGGGTGTACAGCGTCTCGTCGAGCAGCGCGGCGCGGCGGGTGCCCGGCGCGGCGAACATGACGTCGCGCAGCGGCTCGTCCAGGTGCGGCGCGAAGTGCTCGCAGATCGTGTCGAGGGCGCGCGCGAAAATTGGGTAGGTGGCGTGGAGACGTCCGCCCATACCGGGCAGCTGGCTGCCCTGCCCGGTGAACGCGACGGCGGGCCGGGCACCGGTGGGGTCGGCCGGGGCGCTGCCCCGGACCAGCGCCGGCGTGGTGCCGCCGGCCGCGAGGGTGGCGAGTGCCCCGGCCAGCTGCGCCGTGCGCGCCGACGACGGACCGTCGAGCACGACCGCCGCGCGGGTGGGCAGGGCCGCGCGGCCGCCGTTGAGGGTGAGTGCGACGTCGTCGCAGCGCAGTTCGGGCTGCCGGCGCAGGTGCTCGGCGAGTCGCGCCGCGTGCGCCCGCAGCGCGGTCTCGCCGCGGGCCGAGACGACCACCGTCACCGGTGCGGGTACGGATCCCTCCGGCGCCGGCATGCTCCGGCCGCCGTGGCGCGCGATGTGCCGGCTGCCGGCGCTCTGGGCGGGGATGCTCTGCGTCGGGATGCTCTGGTCCGGGGTGCTCTGGTCCGGGATACGCGGTGCTGTGGGGGGCTCGGCGAGGATGACGTGCGCGTTCGTCCCCGAGATGCCGAACGCGGAGACCGCGGCCCGCCGCGGGCGGGCACCCGCCGGCCAGGCGACCGGCGCGGTCAGCAGCTCGAGGGCGCCGCCGCTCCAGTCGACGTGCGGGGTGGGGCGGTGATGTGCAGGCTCGCCGGCAGCAGCTCGTGGCGCATCGCCTCGACGAGCTTGATGAGGCCGGCGACGCCGGCGGCGGCCTGGGTGTGGCCGATGTTGGACTTCAACGAGCCCAGGTACAGAGGACGTCCGGGCGGTCGGGAATCGCCGTACGCGGCGAGCAGGGCGCGGGCCTCGATGGGATCACCCAGCGGAGTGCCGGTGCCGTGCGCCTCGACGGCGTCGACGTCGCCGGGCGCCACGCCGGCGTCCGCGAGGGCCTGGGCGATGAGGCGCTGCTGGGACAGCCCGTTGGGCGCGGTCAGCCCGTTGCTGGCCCCGTCGGAGTTCACGGCGCTGCCGGCGATGACGGCGAGGACGGGCAGCCGACGCGCGCGGGCCTGCGACAGCCGGGTCAGGACGACCACCGCGGCGCCCTCGGCCCAGCCGGTGCCGTCGGCGTCGGCGGAGAACGCCCGGCACCGTCCGTCGGGGGCCAGGCCCCGTTTGCGGCTGAACTCGACCAGCATCGCCGGCGTGCTCATGAGGGTGACCCCGCCGGCGACAGCGAGATCACATTCCCCGCTGCGCAGCGAGGCCGCGGCCAGATGGACGGCCACAAGGGAGGCGGAGCACTGGGTGTCCACGGTCAGCGCGGGGCCTTCGAACCCGAACGTGTAGGAGACCCGCCCGGCGATCACCCCGAGCGCGTTGCCGGTCAGCAGATGGCCCTGCAGGTCGGCGGGAGCCCGGTGCCAGGCCGACCCGTAGTCCTGCAGGGACACCCCGGTGAACACGCCGGTACGGCTGCCGCGCAGCGACACCGGGTCGATCCCGGCGTGCTCGAAGGCCTCCCAGGACACCTCCAGCATGAGGCGCTGCTGCGGGTCCATCGCGACGGCCTCCCGCGGGCCGATCCCGAAGAAGGCCGCGTCGAACAGATCGATGCCGGGTAGGAAGCCGCCGCCGCGGGTGTACGTGGTGCCGGGGTGGTCCGGGTCCGGGTGGTGCAGGCCGGCGAGGTCCCAGCCGCGATCCGCGGGCAGCGGCCCGGTGACGTCCCGGCCGGCGGCGACCAGCTCCCACAGTGCCGCCGCGGAGTCCGCGCCCGGAAGGCGGCACCCGGTCCCGACGACGACCACGGGGTCGGTCACCGGCCCGACCGCCGAAACGCCTGGCGAACCGGCCATCGGGCCGGTCGCCTGGCCGCCTGCCCGGCCGCCTGCCCGGTCGGTCAGCCGCGTGGTCACCGGGGCGGCCGTCGGGTCGGACTGGGAGGACGCGCCGCGGGCGGCGTCCTCGCGCCAGCCGAGGACCGCACCGCGCAGATGCGACGCGACCGCCCGTGGGGTCGGCCGTTCGAACAGCAGCGTCGCCGGCAGCGCCACGCCGGTCGCCGCGGCCAGCCGCTCGCGCAGGGCGTCCGCGGCCCCGCGGTAGATGCCCAGCGCTCGCCAGGGCGCACCGCGGTCGACCGTGGTCGGCTCGCGGCCGCTCACCGCGACCAGGTGGTCGACGACCAGCGCCAGCAGGGCGTCCACCTGGTCGGCCGGGTCCAGGCGGACGATCCTGGCCCGCCAGGCGGCCCGGACCTGCTCGGCGGGCGGGCCGGACGGGTGCGGCTGCGGGTTGCTGTTGTCCATCAGGACCTCCCGAGGGGGCTGACGCCTTCAGGTGTCCGGCGCTTTTCGGTTCTTTGTGGTTCCTTTCGGCTCCGGGATTGTTTCGTCGTCTTTCGAGTTACTCCCGGGGCCTGCCGGAAACTGAGAGGTTCCGCTGTTCCCGCGACCGGATGCCACCGGGAGAACCGGCCGGCATCCGACGTCCGGCGGTGAGTTCCGGCGTGCCGAGGTTCTCGCGGGCCACGATCCGGGATTTCAGCGTTCAGGTTGGATCCCGTCTCCGGGTGGCCCGTGGCCACGCCGCCGGTTTACGTCGGTGGGCAGCCACTCGCGAATTCTGCCGGAGCCCGGCGTCGGCTCAAAACGGCGATGGCGCTGACGGGCTACGCCGAACGGGTTTGCCGGTGGTCCGTCGGTCCCGGCCGGTCAGGGCTTTCGTCGGGCCGTCGGGTGGGAGACGGCACAGCTGCGGGTGGCGCTCTAATACGTTCGGGCCATTGGTTGGCACCGACGGATTGTCGACATCACCGCCGATCCGTAGTGTCGCTTTCCGCTGTTACCGGGTTCATCACGCACCGACGGCGGGCCGGGTTCCTGTCGGTGGGGGCCGTGGGCTGCCCGAACAGCCCGGCCACCCGGGCTGACGGGGTTCCCGGGCTGACGAATGCCCGAGCCGTCACGTCACCGGCCCGGCGGTGCGGAGTGCGGCGGTGTACCGCTGTCTCCCGACCGAGGAGCGAGGACGCGCATGCGAAAGATCATTCCGCGGGACGCGGGCCGTGACGACGGGCGGTCCGCGGCGGCACGGCGGCTGAGCATGGTGTTGGGGCGCCGGTCAGCCGGGCGGTTCGCCCAGCGGCGGTCGAGCATCGAGGTGGGTACCGACTGGCGCCGGTGCGGTGCCGGGGACGGCGGCTGCGGGGTGCTGCTGCCGCTGAGCCAGCCGACCTGCCCCCGCTGTGGTCGGACGAACCGCGAGGACCTGGCCCCGCTGGACCTGCGGCGCGCGCTGCTCGCCCCGGATGCCGGCGAGGACACGGTGAGGATCCTGCGTCCCGCGGCCGTGACCTCGGCCGTGACCTCGGCCGTGACCGCGACCGCCCCGGCTTCTGCGGCCGCCGCGGTTTCGGCCACTTCGTCGTCCCCGTCGTCCCCGTCATCCCCGGCCACACCGGGTGACTCCTGCGGGTGAACGCCTGCCCTCCGGCCCGCGATTATTCATCGGAAAGTGCCCTCAGCTAACCCAGGACTCGATGTCGAGCGTGGTCGGAGCATCGAAATGTTCGCGCGCTGTGAAACGATAAGGGCATGTACTCCGCCGAGATCAATCGCAAGCAGCCGGCATGTCTGCTGCTCGTCATCGATCACTCGACGTCGATGGCAGAGACCTGGGCCGGTGGAACAATGAGCAAGGCTGACCAGCTCGCGCTCGCCGTCAATCGGCTGCTCGGTAACGCGGTGTTGCTCTGCAGTAGGGGTGACGATCGGGTCTACGACTATTTCGAGGTAGGAATTCTGGGCTATGGGCGGGGGGTCGCGCCGGTCCTGTATGGTTCGAGCGTGAGTCGCCCGCTGCTGCCTATCAGCGAGGTCGCGCTGAATCCGAACCGGGTCGACCATGTCCTGCGGAAGGTGCCTGACGGCGCGGGCGGCCTGGTCGAGGTGCAGACCCCGATACCGGCCTGGGTCGATCCGGTGGCGGACGGGTGGACGCCGATGGTCGAGGCACTGCGGGTCGCCGCCTGGGTCGTCGACGGCTGGTGCCGCACCCACACCGCCAGCTTCCCGCCGATCGTGGTCAACGTGACCGACGGGCAGAGCACCGACGGTGATCCGCGGGCGGCGGCCGCCCAGGTGCGGGCCGCGGGCACGGCGGACGGCAACGCGCTGCTGTTCAACGCGCACCTTTCCGCGACCATGCGTCGGGCCGTGACCTTCCCCCGGGACCGCGCGGACCTGCCGGGCGAGTTCGCGCAGGTGCTGTTCGACATGTCCAGCCACCTGCCGCCCGCGATGGTCGCGGCGGCGGACAGCCTCGGCTATCCCGCGACCGCCGGGTCGAAGGGCTTCCTGTACAACGCCGACGTCACCGCGCTGATCGAATTCCTCGACATCGGTACCCGGGCGGTGACGCCGACGGGCCTGCGTGACCTCACCGTCGGGCCACGGTCGAGCGGATGACACCCGTGTCCGTCACCGTCCCCACCGCGGCTCCGGCCGTTGCGGAGGGCTCCGCCGCGTGCGCCGGCTCCGCTGCCGTCGACCCCGCTGTTTCCGCCGGCTCTGCTGTGTCGGCCGGCTCCGTCGGGGCGGCGCGGCTCACGGTGACGTCCCGCACGGTGGCGAAGCTCGGCCGCGCCGACGAGGAGAACGAGGACTGCTGCGCGGCCTGCCCCGAACGGGGGAGGTTCGCGATCGCCGACGGTGCCTCGACCTCGGCGCGTCCCGAGGTCTGGAGCCGGCTGCTGGTGCACGCGTTCGTGTGCGAGGCCGTCGACCCGCTGGCCCCCGAGGTGCTGGCCGGGCTGCGGGAGCGGTGGTGGGAGCAGGTGAGCCGGCCGGGCCTGCCCTGGTACGCGCGGGCGAAGCTGCAGTCGGGGGCGGATGCGTCCTTTCTGGGCCTGTGTGTCGACGTCGAACGCCGGCGGTGGGCGGCGACCTGCGTCGGTGACTCCTGTGTGTTCCACCTGAGCGGTGGACGGACCCGCGCCGCCGGCCCGGTGCTGCGAGCCGAGGACTTCTCCCGCTTCGCGCAGCTCGTCGGCAGCCGCGGCGCGGCCGTTCCCGCTCCGACCGTGCTGGGCGGCACCTACCAGCCCGGGGATGTGTTCGTGCTCGCCACCGACGCGCTCGCCCGGCTGCTGCTGCGCGCCGACGCCGACCGCGGGCGGATGCCCTCGCCGGGCTGGCTCGCGCACAGCGCCGGCCGGTTCGCCCGGATGGTCGCCGCTTACCGCCACCATGGATGTCTCGCCAACGACGACACGACGCTCTGTGTGGTCCAGACGTGACTGCGAGTTCTCTCGGGTGTCTGCTCCGCGAGGGCGGGCACGGGTGTGTGCGGGCGTCCGCATGAAGCTGCCCACCCTGATCGACTACCAGCAGGCCGTCCAGGTGCCGCGGCTGGCCTTCCTGGACGACCAGCTGCGCCAGAGCGTGCCGCGGCTCACCCCGCTGGGCATGCCGGCGGTCGCCACCGGCGGCTTCGCGCTGACCTTCGACGTCAGCCACGGCCGGCGCCGGTACGCGGTGCGCTGCTTCCACCGGCACAGCGACAACCTGGAGCTCCGCTACGCCTGCATCGCCGACTTCGTGCGTTCCGCGGCGCTGGCGTTCCTGGTGGACGTCGACTACCTGCCGGCCGGCATCCGGGTCGGCGAGCGTGCCTGGCCGATCGTGCGGATGGAGTGGATCGACGGGGTCCGCCTCGACGACTGGGTCCAGGAGAACCTCGACCGCCCGGCCCGGCTGGATCGGGCCCGGGTGAGCCTCAACTCCGCCGTCGCCGAGCTGCGGCGCCGCGGTGCCGCGCACGGCGACCTGCAGCACGGGAACATCCTGGTGCTGCCGGACTCGTCCATCCGGCTGGTCGACTACGACGGGATGTACCTGCCCGCCCTGGGCGCCCTGGGCGCGTCCGAACGCGGCCACCGCAACTACCAGCATCCGGACCGTTCGAACCAGTACGACGTCACGCTGGACCGGTTCGCCCAGGAAGTCATCGTGGTGTCGCTGGCCGCGCTCGCCCGGGATCCGCAGCTGTGGCGCGAGTTCAACACCGGCGAGAACCTCATCCTCTCGGCGGCCGACTTCGCCGACCCGGGAGCGTCGGCCCTGTTCGCGCGCCTCGAACGGATGCCGGTCGTCGGCCCGGCCGCCCGGCGGCTGCGCGACGCCTGCCTGGTGGACTACTCCGACGCCGGCGCGATCCTCGACGGCCAGGCGCACGTCCACTACGCTGCCGCGGCGCGTCCGGCTGCTCCGGCTGGTTCGGCGCGTCCCGCCGGCGCGGCTGGATCCGCTGGCCTGCCGGGATCGGCCGGTGTGGCGGGATCAGCCCGGTCGGTCGGTTCGGGCCCTGCGGGTTCCGTGGGGGTCGTCAGCACCGTCTCGGCGGCCCGGTACCTGCGTACCCGCCCGCTGCATCGTGCGCCCGTCGTGGCGCCCTCCGTGCTGTCCGCGCTGGACCGCTCCGGCCTGCTGGTGCGGCGCGGCCAGGAGGCGATGGTGGTCGGACGGGTCTCCCGGGTGCGCCAGTTCCGCCGGACCGGGGCGGTGACCGTCCTCGACTTCGCCGACGGTCACCGCGGCGGCGTCCCCGCGGCGGGCGGCTTCCACGTGGTGGGGTGGGATCGGGTCAGCCGGGAGCTCACCGCAACCCACGGGGACCTGGCCGCCCTGGAAGGGGCCTGGGTACGGGTGACCGGCCAGATCGCGGTGGACGAACGGGGCGCCGCGGCGTACGACTCCGGCGGCTGGGTGCCACCCGAGCCCGACGCGGACAGGACCCGGCCCGCCCGGGCGACCCGCCCGGGCCGCACCGCACCCGCGCCCCGGATCGAGCTGCGGCGCGGGAGCCTGCTGCGCCGGCTGACCGAGCGGGAGGCCGGCAGCCTGCTGCACCGCCCGAGCAGCGTGCCCGCCGCGCCCGCCACCCGTTCGGCCTACGGGTCCGGCCCGGTGCTGCCGCCGCCGCGGCCGGTGCTGCCACCGCCGGTGCCCGGCCCGGCGGCAAACCGCGCCGGTTCCGGCTCCGGGCCGTGGCCCGGCTGGAGCTGAGCTGGACCGAACGGGTGGCCGAACCGCCCGTTCGTGGGGTGGCCACGCCGACGGCGAGTGATCCCGCATGATCCGGCATGGTCTGGAATGGCCGGTGCGGTCCGGTGCCCTCGGGCGTCAGCCGGTGCGGTCAGCGTGGCAGGGGCGGCAGGGGCAGGGGGAGCGCGGGCAGGCCGTCGATGCTCGTGCCGTTGTGGGTCTTCTGCTCGCAGTAGGCGGCGAACTCCTCCTCCGTCTTGCGGTCGAAGTACCTGGTGTGCAGGTCCCGCTCCTCCTGGTACTCCATGAAGGGGACGGCGTAGCCGCAGCTGTCACTGATGGTCCGGGCCCGCACGACGATGATCGCGCGCAGTCCGCCCGCGGTCGCCTGCTCGGCCGGGAAGCGGCTGAGCAGCTCACCCCAGCGCGGGTCGTCACGGAACACCGGCTCCCCCTCCCCGTGCACCCGCAGGATCTTCGGCGGCCCGTCGAAGGCACACCACATGAGCGTGATCCGGCCGTTCTCCCGCAGGTGCGCGATGGTCTCCGCGTGGCTTCCACCGAAGTCCAGGTAGGCCACGGTCCGCTCGTCGAGCACCGTGAGTGAACCGTCCCGGCCCTTCGGCGAGAGGTTGATCCGGCCCTGCGCGGACAGTGGCGCGGACGCGACGAAGAAGATCCGTTGAGCCTGGATGAACGCCCGTAGCCGGTCGTCGAGGAGCTCGTAGGTCTGTCCCATGGCTGAAGTATCCGCACCGGCGGCCGGTATCGGCGTCCCGACAGGTGTGTGGGTAGCCAGGTGGTGACGGCGTATCTAGCTGTGGGGGTCTCGGCCCCACGGTCACCGTGCGGCGCAGGCCGGTGCCGTCCAGCGCAGCTGTCCGATGACGAGACGATCCGGTGGTGGCGGTGTTTCCCTCCGACGGAACAGCACAGGAAGATCACGATCGGAGGATCTGGTGGCGTTGAAGCCGCTGCGGGCGGGCGACCCGCTCGTGATGGGGCCGTACCGGCTGGCGGCCCGCCTCGGCAGCGGTGGGATGGGTGTCGTCTACCTCGGAGTCGACGGGCGCGGGCGGCAGGGCGCCGTCAAGGTGCTGCGCGACGAGTACCTGGAGGACGAGGGGTTCCGGCGGCGGTTCACCCGGGAGGCGGCCGCGATCGCGGCGATCGACAGTCCGCGGGTCGCCCGGCTGCTGGACGCCGGCCCCGACGGCGACCAGCCGTGGATCGCCACCGAGTACGTCCACGGGCCCACCCTGCTGGGCGCCGTCGCGGCGGACGGGCCGACCCGGCCCGAGACGCTGCGTACGCTGGCGACGGGCCTCGCCGAGGCGCTGCGCGCCATCCACGACGTCGACGTCGTGCACCGTGACCTCAAGCCCAGCAACGTCATCATGGGCGCGGACGGGCCGAAGGTCATCGACTTCGGGATCGCCGTGGGCCTCGCCGGCGCGATGACGGCGTCGGGCGTGGTGCTGGGCAGCGTCGGCTACATGGCCCCCGAGCTCATCTCGGGGGACTCCCGGCCGGGCCCGGCGGCCGACGTCTTCGGCTGGGCGCTCACGGTCGCGTTCGCCGCCACCGGCCGCGCCCCGTTCGGGGACGGCCCGCTGCAGACGCTGGTGCTGCGCACCGTGCACGGCGACGCCGACATCGACGGTGTTCCGGATGACCTCCGCCCGGCGGTCACCACCGCGCTGCGCACCCGGCCCGAGCTGCGCCCCAGCGCCGCGGACCTGGTGAGCTGGCTGGCGTCCGGGGACGTCCCCGCGGGCATCGAGCTGGCGGCGGAACCCGCACCGGCCCAACCGGCTGGGCCGGCGGCCGAGACATCCGGCCTGGCCGAGGCGTCCCGCGTGGCCGAGGCGTCCGATGAGTCCGAACGGGCTGGACAGGCCGAACGGGCCGAGAGGGCCGGGGCGGCGGAAGCGACCGGGGCGGCGGAAGCGACTGGGGCGGCAGGGCGTGCGGGTGGTGCCGGACGGCGGCCGGGGGGTGCTCATCGGGCCGGCGGACGCCCGCGCGGCGACAGCGCGCAGCAGCGGGCCAGGTCGTTGGCCGCCCTGGACATCCTCGTGGGAACCAGCTCCTCCGCGCCGGCCGACCCGGCGGGCGAGGACCCCGCGCCCGACCGGCCGGCGGTGCGCCGGCGCCGGCATCCGGTGACCGCACGCCGCTTGGTACCCGCGGTCGGTGTGGTGGCGATCGCCGCCGCGGCGGCGAGCATGGGTGTGGTGCCGAGC
>NZ_ADGX01000037.1 GCF_000177675.1 Parafrankia sp. EUN1f
CCCGTGGAACCACCCTGAGCACCACCGCCCCCGAACGAGCCCGTGGAACCACCCTGAGCACCACCGCCCCCGAACGAACCCGTGGAACCACCCTGAGCACCACCGCCCCCGAACGAACCCGTGGAACCACCCTGAGCACCACCGCCCCCGAACGAGCCCGTGGAACCACCCTGAGCACCACCGCCCCCGAAGGAACCCGTGGAACCACCCTGAGCAGCCGCATGCGCCGGCGCAGCAAACATCAGCACCGCGGCCGCAGGCACCGAAACCAGCATTCCGCAAACTCGCTTCTTGTCGAGCTTCATCGATAACCCCCTTGCTCGTTCCGCTACTCAGACGGAGGAAGGTGGCCACCCTCATGCGGCGATGCCACTCAGCAGGAGCAATCAGCCGCTGCAGCGAACCGGGATGCTGGACACCTTCCCGGTGCGCCACTCCGCCGCATCCCTACCCGGATTCCTGGCCTAATACTTCAAGGCATCCCGTGTAGTTGCGACGAACGATCTGCCAGTGGTGGCGGTGAAATAAGAGAATACGCTGGAGCGACTGCATTACCGGACCGGCGACAGGGTGCGAGCCGAGCCGTTCGTGGCAACAAATCTCGAGGCCCCATTCCTACCATAACCCGAAAAAAGGAGTGAGCAGGAACATCGGTAGTGTTCATGCTCTATGGTCGACCAGCTCGGGCCCCGAACAGCGGGTTAATCGCCGCGGACTCGAGTTCCCGCGGGTGGTTAACGTCAACTGGTGAGCGGCAATCGGGTTTACGGATGACGGCACGGCGACGGAAGAACGAGCTCCAGCGCCGCTGCGCCAGACCCGTGGACGAGACGGGCGCCCGCATCCGGGCGACGTGGTCGGAGCTGACCGCCGCGGACACGACCACCGTCGAGGCGGCGGAGCTGCTCGGGGTGACCCTGCCGAACAGCAGCGACGGCGGGTCACACCTGCGCTGAGGCGCCCGGCTCGCGTGGCCGGGCTGCTCCCGGCACTCGTCCCGCACCTGGTCCACGCGGCCCGAAAGACGCCGCTGGTCGGCGGCACCGGCCTGGCCGTGCTGATCGCCGCCGGGCCCTTCCTGACCTCGGCCGAGCTGGAGATCGGCCAGGCGGCGATCGTGCTGCCGATCGTCGCGGTGACCTGCGCGCTCGCAGTGGCGTTCGTGCTCGACGTCCGGGCCGCGCCCACCACGGTGACGCGCCGGTCTCCCGGCTGTGGATCACGGGCCTCCGGGTCGGGGCCGCGCTGGCACTGGCGGCGTGCGGCTGGCTGGCGGCGCTGCTGCTCTGCCGCGCCGCCGTCGCGGAGCCCACCTTCTTCCCGGCGGCCGGTCTGACCGTCGAAGCAGCGGCGATGGTCGCGCTCGTGCTGGCGCTCGCGGCCGCCGGCGGCGTCCTTGGCCGGGCCGGCGCACGCCGGCCTCGTGGCCGCACCGGCACTCGTCCTGTTCGCCCTCGCCGCCGTCCTGCTGCCCGAAGAGCTGACGCTGCTCGCCACGCCGGGCACACCTCAGTGGTCGTCCACCCGATGGTTCTGGCTCGGGCTGCCGGTCGCCGCGGTCGTCGTCGGCGTCCTGTTCGCGAGGGAGCCACGCTCCCCTCATGGGAGGCGCACAAGCCCCACCGCACCCGCACCCGCGCCCGTGAACGTCAGCGCCCCGGTGGCCCGGCGCCCCGGTGGCGCGGTGGCGCGGTGGCACGGTGGCGCGGTGGCGCGGTGGCGCGGTGGCACGAGATCAGCCTCCGCGGAGCGGTTCACAGCCCGGCGGAGAGGCTCAGAGCCGGGTGGATCGGCTCAGAGCCGGGTGGATCGACTCAGAGCCGGGTGGAGAGTTCCAGGCCGTCATCAACCGGCAGCGGGCTGGAGATGTATCCATGCGCGGGGTCGCGAACGTAGGCGAGATAGTCCGCGGTGTCGTCGGCGAACAGCACCGTGTCGTCGGCGACGACCACCGCTCCTGTCGACAGTCTGGACTCAATCAGGCGCAGAACCGGCAGGTAGAGGTGGTTCCAGCCGTCCAGCAGCAGGAAGTCGACCTGGTCCGGCAGGGCCGCGAGTGTCTCCAGAGCGTCACCGGGCCAGACCTCCGCCACATCACCCAGCCCCGCCTCGGCGAGATTGGCACGGGCTGCGGCGGCCTTGCCCGGCGACAGTTCGGTGCTGACGACCCGTCCGGCCCCGTTGTCGCGAACGGCGGCGGCCAGGTGAACCGCAGCGATCCCGAAAGAGGTGCCGAACTCGATGACCAGCCCGGGCCGCACAGCACGGACGAGTTGGTAGAGAAAGACCCCGGTCTCCCGGGATACCGGCATATAGATGTCACCGGTGAGCTCGGCGAGCTTGGCGGCGGGCAGTTCCCTCGGGACGAAGCCGGCATGCGCCGCCTGAAACGCGGCGACGGCCGCGTCGTCCTTTTCTGAGGCACCGAACAGGCGGTCGATGACGTTCACGGTCGGCGGGGCGAGCAGCGATGACGAGGGCACGAAAATCGTCCTTCTCATTCGGGTGGCAGGCGAGGGATCCGCGTTCGGAGGAACCAGGCCGCGAAGCAGCTGGGCGGCCCGGAAGCCACAGGTCCGCGCGGGTCTGCCGGTTTGCGGGCCGGGTGGCTCCGTGGGTCGCTCCGGGCGGGCCGCAGCCCTGCCCGGGAACGCTCACCATGACTGTAGGAAGAAGACGATCTGACTTCAAATGCAACTTGTACAGTTGATTAGTGCACAGAAGTCAATCGGACCTGTCAGGTGTCGACCTCAACCTGCTGGTTGCCCTGGACGCACTGCTGGAGGAGCTCAGCGTCAGCGCGGCGGCCCGCCGGCTGCACCTGACCGAGTCCGCGATGAGCCGCACACTCGGGCGGATCCGCCGCGCGGTCGACGACCCCGTCCTGGTTCGGGCCGGTCACAGCATGGTGCCGACACCCCGGGCACTCGCCATGCGCGCCGAGGTCCACGACCTGGTTCTGCGCGCCCAGGCGGTCTTCGCACCGGCCCAGCCCAGCGACCCGGCGACGCTGACCCGGACGTTCACGATCCTCAGCAGCGACCTGCTCATCACGGCAATCGGGGTCGATCTCCTCGACCGGCTTGGAACCGAGGCACCCGGTGTCCGGCTCCGTTTCCTCCCCGAGCCGGACATGCGGTCCGACCCGCTCCGGGACGGCACGGCCGATCTGGAGATCGGCGAGATCGACTCGACCGCCCCAGAGATCATCATCGAGGCGGTCGGGGAGGAGCGGGCAATCGCCGTGGTGCGCGCCGGCCATCCGCTGACCGCAGGACCCGTCACACTCGCCAGGCTGGCAGCAGCCCGGCACGTGACCGCTTCCCGCCGGGGCAGACTAAGCGGTCCGATGGACGAGATGCTTGCCGCCCACGGCCTACGCCGCGAGGTCGCCGCAGCCGTACCGACCCACGCCGCGGCCCTGGTTCTGGTGGCGAACAGCGATCTCGTCTCGATCGCACCGATCCGGCTCGGCCGGGCTCAGCTGGACGCACTGGGCCTCGTCCCGCTCGACCTCGACCTGCGGCTCCCACCGCTGCTGCTGTCCCAGGCATGGCATCCCCGTCACGACGCGGACGGCCAGCACCGCTGGCTGCGCGGCCGCGTCCGTGACTGCCTGAGACAGGCACTCGCCGGGGGCTCGGCGGCGGTGAGGCCGGACGGGTGGAGCGGAGGGCGTGGGATTCGAACCCACGAAGAGGATCGCTCCCCTTAGCGGTTTTCAAGCTTGGCCGACGCTGTGTCAGACAAGTTCGAACGAGACCGCATCGTCCACGCTGCCAGCGTGTATCACGCTCCGTGGTGCCAGGTTCTGCCACTTCAGATCGCTGACGGCCGAGTAGTCCGTGCCCACTACGTGCCCACCGCGATCAACCACGCCGGCTCGTACGTCGACGCCCACTCCCCGCATCACCGCTGGGTGCGGCGTCCTCTCCTCCACGCCGGGCCGTCGCGTCACCGGACCATGCCGGGCTAAGGGGTGGTCAGGGATGGACACCGTCCACCCCTCCCGACCTCTCGACGCCTACCCAAGAGACGCGGAGACACTGTGCCGCAGCAGCTCCCCCGCCACGATCTTCCTCGGTCCTTCCGGCCAGGGGTGGCTGCCACCCCTGCGTGTCCACCCCTCGACCAGGCCCCGTGGACGGGTCGGCACGACCGTCAAGCGGTTATCGATCGTCCCTGTTGGAACACCCGTGCGGCCTCCATGGAGGGCCAGGCCCACGCCGCCCCGCTGCCGGAGCTGCTCCGGCAGCCCCTCGACGACTCCCGGCGCGGGCCGAAGCCGAAGACGCAGCATCTCACCTGCTGAAGGCCTCCCCAGAGAGAAGCTGCGGAGCAGCGTCGCTGGTCACCGCCGGGCAGCGTGGGGACAGCCCGCAGTTCTCCGCGGTGCTCGACAAGATCCGTGTCCCCCGGCCGGGACCTGGCCGTCCCAGGACCCGCCCCGACCGGGTCATGGCGGACAAGGCCTACAGTTCGCGGGCGAACCGGGCGCTGCTCCGCCGTCGGCGAATCCAGTGCACGATCCCGGAGAAGAAGGAGCAGGCTGAGAACCGGCGTGCCCGTGGGTCGAAGGGCGGGATCAACCTCCTCAAACAGCACCCCGCGGTCACCACTCGCTACGAAAAGTTAGCCGTCCGCTGCCGGGCAACGGTCGCCATCGCAGCCATCAACATCTGGTTCCGCTAACGATCTTTTGGAACAGTCCCTGGTAGATCGGCGCGCTCCGTTACCCTGGCGCCCTTCACTTAGGAGGGCAGATGCGGGCACGATGGGTAACGCTGGCGCTTCTGGTTGCGATCAGTGGGTGTAGTGGCTCGGCGGACGGGGGCGATCTCGCCGACCAGCCAGGTCCCGAGAGGTTCGTGCAGGACGTTCACGCGCAAGGCCTCACCCAACCTGGTGCTGATCTACTGACGGTGGGCCATGAAGTGTGCGAAGGGCTCGCCAACCCAACAGCGACGGCGCTTGCTGACGCTGGGAGGAGCGTCGCGGCGCTGAAGCCGACCACGGCGCAGCAGAGAGCATTCATGATCTCGGCCGTACAGAACCTCTGCCCCGAGCACTCCAAGGGCATCGAGATTCTCTATGGAGTAACGGCCAAGTAGTTGCCGCACGGCCGCACTCGGCGCCGGTGAGTGTCATCGCATCGGCAGCCCGGACCGAGGACAGGTCACGGACTGTCGCACGGCCGCCGGGGAGCTCCCAGTGCGGCCATGGTGCGGACACCGGTCTCACTCACGGCCTGTCCGGGGCACCCGTCCGCACCCGTTCGTGGGGAGAAAACCCTTACAGGGCAGTCACTTTCTCGGCGGGTCGCTCGTCCACCTCCGGGTCATCCGGCGACTTAAAAACCGCCAATTTCCGGGCCGAACGGAACGGCGCAAAACCATGTGAAACCGGCACGACGTCGGAAGAGTCAGGAACCGCCCACCAATGGGTCGTAGGGCGGCCAGGATCCCGGCCGCTCCAAGTAGTCCGGCAACCGCGTCCCCGCATCCGCACGAACTGCTGACGCCACCTGCCCCACCGTCATGCCCTGGGCGCCGGCGAGGTTCGTTCCGTTCAGCCAGGTGAGGGTGAGGTTCGTCCCGAACAGCCAGGCGCCGGTGAGGTTCGCCGCGCCCAGATGGGCACGGGTGAGATCCGCCTCGCCCAACTGGGCACCGGTGAGGTTCGCCGCGCCCAGGTTGGCCCGGGTGAGGTCCGATCTGTCCAGCCAGGTGTTGCTGAGGCTCGCGGCGAGCAACTTGGCGTCAATGAGAGTCGCTTCATGCAGCCGGGCGCGGGTCAGGATCGCCTCGCCAAGCCGGGCGCCGGTGAGGTTCACCCCATCCATCTGGGCTTCCGTTAGGTTCGCCTTGTCCAGCCGGGCATTGCTGAGGTTCGCCGCGTCCAACTGGGCTTTGGTGAGATTCACCCCGACCAGATGGGCTCCAGCCAGGTCCGCCCCGACCAGATGAGCACCGGCGAGGTTGGCGTCCGTGAGGGTGAGATCAACCAGGCTGGCGGGGCCGGTGAGGGTTGCGCCGGTCAGGTCACAGCGTGGGACATCGTCGCGGAGCGGGAGTCGCCCTAGGACTTGGACGGCAGCGCGTATATCCGCCGCGGGCCGTACAGGTGAAGGTGCGTCCTGGCCGTCGGCGGGTGGCGGTGGATACAGAACGAGGTCGGTGCTCCGGGTGCGGACGAATGCGGAGAGGACCTCCACGACGGTGCGCTGATCGGCCGGGGAGTCCACCGCGATGCGTTCCAGGGCGTAGATCCCGGCTAGGCGGACGCCGAGGTTGTCCGGGTCGTTGAGCAGCTTCGCCGCCTCCACATACAACTCCCGCACGTGGGTGTTCAGGTTCGCCGCCCGCTCCCGGGCATCCGCCGCCACATTCGCACGCCTGGTTTCCGCGTTGGCCTGCCGTGTCTCGTCCAACGCGATCAGAGCGCCGGCCACCGCGGTCAGCGCCGCCGCCGCGGTGAGCAGCCCGCCCTGCAGGGCTGCCCGCGCCTCGGCGCCCCCGTCGGTGCCCGGCGGGTACATCCGGTCCGGCAGGTTCCAGATCCCCAGTACCGCTACCCCCGCACCGATCGCGGCGACCCCGGCCACGATCCACAGCACCCAGCGCCGTCCCGACCGCCGGCGTGCTCCCCCGTTGTCCGCCATGAGGGAGGTTGTACGCCACTGTCGCTTGCAACAGACAGGCCATCCCATTCGGGGCGAGACCTGTACAGACCGCGCTCGACGAACTGACCGAGCTGGGCTGGATTCGCCGCCGGCCGGACCCGCCGCGCAAGGCCGGTCGGCCGCCGTCCCCTACGTACGAGATCCACCCGGCTCTGACGAACGGACGCCTAGCCTGGTAGCTCTCAAGGGTCGCCCGGCGTCACCAAACGCCCTGATTTCGGAGTCTTCCGGTTCCGCATCGGTTATCGATCATCACTGTTGGACAGCCGAGTGCGCCTGCGAGGAATGCCAGCCTGCCGGGGCCGCGGGCTGTCCGGTGAGCCGTCAGCCCTGGGCGGTTTCCCAGGTCTTGCGGTCGATGGCGTAGATGTCGTACTCGGCGCCCTGGAGGACTTCGGAGCGGTCACGGTGCAGGCCGAGTTTCCCGGCGACCCGGATCGATCCGACGTTGCCGGCCGTCATGATCGAAATCAGATCGTCCTTGCCCGCCACGTCGAACGCGAACTCGACCGCCGCCGCGCCGGCCTCGGTGGCCAGGCCCTGGCCCCACCGGTCCCGGCGGATCGTCCACGCGACCTCGCAGCCCGGCCAGCCGAGCGCCTCGTACAGCCCGGCCCGGCCGAGTAGCTGCCCGCTCGCCCGGTCCTCGACCGCCCACATGCCGTACCCGCGCAGTGCCCAGTGTCCGATCTGAAAGGCGGTCTGCGACCAGGCACCGGCCTCCGTGCTCGGCTGGGGCGTGTGGTCGGCCATCCCGTCGGCCGTCACGATCGCCAGGTAGACGGGGATGTCGTCCGCCCGCCAGCCGCGCAGCACGAGCCGGGGCGTGAGGACGGTCGGTACGCCGTGGGCGTCTGGCTGGCCGAGGGTGAGGGTCATCCGCTGCTCCCTGCCGGTAGTGCCCGTCTGTGGGCCTGGAGCCGCTCGCCGAGTTCGGCGACGGCCCGTTGGCCTTCCCCGCGTGCTCCCAGCTCCTGCCAGATCTGCCCCGATCGCTGGATAACGGTCCGGGTCGGCCGTCCTTCCAGCACCGCCAGCGCCGCCGACGCGGCGTCCGCGGCCTGCTCCGGGTCGGGCTGTGCCCGTCGCAGGAACGCCTGTGCCAGCGCGTTGTACGTCCCGCCGATGTCCTCGTAGCCGCCGCCGGTGGCTTTCAGGATGGTCAGGGAACGGCGGGCGTGCGGCTCGGCGAGCTCACCGTCCCCGAGCCGCCCGGACACCACCGCGACGAACGTGTGCACCAGCTCCTCACCGAACGGTTCGGTGCCGACCATCGGTTCACCGAGCCAGACCGCGTCCTGCACGTCGCGCAGCGACTGCCGGGCCTGCTCGTGCTGCCCGGCCGCGGCCCGCGCGCGGGCCTCGTAGGCCGCGAGCCGGGCGCGTAGGTACGGGTGGGCGCCGTGCCGGGCCTGCGCGGCGATGTCGGCCGCCGCGGTGTGCCGGCCGGTGTAGTAGGCGATCGACGTCTGCAGCGTCGCCACCGAGCCACTCAGCAGCGGGTCGGCGACGTCACGGGCGTACAACTCGGCGAGGGAAGCGAACCGGCGCGCGGCGGCGTCGTCACCGATGTTGAACGCCAACCGTCCGGCGTAGAACGCGTACAGCCCCGCGACCAGGGTGAGCCGGCCCCGGACCCGGCCGGACAGACGGCCGTCGAGGAGCCGCTCGACGTCACGCCAGCCACCGACGATCAGCGGGGTGAGCACCGCGTGCGGGGTGGTCGTGTACGCGGTACCGATCTGGTCGAGCCGTTCGTCGAGTTCGTCGAGGGTGAGCGGGTCCGGGTCGCCGCCTGCGATCCGGCGTGACACCTCACCGGCAAGCCCTGCGGCGACGGCCAGGGCGCCGAGTTCTACTACTTCTCGCCGGTCCGTCTCGGCTCCTTTCGTTGCCCGTCCGCCTGGCAGCTCGGTGTCGAGATCCTGGCGGAGTACCTCCAGCCGCACGTCCTTCCACATGCTGATCAGCTCACCGCCGGCGTTCAACACCCGGTCCAACGCCTTGATCAGGTTCGCTGACGGGACCTGCTTCCCGGCGACGGCCTCGGAGATCTGTGGCCGTTTGAACGTGGTCGCCGCGGCGAGGGTGGTGCGGTTGTGCCCCTGCCGTTGCATCAACTCCCCGAGCCGGCGGGTGAGCCGGCCGCGCGCCGAGTCCTCGCCAGAGTGCATCGAAGCCCCCACCGTCGGGCGCACCGTAACCGCGGCGGTTACGGACGTAACGAGAGTTGCGGTCTGTCGTGGTCCTGGCGCGGAGTGTGTCATGTGACGTGTTCGGGGGAAACACACCCGCCCGCATCTGGGGAGTGGTCGGGGGACCTCCGGACGGGCGCTGGCTCTCGCGCATGACCACCGGTGAGGCCACGCCCAGGCGGGGAGGCGGCTGCCTCAGAGCCCGTCTCCCCGCCGTACCCGGGGCCCGCATCCGCGGGTCACCGGACCGCATCCCGCCCACGACCGAGCCGGGAGGCTCTCATGAATCACGGTTCCGCCCTCACCGTCGACCCGCGCCCGGACCGCGCCACCGCGACCGTGGCCACGGCGCAGGTTGACGCCTACCCGACCGGCCGGCGTGCCGCGGAGATCCTCGACCAGCTCGAGGAGCACCCGCTGTTCGAACGGCTGCGGGCCTCGACGCTCGCCTACCCGGACTGCTGGGCGACGTTCACCGGCTACCCGATCATCAACGAGTGGAACCTCGACGAGGACGGCCCCCACCTGTTCGAAGAGGCGCTCCGCACGATGGCGATGAAGGCCGCCGTCTACGACGCCACCGGCGACGAGCGGGCCGCCGAACTCGACGTCGCCGCGCCCGTCGACGAGATGGTGCACGCCCTCACCGCGCAGTTCACGATCCTGACCGCCATCCAGACCGACCTGGGCGTGACCTTCATCCACAGCACCGACAACGAGCGGTTCCAGTACGACGCCGACGGCTTCACCGACACGATCTACCGGGCCGCCGGGTGGGGTGAGCCCCGACGCCGCTACTGGATCGGCAAGGCCGAGACCGTCCGCCGGCTGAACGTCCTGCTCGGGCTCTACGAGTCGATCGGCATCAACCGCGGCGGACGTTCCCACCTCCTCAACTTCTGACCTCAGCCTCAGCCCACCGCCGCCAGCGCCACCCGTAGCGCGTCCACGACCACCGCCGCCGGGAATCGCCCGGCCGCCGCCCGCTCGGCGTCGGCGAGCACCACCTCGACCTGCCCCGGCTCCGCGTGCCGGACCAGCACCGTCATCCACGCGGCGAGCCCCTCCGCCCGGTCCGGCATCGGGCCCGGGGCAGGTCCCCGGTCCGCCTCCTCGGGCCAGCGTTGCCCCCCGGAGGCGTACCGGCCCGGCGCAACCCCGATCTTGTGCGGGTGGACGCAGACCGGCACGCCGGTGACCGCGTCCCGCCGGTAGCCCCGGGACGTGTCGTACCGGCTGTCCGGGCCAGGCCCGTCCGCGATATCGAACCGGCCCCGGTCATGCACCAGCGCGGGGCAGACCACGCACAGCGCATCCTCATCCCAGGGACGATCCATGTCGCGCTCACCGGACGTCACCGGCCCATCATCACCAGCAGGCACCCCGCCCCGTGGGCCGGCCCGGCGATCTATCCTCACCGCACCCCGGCCGCTGGTCGTCACCGCGGCACTCGACATCGCCCGCCGTTGGTGCTCCGGTCATCAGATCGACGGGGCGCCCGCGCTCGGTCACGCCGTCCGCGTCGCGCTCGCCCTCGGCCGGCACCTGCCCGACGTGTCACCCAGCCTGACGGCCGCCATCCTCCTGCATGACGTCCCCGACTACGCCGACACCCAGACGCTCGGTATCGAGATCGGCGACCGGTGCGGCACAGACGTCCTGATCGCCCTGTGGCTCATCCACGGCGAACACACAGCCATGGACCTCTACCAACACGACCCAGACGCCGCAGTTCGCCGCCTGGAGACCCTTCCCAGCGACGTCGCCGCCGCACTCGCGGCCGACAAGGTCGTCAGCCTGTCCTACGTGCTCGGCTGCGCCCGCCGGGCCTGGGACATCCGCAGCTACTGGGCCAGCCGCCGTGCCTTCCTCACCCTGGTCCCGTACTTCCGGGCGTTCGTCGAAGTCACCGCCCCACGACTACCCCCGGCCCTGGCCGACGAACTCGGCGGGCTGGTGCGGGACGCCCGCCGCGCCGCGATACTCGCGGCTCCTGTGACTGCCACTGGCCGGGTGGCCCAGGCACGTCCGCGGCAACGAATCCTCGAAGGTGGCCGCAGCCAACCGGTAGCAATTGTAGATCCACTCTGATGGAACAGCTGAATACTGCCGCGCGGCCGTCGCTCGGACTGTGCGATCGGTGGTCGATCATCACCGGTGGCACACCCGTACCGATCCCTGGCCCGTACGACCGCCACAGCACGGTGGTGGCCAAAGCCTCGAAACAGGGCAAGTAGACCCCACGTGGTCTTCTGGTGACATACAACCGGCGTGCCTCTGACTGCGATCCTGACGCCCGGTAACTCTTGATTACCGGGCTGAACGGAATAGGACAAAAACGGGTGTGACCAACCGCGGTGATCCGCCGCCAGGAGAGCATCGGTGCGACGTTCTATCTCCTGCGAGGCCTGATCATGCGTGACCGGTGTGAACTGCGGATGGCCGGAACCGGTAAGGGTGCCTACTACGTGTGCACTCGGGCAAGATATTCCAGTACGGACCCACGCCGGCGCGTGCGCCGCATGAACGCAAAGATCGTGGAAGATTTCGTTTCGGACGCGGCGGTTGGCAAACTGGAAAAACTTGACGTGACCGGCGAGGCCGCTACCGAGACCGGGGTTCCTGCCGCACTACAGGAGAAGATCGACGGGCTCCGTGCGGAATTGGAGGAGTTACAGGAGGGCTGAAAGAAGGGCGAGCTCTCTGCACGAAAGTACCGAGAGGACAGGAAAATCATCAACGATCACATACAGGAGTTGCAGAAGCAGACCGCCACCCCGCGTCCGGCGCTGGAGATTCTGGCCGGTCTGACCGGACCGAACGCGCGTGCCGCGTGGGACCGGATGGGCGAGAACGGCGAGAAAGAGCGAATGAACGCGGTTCTGCGGTTTCTGTTCGGCGCCGCGATCATCGGCAAGTCGACCACGCCAGCGGGAAAGTGCGACTACAGCCGTATCCGTTTCGAGGAAAACCGGCTCTGAAGACTTCACCGCCCGCGGGGCGGTGTCTATGGCGACCCCGGTACGACGCCCCAACGCCACACCAGGGCCTGAACCGGTGCCGTAGTCGATCTTCACGGCTTTCCATGACAACCCAGGCGGCTCCCTAAATCTGACGATCACGGAAAGATCAACTCGGAATGTGAGCATGTCCACAGAGCACTGGGATGTACACGGAGGACTCGCCCCAGGTGGCGCATTTACCAGTAGATAGGACCTAGTTCCTATCTACTCTGTGTTGCTACCCGACAGGCCAACTTTCGCTCAGAGTCTTGTTCCGTCAGGGTCCTATGCACCAGAAAGGAAAGGTTCTAGACTTGATCAAGAAGGCTGCACGCATCATCTTGACCCTGGGTATCTCCGTCCTAGCCACTGTCTTTCTCGGCGGGGGCATCATGGCCTCTCCCGCGTCGGCAGCGACCAATCCGGAGATCACTCAACATTACAACGGCATGCTCCTGACCTGGGACAATGAGACCTGGAACGGGGCGACGAGCTGCGCCGTGGTTTCGGAAACCGACGTCTATTGCTTCGACACCTTGGCCGAGCTGGATGAGTTCACACCCGAGGATGCGGAGGCTCGACCAAGCACCGTGTTGTACAGCTGTTCGGGCTGGACCCGTCTGACCGGCACCAGCAATACCGGCAGCAGCCATACCCTGCAGTTCAGTGACTGGGGATACTGGCAGAACCTGAGCCAGTGGGTCGCCGTCCCGTTTCACGTCGCAGTTTGGAACAACTACCCAAACACCTGTAAGGCGTACTTCCGTTTTGCCGGTGGAGCTTGTCAATACATAGCCCCGAACGCCACGATCTATTTCACTCCTCCCCAGCCGGCGGATCAGGTCTACGTGCAGAACCCGTCGTACGCTCCGGCGCCGGGCTGCTAGACCAGCGTGACCGCGCGTAACTGCTACATGTAGCAGGGCTGATGGCACGGAGGGCGGGAGAGCTTGTGAACCGAGCGGTTACCCTGACAGCCGCGATCGGTTCCGCCCTCGCTGCCCTCCGTGCTGTCATCGTTGTCAGCCAAGGTGCGTCAACGGACGTCACGTGGTGGCGCCGACGGTGGGAACACGCCGGGTCGTGATGATCTCGGTGTAGCTCTCGATGATCGAAGCATCGGGAAGGTGTAGTCCGGGGGGCGGTGGCGTGTCGACCTGTTCGATGGTCAGGGGCGCACCGGTGTCGGAGAAGATCACATACGCGACGCCGAGGCTGAGGCTGGACTTGTCGGAGACCACCAGGCCCACCGCATGGCCGGGCCGGCCGGCGTGGTCACGGGTCGGCCCGGCGTCGAAGAGCGTGGGGATCTGCGCGAGGACCTCGTAGAGCGCGGCGTTCTGTGCCGGGCTTGTCAGGCCGGTACTGAGGAACCTCAGGACCTCGCTCGTGACCCAGAGGTCGACGGGGTAACCCCGTGCCACGGCATAGGCCTTCAGCCTCGCTGAGATCTGCGTGGGGTCGGTGGGGGTCAGGGCCGGGTCGTACTCGGGGGGCAGCGGTGGACGGTCGGAGCTGCCCTCGATCCGGTCGTCGTCGGGGGGGTCGGCCCGCCGATGTCCGCGCCGGCGCGGTCGATCTGCTGGATGTACCGTTCGCTGTGCACCGCCCCGTCGTTGCCACGCCACAGGTCCGTGATCGTCGTACGGGCGGTGGTCGTCGCCTTGTGGCGGGCGACGGCGATGTCGAGCCCGTAGCTCTGGGTGCGGACATAGATGACAGGGCCACTCCCGGCCTGCGCGCTCTCCCGCTGCCGGCGGGCCGCCTCCGACAGCGCCGTCACCGCACTGTCGTGATCACCTGTGGTGGCGGTGAGGAGAGGTTCCGGCAGCAGCGGCATGGCTGTGGCCTGGTCGTGTGTTCGTACGACCGTGAACCCCAGGATCGCGCCCGCGAGCACCAGGACCGTGGCCGCCGCCGTCAGGACGCCCCGGCGGCGCCGGGCGGCGTCTCGACCAGGTCTGCGCCCAGGCCGGGGGACCGGGCGGACGGATCGGCGAGCAGAAGGGCCAGCAGGCTCTCCCCTCGCCGCTGCTCGACGGCGCTGAGGGGATCGTCCGCCACCGGGTTGGAGGCGCCCAGGAGCGCGCGCACCACGACGAGATCGTCGCTGTCGTCGCTGTCGGACATCATGATCCTTCCTGGAAGATGGGCGAGGCTGGGGCTTCGGCGCCGGTCGGCGTCGAGGCGGCTTCTGCCAGGGCCGTCTCGAGGCGGCGCCGGGCACGGTGCAGACGCACCTTCGCCGTGGCGGCGGAGACCTCCAGAGCAACCGACAGGCCGTGAAGGTCCAGCCCTTCCCAGCCGGCGAGCTGCAGGATCTCCCGGTCATCCGGAGACAGCCGCTCCAACGCCTGCCAGGCCGTGTCTCTGCGGACCGTCTCGTCGGCGATGTCCTCGTCGGTCAGGGCGGTCGGGTCCGTGGCCAGCCCGGACCCGACGATCCGGGCTTCGAGCCGGAGCCGCCGGATCCCCGCGCGGCGCTGGTTACGCACGACGTTGCCGGCGATCCCGTACAGCCACGCCCGGAGCTCGTCCGGGGTGGCGGGGTGGCGCTGCCGATGCCGCCAGGCCGCGAGGAAGGTCTCCGACACGACGTCCCAGGCGGCCTCGTCATCACCGAGACGTCGCTGCGCGAACCGCAGGACCGCCCCGTGATGTTCCCGGAACAGCGCCTCGAACGAGGGCACGGCCAGACTGGCAGGCACAGGGACAGTCCTTCCTCGGGGCGTCATCCCTTTCATGTCCGGCACCCCCCACCCGGTTACATCCCACCGAGATGTTGTCTGGATATTCGGGACCCCGGACGGCGCCCACCTCCGCAGTCACCGTCGCGACGAGCAAGGACTCGTCGTCAGCCGGCACGAGGCAGGAACGGGTTCTCCCCCACCGAGGGGCCGCAAAGGCCGCCCGCACAGCGATGACCCGTCCGGTGGGGTGGCGCTGGCTCCAACTCCGCCGGCACGCTTCCGGGGTGTCGCTGGGTTGGCGAACACATCCACGGATGGCCTCCGGCTGTGAGCGCCCGGCCAGCGCAGGTGCCCCGGCGCGGCTGCGGCCCCGTGCGGTGGTGATCGATTCCTAGGGCGGGCGATGCCCGGGAGCCGGCCCGCAGGCCTCCTCGGTGCCGGCGGGGAGGACAGCCCTAGACCCTAGAGTCCCTGCGTTCAGGGCATTCCCGGGCCTAGAGCCATCCCTAGACCTAGGGCCCTACGCCCTAGCCGCGACGGCCGCGCGCAGCGCCTCGCGGGTCACGCCCGCCGCGTTCGCTGGCCGTCCCTTGACCCCGGGCGCCCACACCTGGTCGTCGACCTGCACGCCGGCTGTGCGCAGGTGGGCCCCGAGCTGCTGCGCCGTCCACGGTGCCGCCCCGTCTGGGCTGTCGACGGTGTACCGCCCCGGCCAGGTCTCGGCGAGCCGGCCCGCCAGCACTGCCAGGTGCGTCTTCTCGGCCTCGGCGACTTCGAGCGCATGACCGAGCAGGACCATCGGGCCGTGCTCGTCGACCTCGACGGCCTCGCCATCCGCCTGCCCCGTCAGCGTTCCTGCGGCGGCCCGCAGCGCGCGGGCCCGTTCAGCGACCCGCTCGGCGGCCGGGGCGTCGACGTAGGCGCCCCGGGCCACGATCGGATCGTCCTCGACGCCGGCCAGGTAGCAGATGCCCTTGTCCTTGCGGGTGAACGTGTACGCCTGCACCCCACGGGCCGACATCCCGGTGCCCAGGATCATGTTGTTCTCCAGATGGCCACCGACCCGCAGGCACAGCCGGATGCTCATGTTCGCCGATATATCGAGCGGCAGGCTTTCCTTCGTCGGCCGCTGCGTCGCCAACGCGAGCATGATCCCCATAGAGGGACCGCGCTTCATGATGGGCACGCACAGTTCGATGGCCTCCTCCTTGAACTCCTTGTGCCCGAACAGTTCCTGGCATTCGTCGATCGCGAGCACGATCGGCTGGAGACCGCCGACCTTCCGCGACAGCTCTGGGGTGACCTTGTTCTCCGGGCACACCTGCTTCGGAAGCGAGCGGATCAGGTCGGAGCGCCGTTCCAGTTCGGCGTGTACCTCTCGCAGCCCCTCCATGCACGCCACCAGGGCGGGCGTGCCGGCCCCGGAGGCATACCGGTGCGCGACCTGCTCACCGGGGGAGGACAGGTCCCCGGTTCCCTTGAGTTCGTAGACGTAGAGCTTCACGAACGGGTCCAGCGCCGCGCCGAGCAGAAGTACCCGCAGCGCCATCGTCTTGCCGTACCGGGGCATCGCGCCGATCAGAATGCTCTCGAAGATCAGCGGGATGGACACCGGCCGCAACCGCTGGTCGAACCCGAACGGCAACGGCTCGAAGATGTTCGTGGTGCCCTTGTGCAGCAGCGGCCAGGCCGGTGCCTTGCTCCTGGCGAGGGTCTCCCGCCCGACCCACAGCACCATCCGCCCCGGGTGGGCTTCGGTCTCCGGTTCCGGCCACACCGCGCCCAGCGGCCGGCGCAGGCCGGATGCGAGCTTGTCGCGTTTCTCGGCGACCTCGGCGACGGTGACGCCGTACGGAAGGTCGAACTCGGCCCGCCAGCCCGGCCCGTCGACCTGGATCGGCGCGACCCATTCCAAGCCCTTCTCGCTGATCTGCTTCGCGATGGTCGCCGGCAGACCGCACGCCGCCAGCGCCCGTTCCACAATGTCGCTGGTCAGCTTCGGTGCCCGCCCGGACCCGGTGACCCGGCTGTCCAGGATCGGTCGGTCACGGCGCCGTCCGACCGCGCCCAGGGCCAGCACACCGGCCGCCGCCGTCAACCCGAACAACGCCGGCTCGTGGGCGTAGAGCAGGCCTTCACCGACCCCACCAGCGAGCAGCCCGACGCCGGTCACCGGCGCCCGGCGCCTCACCCGCTCGTCGCGCTGCCGAGACAGCGCCAGGTACGCCGGGCTGTCGGCCCGGTCGGTGCCCTGGATGCGCTCCCGTCCATCGGCGTCGCCGGTCCACCGGGCCAGGGCCCGGACCGCGCGGGCCGTGCCGCGGGGGCTGCCCGCCGCGAGACGGCCGGCGTAGAGGTGAGCACGGGCCGTGTGGAATGCGGCCGGGTGCAACGTCTCCTCGACGGCCCACCAGGCGGCCCGGCGGAGCTGGCGAACATCGCGTACCCACGGTGCGATGACCGGCCTGCGGACCGTGGGCACCTCCCACGGCGCGGCCTCGCCGGTCCCGGCCGGCTGGTCGACCGGGACCGGGTCGTGCTCGTCGGCATCGACCGCCACCGGCTCGGCCTCGACCGGGACGGCTACCGGCTCGGGTCCGGGCGCCGGGGCCTCCGCGGGGACGGAGGCCCATGGGCCGGGGACGAGCAGCCCTTCGTGGGTCTGCGCGCTCACAGCCGGCCCTCCGCCCGGCTGGCCTGGTCGAGGGCGAGCAGGTGCCGGAGGTTCTCCGCGACCCAGTCGACGTCCCCGCGGACCAGCCCGCCCACGATCGAACCGAGCCGGCTGGACGTCTCGATCCCGAGGACTATCGCCACGTCGAGGCTGCGGACTCGCGCGAGCCGGGCCCGCGACCGGTCCAACTCGACCGGGGTCGGCGTGAGCAGCTCGACGGGCACGCCTGCGGCCCGCCGGCCGGTGTCGTGCCCGGCAGCGGGCCGGGCCGGGGCCGGGATGGTGCGGTCCGGGTGGGGCTGATCCGGCCTGTGGGGGCCGGTGGGTGGAATGCTGCACATGGGTCCTGCTCCTTGTCTGGCAAGGGGTGGGGTCAAGGGCCGGGCCGGCGCTGAGATCGCCGGACCTGGCCCGCTTACGTTGCGTGACCGTTCTGATCAGGGTCAGGGCCGGTGCGTCGCGCCCCGTCAAGCAGGTGCGCAGGCACCCGGCCAGGGGTGTACGGCCAGGGGCGGCGGCCACCCCTGGCCGGGAGAGAGCGAAAGATCCTCGGGGAGGAACCGCTGCGGTGCAGGGGGTTCATCTCTCTTGCGTGATCGCTGAGAGCCTGGGAGGGGTGGACGCTGTCCACCCCTGACCACCCCTTAGCCCAGCGTGGTCCGGCGGCGGTACTGCTTCCCGGCTAGGCCGTTGTATTCGATCTCTTCCATCTCGACCTCACCAAGAGCGATCAGCCGGCTGATCGCCTCGTGGAAGTAGTCGCGGTGACGGCGGGTAGCAGTCCGCAGATCCGAATGCACGAGCCAGCCGGTTTCCCGCCCGAGACGATCCGAGATCGCCCGGCACGCCTTCCGTACCCGGTCCTCATCGGTCCGCTCCGCGACGATCACCGAACGCTCGGCGTTGGCCACGGCCCGAGCCCGGTTCCGTGACGAGTCGACCGCCCGCAGCTTCTCGACCACCGACGCGCGCGTCCGATCCGACACGGCCATCACCGTTCCGGCCAACTCCCAGTCCCTGTCATCCACCTGGGTATGACCGTGGAGCAGGCCGAGCGCTGCGGCCACCTTCAACCGGCACAGCAGCGCGTGACCGTCGAGCGCGTCGCCCTCACCCCGCTGCCGCTGGATATGCGCCTTCCTGATCGTCGACAGAGCGGCCGGGCAGACATCGAGCACGTACCGGCCGGGGGCAAAGCCGTCAGCTTCGGTCGTCCACGCAGGCATCTCCCAGGCAAGCGCCTCAGGAGCAGACGGAGTCTCATCGGGAATCGTCGGGTCTGTTCCCGGCAGCCAGAGGAACCGTTGCGGGGTGCCCCCCGATGCCTCCTTACCCGACAGCAACGGGCCCGCGTTCTCCGGCTGCACCCCCACCACCAGGCCCAGTCGGTAGGTATGGTTGCCGGTCCTCAGCGGCTCCCCACGGTTGAGAGCGCCCAGAGACTCGCCCATCCACGCTTCCCGCAACACCGACATGATTGTTGACCCCTGGCGGTCCTGGAGAGCGCCGAGCCGGTCGACTTCGTTCACGACGACAATCGCCGTAGTGGTGTGCAGGTGCGCGTCTGGCTCGCCGTTATCGCCCGCCTTGTAGCGCACGAACGCGCTGGCAATTCCTTCCCCGGTACCGATGGGCCATGGCGTTACCTCCTCCGGCAGCGTGTAGGCGTCCTGCGCTGCGCCCAGCGCAGCACCCTTGCCGTTCCCCGATTGCGCAACGATTGCCAGGAAAAGGTTCAGCGAAGCGTGGCTACCAATGGTGGGTGGCAGAACGTACTTCGGGCCCACCTGGGACAGCACCCGGACAAGCACAGCACCGAGGGTCGCCCACGGCGATGCCATCCGGCCGCGGGCAGCCGCCCGCACATGGGTCAGCGACGTCCGAGCCGACCAGAACGCCTCTTCCTCGGCGGGCGTCAGCGCGACGGGAGTCTGCTTGTCCTGCTCGACGAGCGTGCCAAGCGTCGTCACAGCCTCCCGTGCAACTTCGGCCAGGTCCTTGCCGCCGTCCAGCGCGGCCCTGGCGGACGTCAGCGCCTCCCGCACCTTCCGGCGGTCCGCCGCCTGCCTGACCTCGGCAGCGAAATGACCCGCCATCCCCTGGGAGGGCGCGGCTTCCTGCCAGGAATCGAGATCAGCGAAGGTGACCCCGTGTCCGGGTGTGGCGTAATCCGCCTTCGCGCGCTTTCCGAGCTCAACCAGTACCGATGCCCGGTCAACCGGGAGCCCTTTGCCTTCAAGATCACAAATGGTCTTGAAGGTGATTCCATGCGCCGGGAGCGAAAAGTCCTCCGCTGTCAGACGATCCTTCATGTCCTTTACGGTAGAAATGTCGGCAAGCATCAGGCCGAGGACAACCCGTTCCGGGTCAACCTGCGGGGCCTTCATCGGGACTCTCAGCTCCGGGCGGGGCGCCGCCACGGTCATCGGTCTGTCCCCCAGCAACTCAGACGGCGCAGCTCGTGACCGTGCTCGGCGAGGCGGGACCGCAGCGGGCGGCCAGTCGCCGCGTGGAGCCGGGCACGGGTCGCGACGTCCACGGGCAGGACCACGATCACCCCGGCGCCGGCGAGCCGGGCCAGCACCCGAGGGAGCGCGGCGACCGGCCCGGTGAGTGTGCCGGCGAGGGCTGCGCTTACGGCCTGCTCGGCACCCGCCCGGGGGTAGACCTGCGCCCGGTCGCCGTCGACGTGCACGACCGCGACGGGCGCCCCGGCGGTGCACGGGTGGATGGTGCCGCTGGCGGCCGTGCGCCACAGCTCGGCGCTGGTTGCCTGGGACGTCACCGCAGTGACTAGAGCGCCGCAGGTTCCACACACGAGCGGGACCGGTCGGCGGTTATCCTCGTAGGTGCTCACGCAGCGTGGTGCGTAGCGAGCTGCGCAGGGAAACCGTACGCTCAAAGTGGTCGTTTCCTTCGGGATGTCGGTTTCGACCGGAACGGCGCCCCTGGCCGGGCGCCGTTCGTCGTTGTGGGCGTTCATGCGGGGACGAGCGACGAGCCGTCCCCGATGCCGAGAGCAGCACGCAGTGGCGCTGTCGGCACCGTGTACTGGCCACCGGTCCGGATTACGGGCACAGGGAAATCCCCTGTCCTGGCGAGCTGGTACGCCTTGCTCCGGCTGAAGCCGAGGATCTCGCTCGCCGTCACCAGGTCCGTCTGGACTCCCAGCGCAAGGACCTCAGATTCGGTCCAACGGCGACGAATAGCCGTTTTCTTCACAATCACGATAAGCCTCCCGTGCCACTACTCAGAGCAGTTGATCCGCGTCAGAGAGTGCCATCATGTGCTGCCCAGTGTCAACGAGCAGCTACAGTCTGCTGCCATGACGGAAACTGAGGCGCCTAGCTCTGCTGCCCTGGCAGAAGAGGACTGGCGGCAGCGGCAGGCAACGTTGGTCATCGGAGAGGTCCGACGACACCGCCAGGCGCAAGGCATGAGCGCGGCCGAGCTTTCGGATGCCTGCGCTCGACTCGGCCTGCCAGTGCACCGGTCCGTGATCGCCAACCTGGAGGGTGGGCGCCGCGGGTCCGTGACGATCGCCGAGCTGATCGCATTCGCTGCCGCGCTCGATGTCGCGCCGGCACAGCTCCTGTGCCCGGTGGGCTACGCCGACGAGGTCGAGATGCCACCAGGGCGAATCCGCCCGACGTGGGATGTCTATGAATGGATCACCGGCGCATGCCCGGAGAAGACGGAAACGCCTATCGCCCATTACCGGAAGTACCACCTGTATCAACGTGAAGAACGGCAGGCACAGCAGCGCGCCGACGAGCAGGACCATCGGGCCGGTCAGCTACCCGCCGGGCCGCTCCAAGACGCCGTACGCGCGACCGCCGACGCGGAACGAGGCCGGGCGCAGACGATCTATGCCCTGCTCGATGTCCTCCGGAAGGACATGATCTCAGCGGGGATTCGACCACCCGCCGACCGTCCGGACGAGGCGGGCACGCCCGCATGAAGATCAAGACCGAGAAGCGGTGTGGGTGCCGCGGAGAGGACGACAAGCAGCTCGGGACGCACTGCCCGAAGCTCAAGCGGGCCGGGCACGGGAAGTGGTCGTACCGGCTGCGGGTGCCTGATGAGCTGGTCGAGCTGGTCGGTAAGCAGTACCTGCGGGGATCCGGATAACCACCGCGAACGAGGCCAAAGACGCAGCCCAGGAGAAGATGGAGTCCATCAGGGCGGGTCAACAGCACGTCGGCTCGTTGACGACCGGCGCATACCTTGACCAGTGGCTACAAGGGAAACGGCGATTGCGGCCGACCGCTCGACGGTCGTACGAGGGTCACATACGGCTGCATCTGAAGCCCTGGCTTGGTTTGGTGAGGTGCCGTTGACGGGGCTGCGCGCCCATCACATCAGCAAGGCGTACCAGCGGATCGAGGAGGTCAACCGGGAGAAGACGCGGCCGACGGGGCCAGGGACCATCGCGCTCGTACACGCGACCCTGAGAAACGCGCTGAATGATGCGCGGGACCAGCGGATGATCTCGTTCAACCCGGCGGCAGGAGTCGAGCTGCCCGAATACACCCGGCCGGAGGTCGAGCCGTGGGAAGCGCACGAGGTCGGGGCGTTTCTCGACGAAGCGGCGACTGACCGGCTTGCCGCGATGTGGGAGCTGATCGCCCTTCACGGCCTGCGACGCGGCGAGGCCTGCGGCGCCACCTGGGAGGGCATGGTGGTCGACCCGGCCACGGTCGACGACCCGGACGGCCCAGCCGGGCTGCTGACCATCACACAGCAGATCACCGAGAACAGTGGCCAGCACGGAGTATGGCCGCCGAAAACCCGAAGCGGGAAGCGGAAGGTCGATGTGGATGCGACCACACTCGGTTCCTTGCTCGCCCACCGGGTCACCCAGGAGCAGGAGCGCGAGCAGATCGGCGCAGGCTGGGACAACGGCACCTTGCCGGACCAGGCAGGCCGGCCGGTCAGGCTGTCGGGCCTGATGTTCACCCGGCCGGAGGGTCTGTACCTACCGCCCGAGTGGGTCAGCGCACGGATTCAGCAGATCGCACGGACGGCCGGGCTGATGGGCACGGTGCGCCTGCCAGCCGCGGTGAACGATCGGGCGCTGGTGATCGGTGTCCGGTCGCGAGAGCCGGTCGGGGTGTGGACGGTGTACCGGGATCGGGAGCCGCTCGTGCAGGTGGAGGTGACCGCCGCGGAGCGAATCCAGGGAAACCGGACTCGGCTCGCCCTCTCCGGGCCGCTGCCGGTCGCTGTCGAGCCCGGGGACGAGATCGGCCGGGCCCTGCTGTCTCGACGCCGGCTCCACGACCTCCGGCACTCCAGCGCCTCGATCCAGCTCGCTGGGGGCATCGACCTGGCGATCGTGTCGAAGCGCCTGGGGCACTCGTCACCGGCGATTACAGGCAGCATCTACGCACATCTGCTGCGCCCAGCGGGGCAGCGGGCGGCGCGGACAGTGGCCGCCGCGATCCCTCGCAGACGCCCCGACGTGCCCACTACGTGCCCACGGGGATCTTCAGGCGCCCCAAGCGGATCTTCTCAGACGTTCTGATGTTGCAAACATGCTGGTACAGCGGAGGGCGTGGGATTCGAACCCACGAAGAGGATCACTCCCCTTAGCGGTTTTCAAGACCGCCGCCATCGGCCACTAGGCGAGCCCTCCTGACCTGCGGTTTCAGCCCGGTTGACCCCGATCGCCCCTGGGGCCGTTCCGTGCTTGTTCCGCGTGACCGTCCGGACCGTCGCCGGCCGGGTGGTCATGGTCGAGTATCGCAGCTCCGGCGTCGGGCGTGCCGAGGGCCTGTTCGATCGAGCCGTTCGCGATCACCTCCTGGCGTCGTAGCTGCACCAGAGATCGCCCGACGACGCTGGCGGGTCGGGCTGTCACCGAGGGGATCGATGCGGCCTGATCGGGTGCTCCGACGAGCATCTGATCCGGGGACCAGGCCCTGGGATCATGCGACGCCGCCGATGGGTTGTGTCGGCGGCGATCAGGGCACGTCGAGACTGTGACCAGAACACATGATCAGAAACCCGCGAGCCGGCCGGATCACGTCGCCCGGCTGACAGGCCGAGTGAACACGCCGCCGACCACGGTCACCGACGGGGCGGGCTCGGCCCCGGATGACCGGACCGTCTCGCATCTCGACGAGGCGACGGTCAACGCCACCGGGCGGCTGAGTGAGGCACTCGAGTGGGTGGAACGGGCCCGGGGGGCGCTCTACTCGTTCCACCAGCTTTCGGGGCGGGCCGACATCATTCTCGGTGAGGCGTTGGACGCACTGCGGGAGGCCGGGCACGAGCAGGTTGCAGGCGAGGTTCGCCGCGAACTGTACGGCCGCAACGTCCTGGACGGCCGGTGGACCTTCCAGATCGTCGAAGAATACGACGATCTGTACTATCGCCCTTTTGCTGCCGCCGAGGAGCGGGTCCGTGACCAGCTCACCGATGGGCACCGGCACGTCTACGAGGCCCGGATGAAGGCCCGTGAGCGCACCGAGGCGGGCCGTGACCTGTGGGGTTCCGGGCCCTGATGATCCCGCGCCACAGTCCGTCCCACCCTGCCCACACTCCCACCGACACCCCTGGACGGGTCCCTGTCCGCGGCATCCCCAGCAGAGGACCACAGACGATCCACATCGTCGTCAGCGCCGCCGTCGGACCTTCGTTCGAGTGCCGTGGCGGCCGCCGTGAGCATGGGCTCGATTCCTCGCAGGATGTCGAGGTAGCTGGCCCGGGCGGCGAACGCGATGCCGGCGAGTGTTTCTGGATGGCCTGGCAGGTGCTCCACCTCGTGAAGCACCGCCAGACCGGCCGGTCCGCCGGCGCCCGGGGCGAGGTCGGGGTCGGGTGGGCGCCAGGCGGCCCCGAGTGCCACCGCGTAACGGCGATACCAGTCGCAGAGACCGTCCAGATCCTGGGCGAGCGCTTCGCGCGCCGTGGCGAAGGCAGCGCCGAAGGCCGAGGCGCTGTCGAAGTCGGGCAGGTCCGGGGGCCAGCGGACGTCCCCGTACCGCAGTAGCTGTGCCGTACGGCGCATCCGCTGCGCACCGGCCGCGATCATCATCAGCGCGTCGATGTCGAACCGCTCCGGAGGGTCCTCGTCGAGGAAATGGCGCACGGCGTCGTCCAGGAGGCGACCGGACCGGATCGCGCGGCGCGCTTCCTCCGCCACCTCCGCGGGCGATTCCCGCGCTGCCACCGCGGCCCCCGTACCCACCCCGAGCGCCGTGCCCACCCCAGGTTCCGCGCCCGCCTCATGCCCCGCGCCCGCCGCCGAGGCCAGCTCGCCGCCAGCCCCGGCTGCCAGCCCCGCGCGTGGTCCGGGCGTGCCGGGCAGCCTTGCCACCGTGGTCTCGAGGAAATCCACCGCGGTCAGATACGCCGATTCGGCCCGAGCCCGCAGCACCGCGACCGCGCCTCGCGGCCACAGCAGCGCGCCTGCCGCGATGCTGACCGCGAAACCGATCAGAACATCCTCGATCCGAACAATCCCGACCTGCCACCCTTCGGGTGCGACGATGTTGAAGAGCAGGATGACCGCGGTCGTGAAGCCGGCCTGACCGAGCGCGAAACCTGCCACGCGGCGGGCGTAGCTGCCGAGGAAGACCGCGATCGGCAGCACCGCCCACAGCGCGGCCCAGTGGCCGTCGGCGGTGGCGATGGCCACGGTCAGGCCGCCCACGACGATCCCGAGAACCGTGCCGGCGAGTGCCTTCGCTGCCGCCGCGTTGGTCGCGAGCGCATTGGTCCGCAGGACGGACAGCGTTCCCAGTACGACCCAGAAGGCGTGGTCGACCCCCACGGCCTGGGCGATGAGCACAGCCAGCGAAAGCCCGAGCGCTCGACGCACACTGTTGCGGAACCAGGCCGATCGCGGGTTGGCGTACCCGGCGGCAACGTCGGTCGCTACCGTGCCTCGTTCCCGCCACGAGTGCTCCCGCCACGAGTGTTTGGGGCCTGTGACGGCCTTCGCGGGCCGAAGGCGCTCGATGGAGCCGAGGCCACGGGTGGGCGCGGTCGCCTTCAGGACGTTGAGCGCCAGGTCACGGGTGCCCCGAGCGAGCCTGCGCAGCCGAAACGCCTCAGCGGCGGCGAGCTCGGCGCTGACCGGACCGAATCCTGCGCTCCCCCGCGCCCGGGCCTGCCGCTCCTCTTCGTGATTCTCGTGTTTCAGCTGATCCTGCCGCCCCCGCCGCCCCTGCCGCTCTTGGCGCCCCTGCCGCTCTTGGCGCTCCTGGTGCTCCTGGCTGCGCAGGTAGGCCAGCAGCGCGGCGCGGATGGCGCGCTCGGCCCGTTCGAGACGAGCCATGCCGAGTCGGTCATCACCGGCGGTGGCGGATCCGGCGGGTCCGGTCGATGGCGGCGCGGCCGGCTCGATCCGGGTGGAGATGGCCTGCAGCGTCACTGCCACCGCGGCGTGCAGCTCAGCGGCCTCGGCGGGGAAGCAGGCACGTGCTGTCCGGTCCCGCTCCGGCCAGGGCAGGGCGAACGGCATCAGCCAGTTGAGGTCGATGAAGACGTACCCGAGCGCCGCGGCCCGCCCGCCGAGCCCCGTGGGCCGATGGACCGTGGCGGCGAACTCGCGTCGCAGCCGCCGCAGCTCCGTCCAGATCCGCGCTGTCTCCGCCGCCGACGTCACCGCCGCCGATGTCACCGCCGACTCAGCTGCCGGTGGCACGGGATCCCCCGCAGCGGGAGCGGCCTTCGCCGCGGCGGGAGATGCCACGGCGGGCCGATGCGCCCCCGGGGAGCCACGTCGATCCGCCGGGGGCCAGGCCACCCCGCTGGCCAGGGCGCGGGAGACCGCCGCGATGTTCGCGCGCAGCCGGTCGGGCGGACGGCGCGACCTCAGGAGCGTCACGGCCGTGATCGAACCCGCCGCGCCGATGGCCCAGCCTGCGAGTCGCTCCGGTATCGCCGGCAGTGGCCCCGGTGTCATCACCGCCAGAACGAAGGCGAGTAACGCGGAACGTCCGGCAACGGCCACATAGGGGTTGAGGACGCCGGAGAACAGGATGACGAACGCGACGGCTGCGGTCATGGTGACCGCCAGAAAGATCGACCGCGAGCAGAGCGTCCCGAGGACGATCAGTGTTGCGCCGGTCGCCGTGAGCGTGAGATAGGCACGCAGCCGCGTTGTTCGCGGGCCCTCGAACTCGACGAACTCAAGGAGCGCGATGACGGCGAACCAGGCGAAGAGGCTCATCCGCACGTTGCCGGCGATCCCGACGGTGAGTGCGAGCACGGCGGGCGCGACAATCGCGACCCGAGCCGCCGAGGTGGCGCCGAAATGCCCCGGATCGCGAGCCCAGACCCGCCGCCGTCGCTGTCGCATCGTAGTAGCGCTACCCGGCGGGCGGCGCCCGATGCGTCCGGCTGCGGGCGCCTCTCGCCGGAACGCGGGGCGCGCCCCGACCAGGGGACCCGGTCGGGGCGCGCAGGTTTACCGGACGAATGTGGACGTAGGTCAGGCGTCCCGGCGTTTGGCGCTGATGAGACCGAGAGCCAGCAGACCGAAGCAGACCGCGGCGAAGTAGAGCAGCGACCCCCACGGCCCGAACGGCAGGCCCTCGATGACCGGCGGCCCGTCACCCGTATCGAGCTGGCCCGCAACGACGAAGTTGTTTCCGACGATGAAGGGCATCCAGTCCTGGATGTGGGGCCCGATCCGCGGTATGGCCGGCAGCAGGCTCTCCGCGAGGAAGAGGTAGACGAGCATGACCACGATGGCCCCGGCGGTATGCCGGATCAGCAGCGCGAGGCCGATCGCGAAGACCGCCGCGAGCAGGTAGATCAGCCCGACCCCGAAAACGTTGCGGAACTCCTGGCCGGTGTCGAGTGCCAGCGGTGCGTCCGGCCTGATCGCCTTGGCGATGGCCCAGGAGCCCACCGCGGTGATTTCGCCGACGATCCCGGCGAGCCCGGCCACGACGGCCGTCTTCGCCAGCAGGGCCTGAGTCCGACCGGGAACGGCGAGGAAGGTCGACCTGATCGTCCCGAACCGGTACTCGGTGGTGACGGTGAGCGCCGCCATCACCATCATCACGACGAGCCCGAAGTTGTAGGCGAACTGGGTGACGGCCGGGGTGAGGTCACTGAGATCGTCCGGCTTGGTCGCGGCGCTGAAGATGGCGGTCAGGCCGACGGTCAGCGCCACCGTGATGATCATGCACCACCACGGCGAGCGGGTGGAGAAGAGCTTGATCCGCTCTACCGTCATCAGTGTCATTGAGTCCCCTCCTGACCACCGCGACTGGCTGTTTCCCGAGTGGCAGCCGGGCCGGACCCGCCACCGGGCGGCGGCACGGCCCCGGGCGGCGGCACGGCCCCGGGCGGCGGAAAACCGGGCGCCCCTGCGGGCACCGGCCCAGGCGGAGCAAAGGGCGCCTGTGCACCGGCAGGCACAGCGAGCCCCGAGGAGGCTGGCGCGGCGCCTCCACCGGCCTGGTATTCGACCTCGCCGCCAGTCATCTGGATGAAGGCCTGCTCCAGCGAGCCACGCGACTCGGTGAGCTCGTGGAGCACCAGCCCCACGGCACCTGCCAGCTCACCAACCGCTTCGGTGGAGCTTCCACGCACGACCAACGTCGCCGGAGTGTCCTCGGTGGCCGGCAGTTCCTGGACGGCCAGCCCCTGGCCGGCCAGCACACTGTGCAGCCGCGCCAGCTCAGGCCCGCGTACCCGCACTGAGGAGTCGGCGGCCGATTCGATGAAGCTCTTGGTGCTGGTCTGCGCGATGAGTCGGCCACGACCGATGACGACGAGGTCCTGCGCGGTGAGCGCCATCTCGGAAAGAAGGTGACTGGATACGAAGACAGTGCGGCCTTCGTCCGCCAGCCGGTGCATGAACTGACGGATCCAGAGAATGCCTTCTGGATCGAGCCCGTTCACCGGCTCGTCGAAAAGGAGGACGCCCGGGTCGCCCAGCAGGGCGACAGCGATGCCCAGCCGCTGGGCCATGCCCAGCGAGTAGCTGCCCGCGCGACGCCCCGCGACCGCGGTCAGGCCCACGGCGTCCAGAACCTCGTCGACGCGCTTCGCGGCAATCCTGTTGGAGGCCGCCATCCAGCGCAGGTGCGCCCGTGCGGAGCGGTTGGGGTGCACCCATTTCGCCTCCAGCAGGGCGCCCACCTCGCGCAGCGGCTCCTTCAGCTCCATGTATCGGCGGCCGCCGATTCGAACCTCGCCGGCCGAAGGCCGGTCAAGCCCGAGAATCATCCGCATCGTCGTCGATTTGCCCGCGCCGTTGGGGCCGAGAAAGCCAGTCACCCTGCCGGGTTGCACGGTGAAGGACAGGGCGTTGACTGCGACGGTGCGCCCGTAGCGCTTCGTCAGCCCTCGTGCCTCGATCATCACACTCCCTTCATGGTCATGATCGCGAGCGCCGGCGGCCGTGGGAGCCGTCGGTCGCCGACCCGATACTTGCATCGCCAGCCGACACTTCCCAACCATGGGGTGAACCCGGTTGGTAATTGGCCTGTCGGGCTCCCGACACCGTACGGGGCCGCGCACACGACCAGCCGGTCTGGCAGGCACACCGCCTTCGCAGGCAGTGATCGCCCTGTCAGCGCAAGATCGTCACATGATCACAACGAGGGTGTGAGAACAGGCACGACTACCGGCACGAGCACGCGCCGATACCCGATCGGGCCGGGCGGCGAAGTGTTTTCGCCGGCCGGCCCGCCGAAAAGAACTGTTCGCTGACCATCGCCAACGGGCCCGGCCACACAGTGCCGGGGTCTTTTCAGGCTCAGATTCCGCTGACCGCGCCGGCCACCGCCGGTGGCCTCAGATCGAGCCCGGCGGCGAGGATGCGCCACTGGGCCCGGGGGAGCTGCTTGTTCTCGGTGAGGATCTGCACCGCCACCTGGTCGGCACCAGCTGCGCAGTGCTCCTCCAGCCGGGTCCGGATGCTGTCCAGGTCGCCCCAGGCGATGAGCGCGTCGACCAGGTGGTCGCTGCCACCCGCGGCCAGATCCGCGTCGGTGAAGCCGAGCCGGCGCAGATTGTTCGTGTAGTTGGGCAGCTCCAGATAGATCGACAGTGCGGCCCGACCGATCGCCCGCGCCCGGGCCGGGTCCGTCTCCAGGACGATCTTCTGCTCGGGCGCGAGAAGTGCGCCCGGCCCGAGGATCTCCCGCGCCATCCGGGTGTGCTCGGGGGTGACGAGGTAGGGATGCGCCCCGGCCGACCGGCGGGCGGCCAGACCGAGCATGCGTGGGCCCAGTGCCGCCAGCACCCGTGCCGACGCCGGGATGCCGACCGCGTCGAGCGCCTCCAGGTAGGAGACCACGGCGCCCAGTGGCCGACGGTAGCGGCGGCCGGTCACGCTCTCGACCATCCGCGCGTGCCCCGCGCCCACGCCCAGCAGCAGGCGGCCGGGGTGTGCCTTCTCCAGCATTCCGTAGGTGTCGGCCAGCAGGTCCACCGACTCGGTCCAGATGTTCAGGATCCCGGTACCGACGCTCAGGCGCTCGGTGGACTCCAGCAACGCCGCCGGAAGCTCAAGGTCCGCCGTGGCACCGCCCAGCCAGACCATGTCGTAGCCGAGCTCCGCAAGCTCCTGAGCGGTGTCGCGACGTTCGGCCGTGCCATGTGGCCACTGCCTCGCGGACATCCAGAGCCCGATCCTGGCGACATTCATGGTCACTTGTGATCCCTTCTCGCTGGTCACATCGTCGTCATCGACGCCGCGATCCGATCGGGTCGTCCTACCCGATGCCGCGGCCCTCCTCACGTCTCGGTGTGGTCCTGACGGGTATGCCACCCCGATTGGCCGGTGGATATCGGTACATCCGACCCGTTGGTGACGAATCATCGGACCGCCGGACCACCATTTCGATCTTGAAGCGAAAGAGGCGAAGCGAACCGTGTCGGATTGGGGGGTGGTGGGTTTCGCCCGGGAAGTCGAGATGCCGCCACAAGGGCGGATCGGGTGAGACGGACCCTGTAACGACCATAGCCAGCCAAGAGGACGATCGTCACCCTCGGCGGGGACCTCGTGACCCCTGAGCAACCAGCCGTCCGGCGGGCTCAGGCGGGAAGAGCGCAGGTCGCGGGTTTGAACCAGGCGCTTCTCACACCCTTCCCCCGTGGTCGGCCCACCGGCCCGATCGGGCCTGGCGCCAGGAACCGACCAGGCGATCGGCAAGCCGCGCCGGCCCCGCCGACGAGGCTGGCAACCCAGCGCCCGCGACGGGAGCAGCTCGGGCTGTCAACAGGTCATCCACAGGAAGCCCGCGCGCGGCAGCGTGGCCCCGCGGGGCCACGGAAGCCCTGCCAGCAGGCATTTCATACCGCCGAACTCCCAGTATCGCGATCGCATCCACCACAGGTGTCCACAGCTCTCCACATGATTTCCACACGTTATCCACAGGCCACGGTCAGCTGCCTCGCCGTCCGCCTCGCTACGTTCAGGCGGGAATCTGGATGTCGGGCACCGCGGCGGTCTGCGACGCGGCCGCCTCCGGGCGAAGGTCGTCGAGATCCAGCGCATGCGACGGCGGTCCGGCGAGCACCAGCCGAGAGGTCACGGAGAGATCGGGAGCCACGTGCAGCAGTTCACCGCTGGCCATGAGGCGCCACCGTGGGTCCTCGTCCATCCGCTCGCTCTCCACCACCACGGCGGGCCGCGTCCGCAGGTCGACGGACCGGACCCGGATCTCGCTGAAAGGGCTCGCGTGGTCGAGATGACGCTGGTTACGCCCGCCCGGGGCGCGTTGGAGCACGTGCAGGCCATTGGTGTCCGGGTAACGAAGCGCCCACAGCTCACGCGGAGTGGCCAGCACCATGTTGATCGAGTAGAGGGGCAGGTTCTCGGCGATCCAGTTCACTGCGGCAGTGATTCCTTCGCCGACGTCTCCGTCCCGCGCGGCGATCTCCCGAGTCACCAGGGCGAAGTACCGCTCGGAGTCGGTGTTGCCGACTACGCCCGCGCGGGCCGGCCCCAGCTCGGCGTCGAGCTTGTCCAGGCCCTCGACAACCCCGTTGTGGGCGAAGATCCGGCCGTCCTGCAGGAAGGGGTGGGTGTTGGCGTCGTCGACCCGCCCCGTCGAGGCATGCCGAACGTGCGCTACGAACGTGGTGGAGGTCACCTGCTGCGCCTCCCGTGCGAACGCCGTGTCGGCGCGCGAACGGATTGCCTGCCGGCTCACCTGCGGAGTTCCGTCCTCGGCGAAGACACCGAGGCCGGCGCCGTCCGGCGGGCGGCGCGTCTGCGTGCGGGGGTTGTCCGGGGCGTCGAGCAGCCAGAAGGTCGCCTCGATCCGCTCCGCGCCGCCGCTCATCGCGAACAGATGGCACATACATGACCTCCTCACACCCGGGAGTCGTCCCCACGGGCACAGATCACCAGCGGTCATCCGCGCGTTGCGCAGTCCGTGGTCCGCCGACCGCGGCCGGCCGAATCCGTGACATCGCCTGGAACCTGCCCGGGATCCGGGCAGTCACGCCGGGCACCGCAGCCGATGCATGCCCCGACGGTCGGGCTGCAGGTCAGCCAATATGATGAAAACGGACTTGCCGCGACACCAGGGCACCGAGACACCAGGACACGAGAAGCGTCCATATCAGGTGGTCTACCGGTGGTCTGCCCCCGTTGCCCATGATCGGGATCACCGTGGCATCGCGGCGGCACGCCGGCAGCGCCCGGAAGGCAGGATGAGCAGCACTCCACCCACTGCGGCCAGGCCAGACCCGGGCCAGCCGTTTGACCGGCCCGGTGGGCTGGAGCCGGACTGGGGCATGGCCCTGCCCCAGTCGGCCCGCCCGTCCTGGGACGGTGTGTTCGCCCCGCTGGCCGCCTCCGATCCCTGCGAAATCAGCGGCTACCCGCTCCAGGCCCGCATCGGCGAGGGCGGCATGGGCGCGGTCTACCTTTCTCACACCCCTGGCGGGCGCCCGCTGGCGCTCAAAATGGTGCGGCCGGAGTTCGCCACCGATCCCGACTTCCGTGCTCGTTTCGCGAAGGAAGTGGCGATCGCGCAGCGGGTGCAGGGCCCGTACACGGTCCCGGTCATCGACGCGGACGTCGACGCCGTTCGCCCGTGGATCGCGACCGCCTATGTTCCCGCGCCCTCCCTCGCGGTCGCCATAGCCCGGACCGGCGTGCTGCCCGAGTCGACCGTCCTGATGCTGATTGCCGGCGTCGCCGAGGCGTTGCAGTCCATCCACCGGGCCGGCGTGATCCACCGCGATCTCAAACCGGGGAACGTCATTCTTGCGCCGGACGGCCCGCGCGTCATCGACTTCGGGGTCGCCCGGGCGATCGACGCGGCCACGGCGGCGATGACCCAGACCGGCGCCCGGCTCGGGACCCCGGCCTTCATGGCCCCGGAACAGGTCCAGGGCAGGCCCCTCGACCGCCCCGGCGACATCTTCGCCCTGGGCTCCACCGCCTACTTCGCGCTGACCGGCCGCCCGCCGTTCGGGGTGGACGCCGCGGTGTTCCACCGCATCGAGCACCAGCAACCGGACTGGTCGGGCTGTTCGGACGACCTGCGCGACATCCTGTCCCGTTGTATGGCAAAGGATCCCGCGTCGCGGCCCACCCCGACCGAACTGATCGAGCTCTGCCGGTTCGCGGCTCCCCTCGGGCAGCTGACCGCCCAGGACCACCAGGGCCTCACGACTGACTGGCTTCCGCCGACCGTCGCGGCGGAGATCACTCGCTACCGCGTCGCCCGCCTGCCTGAGCCACGCACACCGCAGGTGGAGCCGCCGACCCATGTCCCAGGCGCGATACCAACCGCGATACCAACCCCAACACCAGCCGCGATGCCGGGTGTCAGGACGGGCTCCGGCGACTACCCGGCGAGCCCGGGACGCCTTCCCGCGCACGGATACGTCCAGGCACCCGTGGGAACAGCCGCCCGCCACCCGTCGCAGCCGCCGTCGTCGTCGCCTGGCAAGCCTCCCGGAGCCCGGCCGCCATGGCTGCTAGCGGCGATCGCGGGGGTCGCGGCGGTCGCGGTGTGCGCCCTCGTGGCCGTGCTGCTCCCGCGCTCCGACGAGCCGGCGCCGGCGGCGCCCATGACCGCCTCGGTGGGCGGGCCTGGTCCCGATGGTGATCAGTCCCGCCGCGTGGCACCAAAGGGGGCTGGCCCCGACGGCGCGCTGCCAGGACCGGGGCTCACCACCCCCGGCGCCGCAGGCCCGGGCGGACCAGGCGCCGGCGACCCGAGGGCCGCAGCCGCACCGGGATCGCCCCAGAACCCACCCGGTGCGTCCCCGACCACAGCCGCATCGGGCACGCCGACGGCCTCTCCGTCGGCACGCCCGACCGCCGCGATGTCGAAGCCCCCTGTCACAGCGAGCACCACCGCTACTGGATGCCCCGCGAGCCCCAGCCACGGCTACAACGGCGACGGCTACGCCGTGCTCGTCGAGGATGCGCCGCTGCGCACGGGGCCGTACGCAACCTGTTCCACCGTCTCGAAGCTCGCCAAAGGGCTGAAGGTCTGGCTGCACTGCAGCGTCGTCAACAGCTACGACAACGCCTGGTGGTGGGCCCGTCTGGACGGCACGACGACCGCCGGGTGGATCTACGGCGGGAGCCTCAAGCTCAGCTACGTCGACGACAACGGTGACGGTAAGACCCGCACCTACAGCTGCGACGGGAAGTACGTGGACCACTGACGCCGTGGCATCACTGACGCCGTGGCATGTAAAAGACGACATGAAAAAGGGCCAACCGGCCTGAACGTCTCTGCCGGTGGCCCTCTGCGCGGACGCATCCGGGTACGGACGCGACAGCACAGCGATCATGCCGCGAACCGACGGCGGGGATGGGCCGGTTGTCACCCCGCCGCGGTCGCGACTACCGCGACCTCATGGGGCTCGTCCGGAGGAAGGCCGTGAGGCCGATCTCCGGCCGAGCTGGCCGCAGTTCGAACAGATCAGATGAGGGGCTGCACCTGGGCAGCCTGCGGACCCTTCTGGCCCTGCTCGATCGTGAACGAAACTCGCTGCCCCTCTTCGAGGGACTTGTAGCCGTCTCCCACGATCGAGGAGAAGTGGGCGAAGACGTCAGGGCCTCCGCCGTCGACGGTGATGAAGCCGAAGCCCTTTTCGGCGTTGAACCACTTGACAGTACCTTCGGACACGTTTTTTCCTCGTTCCCCTGCTGCGGCGCACCCACGTGGTGTTCCTGCTTTGTGCCGACAACCGCCGTTGGCGATTACCGTGATGCCATCCTGGTGGTGACCGGCGGCACCAAGGAGAAGAGCAACGAGACCACCGTACACCCCCGACCCGCGGACGGCCTCACGGGAGAGTGATGCCATGCGGTTCGTGGGTGCGCCACTCGGTCGCGCCGTGTACGTCCCCTTTACCACGGATCCGCACGACCGAGGGCGATCTGTGGACAAGTGGACAACCGGCTGGCGGTCTTGGTGGAGCGTGCCGACAGCCGTGCATCACGAGGATTTCGTTCAAACGGGTGCAATCAACGCCCCATTTCGAACGTTCACGGGCGAGTGACATCGAAATCTGCTCGTCGAAGGCAGAGCTGGAGCTGGGGGTTGCCAGGCCGGCGCCCACCAGGGCGAGCACGACGATTTCGGCCCTCCGCAAGGGTTCGACGCCGCACGAAGGTCCCAACGATCAGTTGTACCCGGGCGCCTCTGTGACCTCTGTGACCTCGGCGACCTCAGCCAGCTCGGGAACCGTCGTCCGAGTGAAGTCGCGGTAGGCCCTGGACGGGGTGGGCCCACGCTGGCCCTGGTAGCGCGAGCCGTAGATCGCCGAGCCGTAGGGGTGCTCGGCCGGCGACGACAGCCGGAAGAGGCAGAGCTGGCCGATCTTCATCCCGGGCCAGAGCCTGATGGGCAGCGTGGCGACATTGGACAGCTCCAGCGTCACGTGCCCGGAGAAGCCGGGATCTATGAAGCCCGCGGTCGAGTGGGTGAGCAGCCCCAGGCGCCCCAGGCTCGACTTGCCTTCGAGACGCCCGGCCAGGTCGTCCGGCAAGGTCACGATCTCCAGGGTCGACCCCAGGACGAACTCCCCGGGATGCAGCACGAACGGCTCGTCGCCCTCCGGCGCGACGAGCTCGGTGAGATCCTCCTGCTCGACGGCCGGGTCGATGTGGGTATAGCGGTGGTTCTGGAAGACCCGGAAGGCACGGTCCAGGCGCAGATCCACACTGGACGGCTGGATCAGCCGCTCGTCGTAGGGATCGAGCCGCACACGGCCGGTAGTGATCTCGGCACGGATATCCCGATCTGACAGCAGCACGTCCCGGACGCTACCGCAGAGCGCCGGATTGTTGCCGTGGGGTGGAACGCGTGCAGTTATGGGGTAAGTAGCCCCTCGAACTCGAAACCGTGTGCAGGTCGCCGCCGGTAGGACCTCGCCGGCGCCTCCCTGCCGGCCTGCCGGCCTGCCGGCTGACGCTGATCCAGGATGGGGACCGATGTTGGGGCTACCGGATCACATCAGGGCGTGCCTGTTCGATCTCGACGGTGTGCTGACCCGCACCGCTGCCGTGCACGCCGCCGCCTGGAAGGAGATGTTCGACGACTTCCTGGAGAACTGGGCCAGACGCTCCGGTGATCCGTACGTTCCCTTCGACCTCGGCGCCGACTACGCCGACTACGTCGACGGGCGGCCGCGGGCCGACGGCGTACGGGCGTTCCTGGACTCGCGGGGCATCCACCTGCCGCCGGGTGCGCCCGGCGACCCGCCCTCGGGCCTGACGATCAACGCCCTCGCGACCAGGAAGAACATCCTGCTTCTGCAGCGGATGGAACGGGACGGCGTCGAGGTCTTCGAAGGTTCGGTGCGATACCTCCAGGCGCTCGACCAGGCCGGCGTCCCGCGCGCAGTCGTGTCGTCCAGCGCCAACTGCGCCGAAGTCGTGCGGGCGGCCGGAATCGAGCGGCTGCTGCTCGCGCGCATCGACGGTCTCGTCGCGCAGGAACGTGGCCTGGCGGGAAAGCCGGCTCCGGACACCTACCTCGCCGGCGCACAGGCGCTGGGGGTCCAGCCCGAGGCGGCCGCGGTCTTCGAGGATGCCGTGGCGGGCGTGCAGGCCGGGCGGGCCGGTGCCTTTGGCTACGTGGTGGGTGTGGACCGGATCGGCCACGCCGAAGCCCTGCGGCACAGCGGCGCCGACATCGTCGTCAAAGATCTCGCCGACCTGCTCGGCGGGCAGGCGTTGGGTGCCGTCGCCGCCGGGAGAACCGTGTGATCGGCAAGCCGAACTACCTCATCGAGGCCTGGTCGCTGACCGAACACGGCCTCGACATCGACGCCCTCGCCCGCTCCGAGTCGCTGTTCGTGCTCTCCAACGGGCACGTGGGCCTGCGCGGGAATCTCGACGAGGGCGACCCGCACGGGCTTCCAGGCACCTACCTGAACTCCGTCCACGAGCTGCGGCCGCTGCCCTACGCCGAGGCGGGCTACGGATATCCCGAATCCGGCCAGACGGTCATCAACGTCACCAACGGAAAGATTATTCGCCTGCTGGTCGACGACGAGCCGTTCGACGTGCGGTACGGAGATCTGCTGACTCACACCAGAACAATCGACTTCCGTGAAGGCGTGCTGTCCAGGGAGGCCGACTGGGTTTCTCCGGCCGGTCAGCGCATCAGGATCCGCTCCCAGCGAATGGTTTCCTTCACCCAGCGGTCCGTCGCCGCGATCTCCTACGAGATCGAGCCGGTGGACGATTCCGCACGCATTGTCATCCAGTCCGAACTGGTCGCCAACGAGCAGCTTCCGATGCGTCGAGGCGATCCGCGTGCGGCCGCGGTCCTGGAGTCACCGCTCGTCTCGGAGCGGCACCGGGCCCGAGGTTCCATGGTGGAGCTCGTCCATTGCACCCGGCACAGCGACATCCGGGTCGCCGCGGCTATGGACCACATTTTCGACGGTCCCCGCTCGCTCGGGGTGAGCTCGGAAAGCGAGCCCGATGCCGGGCGGGTGACCGCAACGGCCGTCCTGGCCGCCGGCGAGACACTCCGAATGATCAAGTTCCTCGCCTACGGCTGGTCCGAGCAGCGCTCCCTGCCCGCGCTGCGCGACCAGGCCGTCGCCGCGCTGGTCGCCGCCCGCCAGACCGGGTGGAGCGGGCTGGTCGACGAGCAGAAGGAGTACCTCGGCGAGTTCTGGCGGTGCGCAGACGTCGAGGTCGACGGGGACGCCGAGGTTCAACAGGCCGTCCGCTTCGCACTGTTCCACGTGCTGCAGGCCGGCGCGCGAGCCGAACGCCGGGCGATCCCCGCGAAGGGACTCACCGGCCCGGGCTACGACGGTCACGCCTTCTGGGACACCGAGAGCTACGTGCTGCCCGTACTGACCTACACGGCACCGGCAGCCGCCGCCGACGCGCTGCGCTGGCGCCACTCCATCCTCCCTATGGCCCGGGAGCGCGCGCAGCTGCTCAACCTGGACGGAGCCGCGTTTCCCTGGCGAACCATCCACGGCGAGGAATGCTCCGGCTACTGGCCCGCCGGCACCGCCGCCTACCACGTGAACGCCGACATCGCCGACGCCGTTATCAGGTATGTCTGGGTGACGGAGGACACGGATTTCGAGGTGGAGGTCGGCCTCGAGATCCTGATCGAAACGGCCCGGCTGTGGCGTTCCATCGGGCATCACGACCTGTCCGGGAAATTCCGCATCGACGGTGTAACCGGACCCGACGAGTACTCCGCGCTCGCCGACAACAATGTCTACACCAACCTCATGGCCCAACGAAACCTCATCGGCGCGGCCGACGCCGTCCAGCGCCACCCCGAGCGCGCACGCGCCCTCGGTGTCGACGCGGAGACCGCCGCCAACTGGCGGGATGCCGCCGACGACATGTACATCCCCTACGACGTGCACCTCGGGGTCCATCCGCAGTCGGAGGGGTTCACCCATCACCAGGTGTGGGATTTCGACAGCACCAGGCCCGAGCAGTACCCCCTGCTGCTGCACTTCCCGTACTTCGACCTCTACCGCAAGCAGGTCGTGAAACAGGCCGACCTGGTGCTCGCCATGCAGCGGCGCAGCGATGCCTTCACCGCCGAGCAGAAGGTACGCAACTTCGCCTACTACGAGGCGCTCACCGTCCGGGACTCCTCGCTCTCCGCCTGCTGTCAGGCGGTGATGGCCGCCGAATGCGGGCACCTCTCACTCGCCCACGACTATCTGCGCGAAGCCGCCTTCATGGATCTGAAGGACATCGAGCACAACACCGGCGACGGGCTGCACGTGGCCTCCCTCGCCGGCAGCTGGATCGCACTCGTCGAAGGCTTCGGCGGACTGCGCGACACCGGGCGGCTGCTCTCCTTCGCGCCCCGGCTGCCCGAAGGACTCACCCGGCTCTCCTTCGGCCTGCGGGTACGGTCCCGCCACCTCCGAGTCGAGGTCTTCGCCTCGTCCGCCACCTACACGGTGCTCGAAGGCGACGGGATGACCATCGTGCACCACGGCGAGGAAGTCCGGATCCCGCCCGGCCAGGCCTGCACGCTCGACGTACCCCCGCCCCGGAGCTCGAACGCCCGCAGCAGCCCCCAGGCCGGGAGCCGCTGCGCTTCCTGCACCAGGTGGACAGCAGCGAAGTGAAACGTGGCGAGACACGCCGCGCCGAAAACGCCCGCGCCGGTGCCGGTGCCGGTGCCGCCGACCGGTCCGAGCAGCATGATCGGTGATACTCGACCGCGCAGTTACCCGACTCCACAGACCGTCCCCCGATCGGCCCGTCGACACCCTGCACGTCCGAAAGCCCAGCCTGGACGAGAAGTCAGGGGTGGCGCCACGGCATGTGGCGCGCTCGTCCGGTAGGATGCGGATGCACCATGCGGGCGTAGTTCAGAGGCAGAACACGAGCTTCCCAAGCTTGCAACGCGGGTTCGATTCCCGTCGCCCGCTCGAGCCGGTTCACTGTGGTTGCCCCCATGCGGGGGGCTTCCCGGTGGGCCGTTATTTTTTCGGGGGGCTTCCCCCGGACCCCCGAACGGCCGGCATCCCTGGCCCGGCGGGGTCATCTCCCCCTCGAGGACGTCCCCGTTCACTGTGGTTGCCCCCATGCGGGGGGCTTCCCGGTGGGCACCACGGCCAGAAGCGATCGGAAGGCGAGCAGTACCTGCTCCCCCGGCGGCGATTTCCATGATTTTTCGGTGTTCGGGGTGAAGTTGAGCCGAAGGGGTGAGGCTTTTGGTCGTTCCAGCGACCACAATCCTCAGCCCTTGCCCGGCAGCAACTGCCTGAGCCTCAGCTCTTCGAGCTCCGACCGACTGCGGGACGGACCAGGTCGGCGGAACAGACTGGGTCGGCGGGGGGCGGCGGCGCCTCGGCGTGGGACTCCTCGGCCAGACCAGGCGGGCCGACCGAGCACGAGCGTCGCCTCGCTTGGGGGCGATCTCCATAGCCTGCCGTGACAGGCCCGTCATGCCAGTGGGACGTCTCCCAGGCCGCTTCGGGTGGCCGAACCACGCGGCGCGGGGTGCGGAAATGCCGGACGGGGCGCGGCCCGTTCGCCACGCCCCGTCCGGTCGGTTCGAATTGCCTACGGTACCGGCAGGGTTACGCGCCCTCCGCCGGAGCCGCGGCGGCGGGCGTGGCCGGGGCGGCCAAGGAGCGGGCCAGCAGCTGGGAGACGTCGAGAACCTCGACGCTCTCCTTTGCCTCGCCGGCCAGCTTCTTCTCGGTCACCGCGTCGGAGAGCATAACGATGCAGAACGGGCAGGCGGTCGAGACCACGTCGGGGTCGAGGCCGAGCGCCTCTTCCATGCGATCGACGTTGACCCGCTTGCCGATCTTCTCTTCCATCCACATCCGCGCGCCACCGGCGCCGCAGCAGAAGCCACGGTCCTTGCAGCGGTGCATCTCCTGCCCCCGGATGCCCGGGATTGCCTCAAGGATCTCCCGCGGCGGGGTGTAGACCTTGTTGTGCCGGCCAAGGAAGCACGGGTCGTGGTACGTCACCGACGACTCGATCGGGGTGATCGGGACGAGCCTGCGCTCCTCCACGAGCTTGCCGAGCAGCTGGGTGTGGTGGACGACCTCGAAGTTGCCGCCGAGTGCCGAGTACTCCCGCGCGAGGCTGTTGAAGCAGTGCGGGCAGGTGGCGACGATCTTCTTGACGCCGGTCTCGTTCAGGAGCTCGATGTTGGCCTTCGCCATCTCCTGGTACAGGTACTCGTTGCCGAGGCGGCGGGCCGGGTCACCGGTGCACGACTCCTGGCTGCCGAGGACGGCGAACTCGACCCCGGCGGTGTGCAGCAGTTCGGCGAACGACCGGGCGACCTTCTTGGCCCGGTCCTCGATCGCACCGGCGCAACCGACCCAGTAGAGGTACTCGACCTCGTCCGGGATCTGCTCGCCCTCGTCGAGGATGCGGACCTCGAAGGGCAGACCTTCGGTCCACTCGGTGCGCGACCGCGGTGAGACGCCCCACGGGTTGCCGTTGTTCTCGAGGTTGCGCAGCATCACGCCGGCCTCGGACGGGAACGCCGACTCGATCATGACCTGGTAACGCCGCATGTCGACGATGTGGTCGACGTGCTCGATGTCCACCGGGCACTGCTCCACGCAGGCGCCGCAGTTGGTGCATGACCACAGGACGTCGGGGTCGATGACCCCGCCCTCCTCCTCGGTCCCGACGAGCGGTCGGTCGACCTGGGGCTGACCGGGCTCGGGCACCCGGCCGAAGCCGGATTCCGGCACATGGTGCACCGCGTGCTTCTCGGACGTCTCCTCGGCGGACGCGGTGGCCGCCGCTGTGGTCTCCTCGCCCTCCTCGTCCTTCTTGGGCGCGAGCAGGTAAGGAGCCTTGGCGAACAGGTGGTCGCGCAGGTCCATGATCAGAAGCTTGGGTGACAGCGGCTTGCCGGTGTTCCACGCCGGGCACTGGCTCTGGCATCGCCCGCACTCGGTGCAGGTGGCGAAGTCGAGCATGGCCTTCCAGGAGAAGTCCTCGACCTTGCCCACACCGACGACGGGCTCGTCCTCCTCCATCAGCTTCTCGATGTCGGGGGTCGTGCCCAGCGGGCCCAGGGCGACCGGCTCGCGCTTGAGGATGACGTTGATCGGCGCAAGCCCGATGTGCAGGTGCTTGGAGTAGACCACGAGCACCAGGAAGCCCATGATGATCGCGATGTTGAGCAGCAGGAACGCCGTCTCGATGTCCTCGTTGGTGTGCACCGAGAAGGCGCTGAGCGGCTCGCTGACCAGCCAGGAGGCGAACGCCCACTTGGTGTCGCCCTGCGGGTGGGTGCCGGCGTTGAACTGGGCGCCACGCGTGATCAGCAGGGTCACGATGACCAGGGTGATCATCCCGAGGATGACCCAGGCCGGGCCGATGTGGGAGCCGTAGAAGCGGGACTTGCGGTCCAGCCGGGCGGGGGCGTTACGCAGCCGGATGATGGTGAACGTGAGCAGGCCCGCGAGGACCGCGACCGCGAAGAAGTCTTCCAGGAACCCGATGATCGCCCAGTCGCCGAACAGCGGGATGTGGAAGTCGTGGTCGAACAGGGCCCCGTAGGCCTCGATGATCGTCAGCCCGAGGATGGTGAATCCCCAGAAGGTGAAAAAGTGCGCCAGGCCGGGTACGGACCACTTCAGCAGCTTGCGCTGGCCTCCGACCTCGCTGATCTCCGTCCAGATCCTGGTCGGCAGATCGTCAAGCCGGCCCTCTGCGGGCTGGCCAGACCTGATCAGTCTGGTCAGCCAGAAGACGCGGCGGCCGGCCACCGCGAGAGCGATCAGCGTGATCGCTAGACCGATCGCGATTCTCACAGGTCCTCCATCTGCTGTGCTATCCACCTCTGCCTGGGGCTGCCCGGGTGCTGCCCGACAACGCGGCGAGCCTACTCCTACCGGCCAGTAACTTGTCGATCCCGACAGCCACACCACCAACGGCCACGGCTCCGGAGCCCTGCGCGGCCATCGCATACTGCGCCTCGGCCGCCGGCTGCGCTCCGGAAAGCAAGCCTCGCCGGGACCGCACGACCGGTGACCAGCGGAGTGACCAGGGACACGTTCAGATCACCGGCAGCTCTCCATCGCATCTCCATTCACCCACTGCACCCCGGAGAGGTCGAGTCGCCGGGGCGGCTTCCGACCTCGCAACACCTGCCGCCCCCGACCCTGCCACGACGTGGTCCGAGCGTCGCGGGATCGGGCACCTATTGGGCCGATCTTGCCCGAGACGCAGGAGAGCCTGCTACTTTGAGTGGCAGACAATCGCCAGAACCACAACGCTCCGCACTGTCCGTTCCCGACCAGCCACACCGAGAGCCCCGACCAGGACCACTACTTCCAGGTCGGGCCAGACGACCTGACGCTGTGGCCCGCAACGACCAGCCAGCCACCGACCCACAACTCATGGATCATCGCGCGGGTTGATGTCAACTCTTGAGATGACCGCGGGTCCCGCCCCACCATGGGTCAGTGTCCTGGTCCGGACCGTGGCGGCTCGTTCGCGCGCTGGTCGGGGGCGCATGACGCTGCGCGCTGGCAGCAGCGCCGCCACCAGGGCGCCCGGTGCGCTCCTGGGGGCGGGTCCCGACGACGTTGACGACCCTGCGATCCATGGTGGGCACGATGGTGACAAGCACCAGGCCGACGACAGGTCGGGCCGGGCGTCCTGGCTTTTCTCAGCACACTGAGTACCTCCGTGCGCGGGAGAACCAGGCGATGGTCAGACGTGACCGCATCGCGCGTGACGTTCCTCGGGCGGCCATCCGCGCCGCGATCGTCGGCCTCGGCCTCGGCCTGGTCATCGGCTTCGGGCTGGGCCTGCCCGGCCTCGGGGTCGCCGTGTTCGTGGCCCTCCTTGTGATCTGGCCCGGTGGCATGGCCGTGGCCGCCTTCGGTGCGTCACCGGACGTCGAGACACTGCGCGAGGCGGCCGAGGCCGAGCGGAAGACCGCACACGCGATCTCCCGGCTGCGCCGGCGCGGGTACGTCATCCTTCACGACCGGGCCGTGCCGTACTCGGAGGCCACCATCGGCCACCTGCTGGTCGGCCCCGGCGGGGTGATGATCCTCTGTAGTGACACCAACAAGGGCGTCGTCCGCTACACCAAGGGCGGCGCGGTGGTCGACGGGGAATCCCTCAAACCTGCGATCGACAAGACCTCCTGGCTGGGCGGCGAGGTGCGCAACCAGATCCGGGCCGCGCTCCCGATGCTGAAGTTCCCCACCTACCCGATCCTGGTGATGGTCGAGGCGAGCGTCCTGTGGAAGGACGGAGCTCTCGAAGGAGTCACCGTCCTGAACGTCAAGGACGTGGTCGAGTACATCCGGCACAAGCCCGGGCGTCTCAACCCCGGGCAGGTACAGGAGGTAGTGGCCGCCGCCCAGCGGCTCTTTCCGCCCTACTCGTCGAACCGGCTGGCCGAGCAGATCGTCGTCGATCGGGACCAGTGGCTCACCCTGATGGACGCCCTGCGCACCATCCAGGAGAACGGCGGCGATGCCTCCGGGATGCTTGACCGTCTCGCGCAGATCGAAGCGGATCTGGGCCGGCAGGCGGATCTCGTCGAACGCCGGGGCCTGCGCAGGGCCCGCTCCGGCTCCGACGAGCCCACGGCGGGGTTCGGCGCCGGCGCCACGGCAGACTCGGTGGTGCCGCCGGGCAGCACCGGCTCCGGGCTCGCGCCGCTGGCTCCGAACGCCCCCGCGGTCCGCCCGGGGGCCAGGCGAGGGCGCCGCATCCTGGCGTCAGTACAGCCGGAGCGCGGCGGCGACTCCAAAGCCGAACCGGGCCGACCGCTGCTCTCCAAGGGCGGCGCGGCGGGCCCTGCTCAGGCCGGCACCGACCAGCAGGTGTCGCCGGGTGCGCACGATGGCGGGAACACCATGGATGGCCCCCCAGGGGAGCCGGGCTCCAGGCTGTAGATCCGGGCTCGGCAAGGCAACCGGGTTTCCCGGCGGCATCTAACCCAGGCCGTCTGAGGCCAGCGGCGGCTCTGGACGCGGCGCAGCGCGGTGTGCGCACCAGCCACTCCGCGCTGCGCCGCGCCGCCTCATGAGGCCTGTGTTCCATTTGTCCGCCTGGCGGACCGCCGCGAGCCGCGAGCCGCGAGCCGCGAGCCGCGAGACATCCGCACCGTCGACGACGGCCACCTCGCGCCGCTCCCGCATCCCGCGTGGCGGATCCGGCCCACCGGATTGACCTGGCGGTCGGTGCCCACCCGCCACACGGCGACCCACCGGGGATGGGGATCCCGCGCCGCCGCGCCGCGCCCGCGCGATTCGCCCCAATAGGTGCAAACAGGGGCACGAAGTCGCTTGACGACCCGCAAGAAGTGAGGATTTCGGTCGTTCTAGCAGCCAAGATCCTCACTTCTTGCTCGGCGACAACGACAGAGGCGGCAGCCCGAAGCCGGACCTCGTCGATCTGAGGATTTGGTCCCCGACGAACACCGGTCCCGCGGGCCGGAAACTGTCCGCGGCGCGGTCCAGACTGCGACTGTTCATCCAGGCAACCCAGAAGTGTCTTAGAGCGATGCCCGAGTCACGTATGGTCACTTCTGGGCGTCTTGTCGTGACAGTCGGGCAGGCGGAGAAAAATTGAGTGGACAAGACTCAGGTTCGTCGGGCTATCCTAGGTTCGTTCATCCTGAGCGGACCATACTCAAGTCGACTCCGGGCGCTTGACTCCGACGCGAGGAGCGTGCGGCGAGCCCGTTGGACCAGGCATCACGCAGTCGCACGCACCCCGTGCCTCGGCGCTGGAGCCAGGTCCGGGGCTCACACCAACAAGAGCGTCCCGCCGGTCTCCACCAGGCGGGCCTGCATGATCGAGAGGCATACAGACATGGCACGAGCGGTCGGTATCGACCTCGGCACCACGAACTCCGTCGTGAGCGTGCTCGAGGGTGGAGAGCCCACGGTGATCGCCAACGCCGAGGGCTCCCGGACGACTCCGTCTGTCGTGGCCTTCGCGAAGAACGGCGAGGTGCTCGTCGGCGAGGTCGCCAAGCGGCAGGCCGTGACGAACGTGGAGCGGACCATCCGGTCGGTCAAGCGCCACATGGGCACAGACTGGAAGATGAAGGTGGACTCCAAGGAGTTCACCCCCCAGGAGATCAGCGCCCGCATCCTGCAGAAGCTCAAGCGGGACGCCGAGGCTTACCTGGGCGAGCCGGTGTCCGACGCGGTCATCACCGTCCCGGCCTACTTCGACGACGCGCAGCGCCAGACGACCACGGAGGCCGGCACCATCGCGGGTCTCAACGTCCTGCGCATCGTCAACGAGCCGACCGCCGCCGCCCTCGCCTACGGCCTGGACAAGGGCGAGAAGGAGCAGACCATCCTGGTCTTCGACCTGGGTGGCGGTACGTTCGACGTCTCCCTGCTGGAGATCGGCGACGGTGTGGTCGAGGTCAAGTCGACCTCCGGTGACACCCATCTCGGCGGTGACGACTGGGACCAGCGGATCACCGATCACCTCATCAAGACCTTCAACGACCAGCACGGCGTCGACCTCGGCAAGGACAAGATGGCGCTGCAGCGCCTGCGCGAGGAGGCCGAGAAGGCCAAGATCAACCTCTCGCAGTCGACGCAGACCTCGATCAACCTGCCGTACATCACCGCCTCGGCCGAAGGCCCGCTGCACCTGGACGTCTCGCTGACCCGCGCGGAGTTCCAGCGGATGACGCAGGACCTCATCGACCGCCTCAAGGGCCCGTTCCAGCAGGCGGTCAAGGACGCCCGCATCAAGATCAGCGATGTGGACCATGTGGTGCTCGTCGGCGGCTCCACCCGGATGCCCGCCGTCGTGGACCTCGTCCGTGACCTGACCGGCGGCAAGGAGCCGAACAAGGGCGTCAACGCCGACGAGGTCGTCGCCGTCGGCGCGTCCCTGCAGGCCGGTGTTCTCAAGGGCGAGGTCAAGGACGTCCTGCTGCTCGACGTCACCCCGCTGTCCCTCGGCATCGAGACCAAGGGCGGCATCATGACCAAGCTGATCGAGCGGAACACCACGATCCCGACCAAGCGCTCGGAGATCTTCACCACCGCCGAGGACAGCCAGCCCTCCGTGCAGATCCAGGTCTTCCAGGGCGAGCGCGAGATGGCCGCCTACAACAAGAAGCTGGGCATGTTCGAGCTGACCGGCCTGCCGCCGGCGCCCCGTGGCATGCCGCAGATCGAGGTCACCTTCGACATCGACGCCAACGGCATCGTGCACGTGTCCGCGAAGGACCTGGGCACGGGCAAGGAGCAGTCGATGACGATCACGGGCGGCTCGGCGCTGCCGAAGGACGACATCAACCGCATGGTGCAGGACGCGGAGCAGTACGCGGAGGAGGACCGTCAGCGCCGCGAGGAGGCCGAGACCCGCAACCGGGCCGAGTCGCTGGTGTACTCCACGGAGCGCTTCCTGGCCGAGAACGGCGACAAGATCGACGCCACCGTGAAGTCCGACGTCGAGGAGAAGCTCGGCACGCTGCGCGGGGCGGTCGCCGGGACCGACATCGCCGCCATCCGCGAGGCGGCGGATGAGCTCACCAAGGCCAGTCAGGCCATGGGCGAATCGATGTACGCCCAGGCCGCCAGTGCGCAGGCCGGCCCGGGTGCTCCGGGCGCGGGCCAGACCGACGACGACGTGGTTGACGCCGAGATCGTCGACGAGGAGGACCCGAAGTGACCCCTTCCCACGACGAGCACCGGCTGGACCACAGCCGGGCCGGCGGGGACGGCGGCCCGGAGGAGCCCATCGTCAAGGACAGGCGCCGTATTGATCCGGAGACGGGCCAGGTCCGCGCCGGGACCGGCCACGCCGCCTCTGGCGCCGAGCCTGCCGGCCCGGCCTCGGCCGGTGTCGCCGGCGCCGGTGACACCGAGCTGGTCACTTCGCTGCACGAGCAGCTCGGCGAGCGGACGGCGGACCTGCAGCGACTGAAGGCCGAGTTCGACAACTACCGGCGCAGGGCGACCCGGGAGCGTGAGGCGGCCGGCGACCAGGCGGTCTCCAAGCTGCTGACCGCCCTGCTCGGGGTTCTCGACGACATCGGTCGTGCGCGGGACCACGGCGATCTCGAAGGCCCGTTCAAGGCCATCGCCGAGTCCCTGGAAGCGGCGCTGGAGTCGACCGGTCTGGAGCGTTTCGGCGCCCCGGGCGAGGTGTTCGACCCACACCTGCACCACGCTCTGCTGCACTCCTACCGGTCGGACGTATCCGAGACGACCTGCGTTGAGATCTTCCGCGCGGGCTATCGGCGCGGAAACACGGTGCTGCGGGCCGCACAGGTCGCGGTCGCCGAGCCATCCGACGAGGGCGGCGCCGCCGGCGCGGACGTCGACGGGAGCGGGCATGAGGGCGGATCGGTCCAGGCCGGCGATACCGGGCCCATCGGGACACGTGCGGACGAGGGTCAGCCGGTGCCCGGCGCGTCTCCCGGGAGGGAGCACGCTTCCGTGCCGGATGACACCGGCAGCATTCCCGGGCCTGACCGCGGGGGCCCGACCGTCAGCGCCGACTGAAGAGATGGCCTACTAGAAGCATGCCGATCGACCGCTCGCGTGCCTCCCGCCCGACGCCTCGCGCCGGGCGGGTCGGCCCGCTCCGACCTGACCGGCGGCCGGGTGGCTCCGCATGCCCGGACGCCTCCGACGCCCGCGTGCCGGGCTCGATCAAGACGGAAGGAGGGGCGCCGTGAGTGTTCGCGACATGGTCGAGAAGGACTACTACGCCGCTCTCGGTGTCCCCAAGGACGCGTCCGCGGCCGACATCAAAAAGGCGTACCGCAAGCTTGCCCGCGAGCTGCACCCCGACAAGAACCCCGGGGATCTCAAGGCCGAGGCGCGGTTCAAGGAGGTCTCCGAAGCCTACGACGTCCTCTCTGACGAGACCCGGCGTCGTGAGTACGACGAGGCGCGCGCGTTGTTCGCGTCCGGGGCCTACCCGGGCGCGGGCGGCGGGCGCGGTGGCATGGGCGGGTTCGGCGCCCCGGGCGGCTACGGGCCGACCTCCGGGATCAATCTCGATGATCTCCTGAATGGCAGCGGCGGGGGTGGCCTCGGCGGGATCTTCGACAATCTCTTCCAGCGGTCAGCCCCCGGCCGCGCCCCCCGCCGTGGCGCCGACATCGCGGCCGAGGTGACCATCTCGTTCGAGAAGTCGCTGACCGGTCTCGAGGCGACGGTGCGGCTGCCGGGGGCTGCGACCTGCACGACCTGCGGAGGAACCGCCGCGAGGCCGGGAACCACGCCGCGAACCTGCCCGGTCTGCCGAGGTCTCGGTGTGATCTCCCGCTCCCAGGGCGGTTTCGCGCTCTCCGAGCCGTGTCGGGACTGCCTGGGCAAGGGCAGCCTCATCGACCACCCGTGCCCGGACTGCCACGGAACCGGCCGCCGTGAACGCGAGCAGCGGATCCGGATCCCGGCGGGAGTCAGTGACGGCCAGCGCCTGCGCGTGCGTGGACGCGGCTCCCCGGGCGAGCGTGGCGGAGCAGCCGGTGATCTTGAGGTCACCGTGCATGTCCAGAACCACCCGGTCTTCGGGCGGGAGGGTCACAACCTGACCATCATCCTGCCGGTGACGATCACCGAGGCCGCGCTCGGCGCCTCGGTGAAGGTGCCCACCATCGACGGGACTCCGTTGACCGTGAAGGTGCCGCCCGGGACGTCGAGCGGCCGGCGGCTGCGTGCTCGCGGTCGTGGTGTGCCCCGCCCCGGCGGGGAGAACGGCGACCTCATCGTGACCCTCGAGGTGACGGTTCCCCGACCGTCCGAGCTTTCCCCGAAGGCACGCACCGCGCTCCAGGAGTTCGCGCGGGCACACCCCGAGGATCCCCGTGAAGCCCTGATTGCCCAGATGGAGGGCCGGTCATGAACGCGCGCCCGAACCGTACGTCGGATCCGCCCCAGGCGGCGCGCGGGTCCAGTGGCCGATCCCGATCGAGTACCGGCATGCCGTCTGGCGGCCAGGCCGCCGGCAGGTCGCCGACTCCCCCGCATCCCGGGGACGGACAGGGCACCGGCTACTACCAGCCCCCCGGTCCCACCGCCGGCCCTGCCCACGACGATGACGCGCCGGTCTATGTGATCTCCATCGCAGCGCAGCTCGCCGGCATGCATCCGCAGACGCTTCGGTCCTATGACCGGCTCGGCCTGGTGACGCCGGGGCGCACCGCAGGTCGTGGCCGGCGCTACTCCGCCCGCGATGTCGCCCTGCTCCGCGAGGTACAGCGACTCTCCCAGGAGGAGGGCGTCAACCTGGAGGGCATCCGGCAGATCCTCCATCTCGGAGCTCAGGTCGTCGCGCTGCAGGCCCAGGTTCGCCAGCTCGCCGAAGAGCTCGCCGCGGCCCGTGTCGAGGCCGACCGCCGGGTCGCCGAGGCGCATGCGAGCCATCGGCGTGACCTCGTTCCCATCGAACGCGGAGCGGTAGTGGTCTGGCGTCCCGGCCACCGCCGCTGACGTCCGGCCACCAGCACCGCCACCAGGATCGCCACCGCTGCCGACACCGACGTCCGGCCACCGACACAGCAGCACCACCAGCGAATAAGAGTTGAGTGGGAATGACTCAGGTATGCTGAGTGTCATTACCGGAGAAGAGCGGAGTCGACCGACCCCGCCGACACAGGACCAATCACGCGGGTCCGGCACCACCGGAGCCGCCTGACACCGGATCGCTCCGAGACACTGGGATCGCCATGAACGCTGACCGTCTCACCGCCCGCTCGCAGGAAGCGCTGTCCTCCGCGATCAGCCGTGCCACCGGCGACGGATCCCCGCTCGTCGACCCACTGCACCTGCTGACCGCGCTGCTGGAAGCGCATGACGGTGTCGGCGCCGCGCTGCTCGACGCCGTGGGCGTCGACGCGGCGGCGGTCCGCTCGCGCGCAGAAGCCGCCGTCGGCCGGCTCCCACGGGCCGCCGGGGCCAACGTCGCGCCGCCTCAGCTCTCGCGCCAGCTCGTCGCCGTGCTCAACAACGCCGAGCGGCAGGCCGCGCGGATGAGCGACGAGTACATCTCGGTCGAGCACCTCGTCGTGGCGCTGGCCGAGGAAGGCGGCGAGGCCTCGCGCATCCTCGCCGACACGGGGGCCACCGCCGATGCCCTGCGCGGCGCGTTCGACCGCGTGCGCGGCGGTGCCCGGCGCGTCACCAGCCGTGATCCCGAGGGGGCCTACCGGGCGCTGGAGAAGTACTCCATCGATCTCACCGCGCGGGCACGGGAGGGCAAGCTCGATCCGGTGATCGGTCGAGACACCGAGATCCGCCGAGTGGTGCAGGTGCTCTCCCGGCGCACCAAGAACAACCCCGTCCTGATCGGTGAGCCCGGCGTCGGCAAGACCGCGATCGTCGAGGGGCTCGCCCTGCGGGTCGCCGCCGGCGATGTTCCCGAATCCCTGCGCGGCCGGCGGATCGTCTCCCTCGACCTGGGGTCGATGGTCGCCGGCTCGAAGCTGCGCGGCGAGTTCGAGGAGCGGCTCACCTCGGTGCTCACCGAGATCCGCGAGGCCGAGGGACAGATCATCACCTTCATCGACGAGTTGCACACCGTCGTGGGTGCCGGCGCGGCCGAAGGCGCGATGGACGCGGGCAACATGCTCAAGCCGATGCTGGCCCGCGGCGAGCTACGCATGATCGGCGCGACGACGCTGGACGAATACCGGTCCCGGATCGAGAAGGATCCGGCGTTGGAGCGTCGTTTCCAGCCCGTCATGGTCGGGGAGCCCTCGGTGGAGGACACCATCGGCATCCTGCGCGGGCTCAAGGAGCGCTACGAGGTCCACCACGGCGTGCGGATCACTGACTCCGCGCTGGTCGCCGCGGCCACGCTCTCCGACCGCTACGTCACGGCCCGCTTCCTGCCGGACAAGGCGATCGACCTGGTCGACGAGGCCGCATCCCGGCTGCGGATGGAGATCGACAGCCGGCCGGTCGCGGTCGACGAGCTCGAGCGCGCGGTGCGCCGCCTCGAGATCGAGGACATGGCGCTGTCGAAGGAGAACGACGACGCCTCCCGGCAGCGGCGGGAGCGGTTGCAGCGAGAGCTCGCCGAGAAGCGCGAGGAGCTCTCCGCACTGACCGCTCGCTGGCAGCGCGAGAAGAACTCGATCTCCGAGGTCCAGAAGATCAAGGAAGAGCTGGAGAACGCCCGCCGCGCGGCCGAGATGGCAGAGCGCGACCTCGATCTCGCCAAGGCCGGCGAGCTGCGCTACGGCACCATCCCGACGTTGGAGAAGCGGCTCGCGGCAGCAACGGACGCGCTCGCCGGCTCCGACTCCCCCGGTGGCGCGATGCTCAGCGAGGAGGTCGGTCCGGACGACGTGGCCGAGGTCGTCGCCTCCTGGACGGGCATTCCCGCCGGTCGCATGCTCGAGGGCGAGACCGCCAAGCTCCTGCGGATGGAGGAGGAGCTGCACCGTCGGGTGATCGGGCAGGACGACGCCGTGCGCATCGTGTCGGACGCGGTCCGCCGCGCGCGGGCCGGCATCGCCGACCCGGACCGGCCCACCGGCTCGTTCCTGTTCCTCGGGCCGACCGGTGTCGGCAAGACCGAGCTGGCGAAGGCGGTGGCTGACTTCCTGTTCGACGACGAGCGGGCGGTCGTGCGCATCGACATGAGCGAGTATGCCGAGAAGCACTCGGTGGCCCGCCTGATCGGCGCTCCTCCCGGGTACGTCGGCTTCGAGTCGGGCGGTCAGCTCACCGAGGCGATCCGGCGGCGCCCGTACAGCGTGATCCTGCTCGACGAGGTCGAGAAGGCCCATCCGGACGTCTTCGACGTGCTGCTCGCCGTCCTCGACGACGGGCGGCTGACCGACGGCCAGGGCCGCACGGTCGATTTCCGGAACACGATCCTGATCCTCACCTCGAACCTCGGATCGGCCTTCATCGCCGACCCGACGCTGCCTCCCCAGGTGCGCCGGGATTCGGTCATGGTGGCCGTGCGGGATGCCTTCAAGCCGGAGTTCCTCAACCGGCTCGACGACGTCCTGGTCTTCGAGCAGCTGGGGCGGGAGGACCTCACCCGGATCGTCGACATCCAGATCGACCGGCTTCGTCGGCGGCTCGCCGACCGCCGCATCGATCTCACCGTCACCGACGCCGCGAAGGGTTGGCTCGCCGACGCGGGCTACGACCCGGTCTACGGGGCACGGCCGCTGCGCCGGCTGGTTCAGACCTCGATCGGGGACCAGCTAGCCCGCGAGATCCTCGCCGGTGAGATCAGGGACGGCAACGAGGTCGTCGTCGACGTCGACCCGAAGCGGTCGGCGCTGACCGTGCATCCCACGGTCGGCGCGCCGGCCATCTGATCTGACCGGGCCTCCCGCGCCAGTCCTCTCCGCGTAGGGTCGACGGGTGGCGCGGGAGGTTGCAGGTCTGTCGGTTTCCGCCGAGGTCGAGGCCTCGCTGGCCGCCGGCTCGCCGGTGGTCGCGCTGGAGTCCACCTTGATCGCCCATGGGCTGCCGCGCCCCCGCAACCGGGCCGTAGCGGTGGAGCTGGAAGCGATGCTGCGCCACCGTGGCGTCACCCCCGCCACGGTGGCCGTGATCGACGGCGTGCCCACCGTGGGGCTGGATGACGACACGCTCGGGCGTATCGCCGGCGACCCCGGAGTCACGAAGGCATCCGTACGCGATCTGCCGGCCGCCGCGGCGCTGGGTCTCACCTGCGCCACGACGGTCGCGGCCACCTCCGTGCTGGCCGCCCGGGTGGGAATCCGGGTGTTCGCCACCGGCGGCCTCGGCGGTGTACACCGGGGCGCGGCCGAGACCTTCGACGAGTCCGCGGACCTGCCGACGCTGGCCGCCACACCGATCACCGTCGTGGCCGCGGGCGTCAAATCCATCCTGGACGTCGACGCGACCATCGAACGCCTCGAGACGTTCGGGATCACGTTGCTGGGCTGGCGCACCTCGGACTTCCCCGGCTTCTACCTCCCCGCCACCGGCCATCGGCTCGACTGGCAGGTGGACGACGCCGCGCAGGTGGCGGAGGCCATGGCGGTCAGAGATCGCCTCGGCCTGACGTCCGCGATCGTCGTCGCGAACCCGGTGCCGGAAGGTCAGGCCCTCGATGAGGCCATCCACGACGACGTTCTGCGCACCGCGCTGCGGCAGGCGGACGAGCTCGGCCTGCGCGGCAAGGCCGTCACCCCGTTTCTGCTGGAGACCTTCCACACCGAGACCGCCGGTGCGAGCCTTGAGGTCAACATCGCTGTCGTGCGGAACAACGTGGCGGTGGCCGCCGAGATCGCGGCGGCCTGGGCGTCGCGCTGATCGACCGCGTCCAACGGGCCGGCCCGCGCACCAGCACCTGCCAGCGCCTGCCGGCCCCGGCTGGCACCTCCCTACTGGAGCTGGAGCCTGCCGGCGATCTGGTCCGTGATCCGCTGCAGATGAACATCCGCCGGGTTGTTGTCGACATTCGAGTAGGTCACGATCACCTCGACTCGTCCTTCGATGAGGAAGAGGTTGTCCAGGACGAGTCCGAGCGTTTCGCCGCCAGCCTTCACGCTCACGCTCATCCGCAGCAGCGCGCGTGCCCCGGAGGGGGCCTGCGGTGTCTCGATCGCGACGACCTTGATCTCGCTTCCCGGCTCGGAGACAGCGTCGAACTGCTGCTGGATCGCCTGGCCGAAGCACTCGCCGAACCGCGGATTGTTGAGGAGCTCAAGATGGGCGGCGGCCGTTTCGGTGGACACGATCGACGCGGTTGAGGATATCGCCACGATGGCGTCGGCTTCGCTGGTGAACTTGGGACCGTCGGCGGTGTCCTGATAGTCGTCGAGATGATCGTCCGAGACGCCGAGGCACTGCCCCACCGAACCCAGCGAAATATCCTCCGAATTTGACTGTGCGCTGGGCGGAGACGCCGCGAAACCGGCTGTGAGTGCTCCTTCCATCAGGACGTAGTCTTCGGCGTCCAGTGGCACCTCGGTGGACGCGGGCGACGCCGGGACAGCGGGTGGCGCGCCGGTGGCACCAGGCGCTCCCGGCGGATTGATCGCGGTGAGATCGCCGCTCTGGCAGGACGCCAGCAAAGCCGCGACGGAAATCACCAGACCGCCGCGGGCGAGGGCCGCGGATCCACGACGCCATGGTCCCGGCGCGGAGTGCCGCCGGCCCGTAATCGTGTCCGCGCGACCGGGGAGCGAGGAATCCACCAGTCGCCGACCGGCGCCCCAAACAACCATCAGTCAGACCCCCTGACAACGGCGGCCCGAATTCTGATGATCGAGCCGGAAGATTTCACCGCGTCCCGCGACAGGCCACGGCGACCTTCTTCCACAATGCCGCAGAAAATGCTGCGGTCGGTCGATGTGGCGGGTCGTTGTCGGGACAGCAGTCCGCCGGATCAGGTACCCGGTACCGCCCTTGACGGAGCGCAGATTGTCAGCTAATTACGAACCCTCCACCACATCCAGCCATCATCTGTGCACATTCCGTCACAGGCGGCCGCCACTTCCCCCTGATCGCGTGAACAGATCATCGAACGCGACGCGCGCGAGACGCTCCGAGCTGGCAGCATCGGCGAGGAGACCGAAGGAGAGGGCACCGCATGATCCGGCCGCGTCGCGCCGCCGCGCGTTCAACGCGGCTGTTCCCCTGGCTGATCGTCGCGTGCTGGCTGCTGGCCGGCATAGCAATCAGTCCGCTCGCCTTCAAGCTCACCGAGGCACAGACCAATAATGCCTCCGCATTCCTTCCCAAGGATGCCGAGTCGACCCGCCTGCTGGAAGCGCAGAAAACACTTCCCGGCGGGGATTCCGTACCTGCGGTGGTCATTCTGCACCGCGACACCGCGCTGACCGACCAAGATCTGGCCGCCGCCGATGCCCTGCGCACGGAGCTGCAGGGATTCGCGACGACACAACTACCCGCGGTCATTCCGTCAGGTGATCGGCGAGCAGCACTGATCACCGTCCCGATGCCGCAGGACAAGGACGCCGACCGCTTCACCGGAAACGTCCAGAAGATGCGGGAGATCGCCAAGCGCACCGCCACGGGGAACGCCGGTCTCACCATCGCGGTCACGGGCCCTGCCGGTCTCATCGCCGACACCTACGACGTGTTCTCGACAATTGAGGACGCGCTGTTGATCGTCACTGCGTCCATCGTGGCTGTTATTCTCCTCGTGGTCTATCGCAGCCCATTCCTCTGGATCGTTCCGTTGCTTTCGGTCGGCATCGCCGACCAGATGGCCGCCGGCCTGATCTACCTGCTGGCCAAACACGCCGATCTCACGGTCAACGGCCAGAGCTCGGGCATGCTGCGGGTACTCGTCTTCGGCGCGGGCACCGACTACGCACTACTGCTCATCGCGCGATATCGAGAGGAACTGACCAGACACGCCGAGCCCGCCGCCGCTATGCGGATAGCGCTGCACCGAGCCGGGCCGGCCATTCTGGCCTCCGCCGGAACCGTGATCATCGGCATGCTCTGTCTGCTGCTCGGCACGTTGAACTCGCACCGCGGGCTGGGTCCGGTCTGCGCGCTCGGGATCCTCGTCGCGGTGGTGACCATGCTGACGCTGCTCCCGGCAGCGATGGTGGTCGGCGGTCGGCGTCTGTTCTGGCCGTTCGTACCGGAACTGGGCAAGCCCGAGCACATCGAGCAGATCGAGCGGACCGGTTTCTGGGCGAGGACCGGCGCCGCGATCGCCCGGCACCCGCGCCGCATCTGGCTCGCGACGGCGGCTGTCCTGGGCGCGCTGGTCATCGGCATGAGCGTGCTTCCCGGCGTGCTGCGCCAGGACCAGGCCTTCCGCAACGAGGTGGAATCCGTCAAGGGTCAGCACCTCGCCGAGCAGAGCTTCCCCCCGGGCGTCACAGCGCCCACGTTCGTCGTCGCGAACGCGGGTCACGCGGACGAGGTGGCCGCCGCGGTCCGCGCGACACCCGGAGTGGTCGGCGCAGCTGAAAGCGGTCGGACGTCCGAGCTGGTGCAGTTCCTGGTGGTGCTCGACTCAGCGCCCGACAGCACCGACTCGTTCCACGCCGTGGAGGACCTCCGCACCGCGGTCCACGCGGTACCCGGCGCCGACGCCCTGGTCGGCGGGAACACCGCGGTGAACCTCGACGTCCGCGACGCCGCGATCCGCGACCGCGGTGTGATCATCCCGGTCGTCCTCCTGGTGGTCCTGCTGATCCTCGGGCTGCTGCTGCGAGCGATCGTGGCACCGGTCCTGCTCATGGCCACGGTTGTGCTGTCGTTCTTCGCCGCTCTTGGCGCGAGCGCTTTGGCCTTCCGCTACCTCTTCCATTTCCCCGGCATCGACCCGGCGCTCCCGCTTGTCGGTTTCATCTTCCTGGTGGCGCTCGGCGTCGACTACAACATCTTCCTGATGACCCGGGTGAGGGAAGAGGCGGGGCAGATCGGGCACGCCGCGGGCGTCCGCCGCGGACTGGCGGTAACCGGCGGGGTGATTACCTCGGCCGGAGTCGTTCTCGCCGCCACCTTCGCGGTGCTCATGATCTTCCCTCTGGTTCAGCTCGCCGAGGTCGGCTTTCTGGTGTCTTTCGGGGTTCTGCTCGACACGCTCGTCGTCCGCTCGGTGCTGGTGCCGGCGCTCGCCCTGGACGTGGGCCCCGCCGTGTGGTGGCCGAGCCGCCCAGCCCTCGCCGCGGCGCCCCGCGCGGCCGGTGTCGTCCACCCGGCCCCCACCGACTCCGTGGCTGTGGACGACATGCTCACCGAGGTCCACCTGCTTGCGCACGACAGCCCTCGTCACGACACCGTTCAGGACAACGACCTTCAGGGCGACCACCCTCAGCGCGACCACCTTCAGGGCGACCACCTTCAGGGCGACGACCTTCACCATGACGCCCCGGCACCGCCCGAGCACGGCCACCCGCGTTCCCAGGAGGGGGCGCGGGCGAGGACCGGCCGAGACGACTGAGCCTGGTTTCCGTCGCCGACGCGGACCTGTCATCGACTCGGACCTGCGGCGTCCTCGACCGTGCACCGTGAGATGGAAAAGGCTTACTGAACGCACACAAACAGACCGCGCACGCGCAGGTTTCGTTCCGGCCAATCCGTAGTCAGATTGGTCAATGCCGGCCACACGGTGACTACCACTGCGAAAATGAGCGGGAACGCCGGGGTGCAGACCTTATGGTTGCCACATGCACACCGCTGCGCGCCCTGCCCCGGACAGCGCAGCGATGGCGGACATCTGGCGGGTTCCGCCGGAATGCTGGTCTGGGCTGTCACCCCAGCTCCGTCGACTACGCCGCCTGCTGCTCGCCGCCGTCGCGCTCCCGCTCAGCGTTTTCGCCGCGCTCGCCGGAGGCGGTCTCCTGGGTTTTCCGGGCCTTCTCGTCGGGTTCGTCCCACTTGCGGCGGCCGCCCTGGCCTGGCGGTCCATCGGCCGGGCATGGGCGGCCTGGCGATACGCCGAACGCGACGACGACCTGCTTATCCAGCACGGCGTGCTGGTCCGCAGACTCGTCGTGGTCCCCTACGGCCGGATGCAGTTGGTGGATGTCACCTCCGGCCCGCTTTCTCGGCGGTTCGGGGTGGCCCAGGTGCGCCTGCACACCGCCGCGGCCACGACGGACGCGGTCATTCCCGGGCTGGGGCCGGACGAGGCCGCGAGGCTTCGGGACTCACTGGCCGCGCGCGGCCGCTCCCGGGCAGCCGGGCTTTGACCACAGCAGGTTCGGACCACCCCGCCGGCCCGAACCACGCCGCCGGCCCGTCCGCCGGCCAGGGTGACGGGTATCAGCACCTGCACCCCCTGACACCGCTCCTGCGGGGCTGGCTGTTGGTCGCGGCCGTCGCGGCGAGCGTGCTGAGGAACTTCGCCGACGAGCTGAGCACGCATGGCGTGCTGACCACTCTCGCGGTTCTGCTTCCCTCGGCCGCCGCCTACGGATACTGCGCCTGGCGGTTCACCCGCTACCGGGTCGGGGCCGACAGCATCCGGCTGGAAACCGGACTTCTCGTCAAACGTTTCCGCGACGTACGTCTCGACCGCATCCAGTCGGTGGAGATCACCCAGTCGTTGATCGCCCGCGCGACCGGACTCGCCGCGCTGCGGCTGGACCTCGGTGGCGCGCACGACGGAGACGAGGAGTCGGTCACCAGCCTGAGCTACCTGTCGCTGGACCGGGCAAGGACGTTGCGGGCCGAGCTGCTCGCCCGCGCCGCCGGAATCGCCCCCGAGGCGGGCGAGGCGCCCGAACGCCCGCTCACCATCGTCCCGCCGCGGCGGTTGGCCGCGTCCATCGCGCTTTCTCCCGGACCGTGGCTGGCCCTCGCCGCCGCCGTACTGCTTGTCACGCCGGCGCTGTTCACGGGAACCCTCGCCGGCTTCGTCGCGGTCACGCCCGCGCTCGTCGGTGTCTGGCGTACGTCCTTCCGTCGTTTCGCGAGCGGTTACCTGTTCACCGTGTCGGAATCGCCGGACGGCCTGCGTATTCGAGGCGGCCTGCTCGATCGCGCTCATCACACCGTTCCGCATGGTCGGGTGCAGGCGATCCGGCTGCACAGCTCACCGTTGTGGCGCTGGCCGGACTGGGTGGAGGTCCAGGTCAACGTGGCTGGCGACGCGCGAAGCACCTTGTTGCCGGTGGCGCCCCGGGCCCAGGCGGTGATGCTGGTCGAACGCCTGCTGCCCGGTGTGAGCCTGGCGGACGTCCAGCTGCTGCCACCACCGGGCCGTGCTCGGCTGCTGGCGCCGTTCCGCTGGCGCCAGCTCCGCTGCGGCCACGACGACCAGGTTTTCGTCACTCGCTCCGGACGCCTCTGGCAACGGACCGACATCATCCCGCACAACAAGGTCCAGAGCATTCAGCTGGTCGCGCGACCGCTGCACCGCCTGCTGGGTCTCGCGGACGTCCACCTGGATTCCACGGGTGGCCCGGTGCGAATCCAGGCGCGTCTACGGGACGCGCGGGAGGCACGCCAGCTTGCCGCCGCGCAGGCGGAACGCTCCCGGCTCGGCCCGGCGGAGCCCACGCGTCAACGACGCGAAACTGACCTCAGCGGGCTTGGTGGGATGTCACCCGAAGGTCGGGAACTCCGGCCCGAAGACGGTTCCCCACAGGCTCACAGCCTCCTCGTGCCTGCCGGCCCGCTCGGCCGCGACCGCGCGGGCCGAGAAGTCACGCGCCTGCCGAACACACACCGCGAGGTCGTCGAGATCGTCCCGACGCAGGTAGCTGGAGAGATCACCCCGGATGTCGGACGGATCACCGACCGCGAGGCCGATCTCGTCCATGTACCGGAAGACCTCGGCGAGGCCCTGGCGGGTGTTGAGCCCACGGCCGGCGAGCACCTGCCCGGCGAGCGCCTCGATGTGGAACGACCGCAGGTGGCTCCCGCAGACCCGGTTCCACGCCTTGAGCAACCGGACCGCTGAGATCACCCGGGGCCCGAGGTCCATCGTCCAGCTGGCATGGCGCTCCGGGCGCGTCGGCAACCAGCCACCGACCCTGTCCGGGATCACGTAGCCGGCGCGGGGGTGGTCGAAGGCAGGCACCAGATGGACGTCGGGCGCGGCGTCGTACACGATGCGCAGGGCCTGCCCACGGGTGCCGATCGTCTGCACCCGGTCGCCACCGATCGCGTTCCGGACGCAGACGAGAAGATCGCGTGAATCCCAGCGGAAACGCTTCCAGGCGCTGTTCGCGGCACTGAAGACCACGAAGATGTCCACCTCGTCGAGCGGGCGGATCATCGTGTCGCGCCCGGCGGAACCGATGGTGGCCACACCCACGAGCGGAAGAGCACAACGCGGCGGGAAGATCGACCGCAGGGCCCGCTCCGCCTCGGCCCGCCGTTCGTCGATCACCGCACGGTCGTTCTCGCTGAGCCGAACGAGATCGTCCAGCTTGGCGAACGCGCGTGCGGTGGTGCCGACGAGCAGCGGCCCCGTCATCGGGCCGGTGACCGGGTTGATCGGCGACGCGCCGGTCACGGCGGGACCGGGCGGCGGCGCGGTTGTCTGCTCTCCACGCGGGAAAAGCGTGTTGGGTGACCCGGGAGTCGAACCCGCCGGCCGGCGCCAGTGCGGAGGAATGATCAGGTGGTCGTACGTGACCTCGCTCGGTCTGGTTCCGGCCGGAACCTCCCTACGGGCATCCACGCTCATCGTGCAGACCTCCAGACGCAGGTGACGCGAAGGTGCGAGTTCCCCTTCCGAGCCACGACGGCCCCACTCGTCGCGGATGCCTCAGCCGGACCGGCCGACCGCTGGGCGACCGGCTACCGGTGGCGACATCAACTCCTATGGTGCCCCAGGACGTCACGTTCTGAACAGGGGGCTCGTGGCGTCGGCGTGTCCGACCGAGCCGGGCTGTCCACGAAACCACGAAGAAACTTTGTCGGATCGCCGACACCCCGCCCCTGAGGGGCCTCCACGAATACCACCCTCGCAGGGTGGAGGGGAAGCCCTTGACCAGCACCATTGGCACGTTCGGGCGGTATCGGGGCCGCACTGCGCGGGCCGCGGCGTTCCGCCTCCCACCGTCGCCAGTCCCACCCCGGGCGGCCCACGCGAGGGGCCACACTTCAGCACCAGCAGCCCAACGGTTCCGCCATTACTAACGTTGCGTAACAGATCACCGGTTGAGCAACCGACACACTGCGGAGCCACCCCGAGCGGTCACAGTGGCGGTCGAATCCACAATCTTCGGCGTTCGGTGAGCAGTACTCCGGTCGGCACGAAGGCCGTCGACTGGGCCAGGCGCTTGCCGACCACGTCGCCGACCCCGATCCGGCTCCCGACCACCAGGCCCCGATATTCCAGCCAGCTCGCGAGCGCCTGGACAGCCTCACCGCCGAAACCGTCACGCCGATACGGGTTGCTCACCCGAACGCCGACCACCGCGCGGGCGCGATGCGTGTCCGCGGCCAACAGCCCCAGCGCCGCGCCGTCCTGACCGCGCAACACCCAGGTGAGGCTCCCGGTGCCGGCGCTGACTCGCCGCCTCAGCTCCCTGCGCATTCCGGTCGGATCCGTGGCCGCGGAATCCGCTGCCGCGGGGGCGGAGTCGAGCGCACCGCCGAAGAGCTCGCCGGCCGCAAGCCGCACCGGCCGGCCTCGGGCGGCCAGGACCATCGCCTGGGCTAGTTCCTCGGCCACGAAACCGACGTTCCAGACCGTGAGTGGAAGTGCGCGCATGCGCGCTGTGGTGAGGGTGGGGCCCTCACCCACGGCGCGCCGGCTCCGTGACGCCGAGCAACCCCCGGTCACGCAGCCAGGCGCCGGTCCGGCGCATCCCCTCGTCAAGGTCGACCCGGGGCTCCCAGCCGACGAGCTCGGCGATGCGGCGCCCGGACACCGTTCCGGTCCTGGTCAGATCCTGGATGGTCAGCGGGCCCAGATCCACCCGCACCCGCGGATCCACGTTCACGACGAGCTTGGCGCCGAGCCCGCGAAGCAGCCCGGGGCGGCGGCCTGACGCCGACCGAGACCGGCCGGGCAGCCGATCAACCGCGTCAACGACCTCGCACAGCCGTGCGGGGACCGATCTCGGCGGCCTGACCTCCGCCAGCGCCGCATAGCGGCCGAAGAAGTCGGCGCCGGTCGTCGCCTCGGGACCGGTCACATGGAGCACCCGGCCGGCGACCACATCGACGGGAGCGGCGGCCACCGCCGTCACCGCCGCGACCACATCGTCGACGTGGACGGGGCTGAGCCGGCCTCCGCCGCCGTCGACGAGCACGAACCGCCCGGCGCGCATCAGCAGCACCGGCCACAGCGTCCAACGCCCGGCACGGGGGCCGTAGGCGTCCGCGATCCGCAGCACGGTGACGGGCGCTCCGTGCGCCGCGGCGGCGTTCGCCGTCTGCTCGGCCGCGGCGATCGCGTCCGCACGTGGCTCGCCGGTGAGACCTACCGGCGCGGACTCGTCGGCGAGCATCGGCGCGTCGCCACCCAGCGCGCTCACGCAGGACAGGTGGATCACCCGGCCCACGCCAGCTCGCTGGGCGGCGTCCAGCACCGTCGCGGTGCCGCCGAGCAGCACCTTGCGCATCTGCGCGGTGGTGACACGACTCGGCGGTGTCACCCGGCCCGCCCGCACCGGCGTGAGCTCGCCGACCCCGCCCATGCCCACCGCGGCGGCGTGGACGAGCAGGTCCGCACCGTCGAGCGCCTTCTCCCAGTCGCCGGCGGTCGTGACATCGGCCTGCGTGATACCGGGCCCGCGCCGAACGTCGAGCGCGACCACCTCGTCGCCCCGCTGGCGGAGCTCCTGCGCCACAGCGCCACCGAGGAATCCGGCCGCGCCGGTGACCACCGACCGAGCCAATCGCCCTCCCACCCGCTGCCCGATCCGCTCGGCTGGTCCGCGCTCCGCGCGTGCCGACGGCCGGAATCCGACACACCGGTCCGTTTTGGACCAGAGAATACGTGATCTACTGGTGCCGACCTCGCCGGACGAGATCCGCCCGACCTTGGGTCGGTGGCGAGAGATCGTACCCGGTGCGTCCGACAGCCCGCCGCCGGACAGATGGGACGTCCACAAAGGTGGCAGGTGCGAGCGGACTTGCCGCCCCGTCCGTGCCGCCGCTACTGCTGCTGCTGTACCAGGCAGGATCTGAGGATCGTGGTCGCCAGAACGACCAGAATCCTCAGATCTTCAGTGGGCCTTTCCCATCGTCGGCTCGAACCTGCGGTGTCCCCGACCCTGCACCGCGAGATGGAAAAGGCTCAACGGGACGTACCGGGTCACCGGCGCCGGCCGGTCGGACTCGCGGTGCCGCGCCGAGAAGCGAGGCGGCGTGTGCGGCGCTGTCAGCGCTCTCACGCACCGGTGCCGAAGTTCTCGACCCAGTAGGTGCCGTAGTCACCACCGGTCGCGTACCCGACCCCGATCTGGGTGAGCTCGCAGTCCACGATGTTCGCCCGGTGCTCCGGGCTGGCCATCCAGTCGGCGACCACGGCTGCCGGGGCCCGCTGACCGGCCGCGATGTTCTCTGCCGCGACCGAGAAGTCGTAGCCGGCAGCCGTGATCCGGTCGAACGGTGACTTCCCGTCCAACCCGGTGTGGCTGAAGTAGTTGTGGCTCGCCATGTCGTCACTGTGGGCCTGCGCCGAGGCACTCAGGCGGGAGTCGATCGCCAGCGGCAGGCATCCGACCGCGACGCGCTGATCATTGGTGAGCGCGATGACCTGCGCGATGAGCGCGGCACTGTTGTCAGCGGCAGTGCCGGAGGCGGTAGCCACGGCGGCGGCGGGCTCGGTGCCCGCGGCGGTAGCCGTGCCGGCGGCAGGCGTGGTGCCGGCAGCGGCACCGGTGCTGCTGCCGGTGGCCGTGCCGGCGCCTGAGCCGGGGGCTGTGCCTGAGTCGGCGGATGTGCCGGCGGCGGGCTCGGCGCCGGAGGCGGATGCGGAAGGCTGCTGAGCCGGCGCTGGTTCCGGCCGGGATGCAGCCGTACCGCTGTCCGGACCGGACTGCGCGGAGCCGGCGGGTCCGGCGCCGGGGGCCGGGTCCGGCTCAGCGACCGTTGCCGGGCCGTTGGCCGTCGGGGGGCTACCGGGCAGCTCCGGCCCACCCGCGGCGGCCTGGTCGGCGGCAACCGGTCGCCTACCGACCTGCCCGGACTCCCCGTTCTTCCCGGACTCGACGTCGGCCGATCCGTCGGCGTCGGTGCCGGTCGCACCGGACGCAGTTCGTCCAGGCTGGCCGCCGTTCGGCCGGGTGCCACCGGGTTGCGCCGGACTGCCAGGTTGCGCTGGGCTGCCGCCGGGCTCGGAGCTCCCCCTGGCGTCATCGTCCGTGACCTCATGGATCTCGCCGTCACCACGGCTGACGACAACGGGGTGCGCGGGCGCCCGCGCCGACGGCGCAGTCGCCGCCCGTCTCGTCGTCGGTGGGTCCGCCGTGCGGCGTGCGTCCGCCGGACGCGGAGCTGCCCTGGGGATCACCACGGCGGGCAGGCGGCTCCTTGACGCGCCCTCGGGCGCGGTGTCCACACCGGCCGCGACACGCGCGTGATCGGCGGAGAGCTGACCGTCACGACCCGACATCGCGGCGCTGGCCGCCTCGGCACTCGAAGCCGGTAACGCCATCGAAGCAACGTCGATGCTCGGCACACCCACACCGGAGACCGCCGCCAGACCCAGCAGGACCACGAACACGATCAAAGGCCGGCAGGAAGGCCTCCGTATCCGTCCGCCGCGGGATCGGGGTCCACCGACCGGGCGTGACCGGCCCGGCCGGCCAGAATCCGACCGGCCCGTACCCGCGCGTTCAGGAGGTTCCGCGTGCATTCCAGCCGCGGTGTGATCGGCACTTCGGTGTGATCGGCACCTCGGTGTGATCGCTCACGCGACCACACGTTCGCCCGACGAAGCCCACGATCAGTAACCGTACGGACCTGATCACGACAGAACGAGCAACGGACACCCAATACGGCAGCGCGCCTAAAGCGACGCGGGGGTACGGGAGCGGATCAGCCCGCACTCGTACCCGCGGGGTCCTCCACACTCCGCGAGCGGGCCACCCGCCTGCGCATGAGCTCGCCCCCGCCCCGGCGAGCACGGACACCACGATCACCACGACCCCGATCCAGACCGCGGCATCGCGCAGGCCGGGAACGGCTGAGGCCGCATAGCCGAGCAGGACCAGGCCGGTTCCCCAGATGACGGCCCCGGCGATCACTGCCGCGCCGAACCGGTGCCTGGGCATCGACACCGCGCCGGCCAGGACCGGGGCGAACGTCCGCGCCCAGGGCACGAACCGAGCCGCGATCAGCGTGGCCGCGCCGAAGCGCTGATAAAAGTCCTCCGTTCGAACCAGCGCTCCCGCATGGCGGCGTTCGAGGTAGGGGCGGCCGAGATGACGGCCGGTCGCATACCCGACAACGGCGCCGAGGCTCGCCGCCACCGGCACACCGAGCGCGAGTACGAGGATCGAGACGTCGGCTGACGGGTCGGCTGCGACCAGACCCGCACCGAACAGCACGGTGTCGCCGGGGAGCCAGAAGCCGACCAGGACCCCACTCTCCACGAAAATCACCGCGAAGAGGATGGCGTAGAGGGTCATCCCAGAGAGGTCTTCGATGTCCACGAGGCCAGTCTGCCGCCGGAGCGCGATCAGGATGAGACATCCGACCAGCTTCCGGCGATGTCACGTGGAACCACACCCGTCCGAGCCGGGTGACGTCATACCCTTCGGCCAACACCTGCCGTCGGCACGCGTCGGGCGCAACCGCGCCCCGGGATCTCCGGGGGGTGGTGGCGGGTTCGGCGGCGCGTCCGGCGCCACGGCCCGCGGTGGCTTGGTGCCACCGGGCGGTCGGGCGCCCCTAGACCTTTCGAGGAGCTCCACCGATGCCCATCGCCAGCCCAGACGTCTACGCCGAGATGCTCAGCCAGGCGAAGTCGAACGCCTACGCCTACCCCGCCATCAACGTGACCTCGTCGCAGACCCTCAACGCGGCGCTGCGGGGCTTCGCGGAGGCCGGCAGTGACGGAATCGTCCAGGTCTCAACCGGCGGCGCCGAGTTCCTTTCAGGCACAACAATCAAGAACATGGTACTCGGGGCCGAGGCACTCGCGGAGTACGCGCACCACGTCGCCAAAGCATACCCGGTAAACATCGCGCTGCACACGGATCACTGCCCGGCGGACAAGCTCGACACCTACATTCGCCCACTTATCGCAATCTCCCGTGAGCGAGTTTCGCAGGGACGGGATCCGCTTTTCCAGTCCCATATGTGGGACGGTTCCGCGGTAGAGCTCGAGGAAAACCTCAAGATTGCGGACGAGCTGCTCGCCGACTGTCGGGCCGCGCGTATCGTGCTGGAGGTCGAAATCGGGGTCGTGGGCGGCGAGGAGGACGGCGTCGTCGGCGCGATCGACGAGAAGCTCTACACCACTCCCGGCGATATGTTCCGCACCGCCGAGGTGCTCGGAACAGGGGAGAAGGGGGCGTACATGCTGGCCGCGACGTTCGGCAACGTTCACGGCGTGTACAAGCCCGGCAACGTCAAGCTGCGGCCCTCGATCCTTCGCGAGGGCCAGCAGCATGTGGCCGAGAAGCTCGGCCTCGGTGGCGACGCCAAGCCGTTCAACCTCGTCTTCCACGGCGGCAGCGGCTCGGACCTCTCCGAGATCCGCGAAACGCTCGACTACGGTGTCATCAAGATGAACGTCGACACCGACACCCAGTACGCCTTCACCCGCCCCATCGTGGACCACGTGTTCCGGAACTACGACGGGGTCCTGAAGGTGGACGGCGAGGTCGGGGTCAAGAAGGCCTACGACCCGCGCACCTACGGGAAGGCCGCGGAGACCTCGATGGCGGCACGAGTCGCCCAGGCCTGTTCTGACCTGCGGTCCGCGGGCCGCTCGATCGGCGTCTGACAGACGCCACCCGGGCTCTGCCCGGTCCGTTGTTCGACATTTGAGCCGGGCCACGCTGGTCCGGCATGGACCTCAGTAGTCCGTTCATGCTCCCGGGGGCGCCCACGTTCCCGGGAGCACTCCGCTCGCCTGATGCCGCCCGGTGCATCGTCCGTGTGCGCACCGACTGAGCCTTTTCCATCGTCGGCTCTGGCCTGTGGCTACAGCGCCCGACAGACGTGGGATGGAGAAGGCTCACCGATCGCGGCCGCGCATGCCTGGCTCCGGCTCTTTACCTCCCCGCTCCTCGCAGCTCCTGGCGCACCGCTCCCCGCGGCTCGTCGCCCGCTCCCTGTCTCCATCTCCTCCCTGTCTCCTATCTCCCTCTCCTTATCTCCTTCTCCCGCTGCTCCGGCTCCCTGTCGCCGCGGGCAGTACGACGGCCCGCCCCGGCCGTCCAGCTACCACCGACACGCCCGCACGTGATCTCAACCGGCAACGCCGGCCGCTGACGCTCACCCGTCCGGACGTCCGGACGACCAGCCGACCGCAGTGTGTGATCTATTTCACTAACCAGTCTCCGGCGTCGGGTGACCAGCCCGCGCCCGGCGCGATCCGGGACGTCAACCACCCGGAAGAGCCCCACGAAGATCGTGCGGCCTGGCGACGGCACATCGCCTGCCATACCGAGCCAGGACACCCTCAGGGACACAGTGGTCCGATCCCGTGCAGAAAGCGGGGCGGCCCGACGACCTGCTCAGACCACGCCTCGGCGCCAAGGCCACCCACGCCTGGGCAAAGCTTCGTGTGGGCTGCCATGTGGCCTCTTCGACCGTTTCGGCCACCCACGGGCTCGCACGACAGTGAGGGAACGGCGCTAAGCGGCGAATCGCTGGACGGAACGCACCACCGCGGCAGCGGGCCCGCCATCCGGAATCTCCGGCCTCGTCCGGACAGGCCGGGAAACGTCCGGCTCGCGACAGGCTCGCCCGACCCGCCCCTCACCGAAGCGCGCGGACGTAGTTCGCGCCGCCGTCCACAGCGGGCTGGCCGGACTGGTCGACACGGGCCCGGCAATTCACCCCGGCAATTCACCCCCATTGCCACCGATGTGACTATGGGCTATCAAGGAGACACCGAGAGGCACCACGGGTGCCACAGCGACGAGGAGGTCCGAGTCTGCACGCACCCCCACAAGATCACCCCAGGCCTCGACGGGGCGGCGCTCCGAGCCCTCGATCCGACCCCCCGGCAGGCTCGTCGGCGACGAAAGATACACTAACGTTAACTCATAGTTACGATTGCGTATCTCACATGACGCGACGCCCGAACCTCCATCAGTACAAGAATATAAATTTTCGCCCTCGTTAGTGACGGGATACGCAGCGAGCGGTAGCCTTGGCTCCGATTCCGGCGAATTACTCGCAGCGCAGGCAATACCGGCGATCTTTCGCGAGCGTGATCAGTCGGCCCGAACCCTCCATCCCGAAACGCCCGCCAAGTTAATGAGCGCGCGTGCGCGCGCGATACCAGGGCCGGCAGCCAATCTCAAGAAGGCGCGCGGGAGTGTGCTCTTCTTCACGTCGACCATTCAATCCTTGTCGCCTCGCCCGACGTTGTGGTTATGGTCTTCGCCGTGCCCGGAGACAGGCCGGGCACCCGACGGGTGCACGCCGAATCCCTGCCCCCACCCGCCGGAAACAAAAACCCGATGGCAGGAGCGGGGGAACCAATACCCGGCCACCGAACCTGGTGGCCTTGGGGTGAAGCCGCAGGGCCGTTGGCAGCAATGAGGAACCGTCTTCCTTGCTGTCGAAGGCACAGGATTTGGGAGTTCCTGACATGCGGCCGGGCTTGTTCCCTGCCCGAACCCGACAGCTCACCTCGCGAGGCGTGGGGAAGAAAACTCACGCATGTCCGA
>NZ_ADGX01000036.1 GCF_000177675.1 Parafrankia sp. EUN1f
GCACCGCCGCCGAGGCCGCTCACACCGGTCACAGCGGTCACGGTGGCCCTGCCGGGGGCGGTCGGGCGGCCCGGTCAGCGGCGTCCCACTGCCATGCGCCGACCACCACACCCAGCGGGGCGCCAGGGCCGACTCCACCTCGGCCAGGACGGCCGAGGCCTGCGCCGGCCAGGCCCAGCCGGCGTCCGCGTGCGCCAGCGCGACCCCGACCCCGGGGACGGCCACCACCGCCACCGGCGTGCCCCGGTCCACCCCGCCGCTCGCAGCACCTCGACCGCGCCGGGGCGAGGCATCGGGTCCACCACGTCAGGCTCCTCTGTGGACGCGCTCCTCCGGCGTGTCCACAGTCGCACAGCCCTGTCGGCGGGCGGTGCTGCCAGCCCGTCCATCGCCAAGATGATCAACACTGTTGACGGCCGCCCGTGCGCGTTGTCGATCTTGAAGATCGGAGAAGGACGAACGAAGGACGACAGGACGACCCGGTGGCCCGGCGGTTTGCAGGTGTCGCGGGTGCCGGCGGTGTGGTGTGGCGGTGCCCGATGCAGGATGACGGCATGGCTGAACCGCGCCCGGTGCCCGTGCCGCATCCGCTGATCGAGGCTCTCGGTCTGGCGCCGCATCCTGAGGGCGGGTGGTACCGGCGGACCTGGCAGTCGCCGCTCGAGCTCGACGCTCATGGCGGGGTGCGGCCGATGGCGACCGCGATCTCCTTCCTGCTGCTGCCGGGCGAGGTCTCGCACTGGCACCGGGTGCGCTCGGACGAGCTGTGGTTCTGGCAGGGCGGCGGGGCACTGCTGCTGACCGAGGGCGGGGCGCGGGACGCCCCGGGCGCGACGACCGGGTACCGACTGGGGCCGGAGCCGGCGGTGAGCGGCGCCGAGCGGGTACAGCACCTGGTGCCCGCGAACGTCTGGCAGACCGCCCGACCGACCGGTGCGGAGCACGTCCTGGTCGGCTGCGTGGTGGCGCCCGGGTTCGACTTCGCCGACTTCGAGCTGCTGGACACCCCGGGCTGACCCGCCCCGCGCGGGCTGTCGGTCTGTCGGTTCCTTCGGGTCTGTCCGGCCGTGTCCGCCTACGCTGTGTGGGGTGCACAGGGGTGGCTGGGCCGGGGATCCGCCGGCGACGGACGAGGAGGCCGCCGCCCGGATCGTCGCCGCGGCCAGGGCGTGCATCGAGGTCGACGGGACCGGCTCGGACCTGGCGAAGGTCGCCCGGCGCGTCGGGGTCACCCGCCAGACGGTCTACCGCTACTTCCCGACCAGGCGGGCCCTGTTCGAGGCTGTCGCGGAGCAGGGTGTGGAGGCGCTGGTGGCAGGGATGGCCGCGAGCCTCACCGGCGTCGACGATCCCCGGGACGCGCTCGTCCGGCTGATGCTGCACTGCGTCCGGACGTTGCCGAACGACCCGGGCCTGTCCTTCATCGCGCAGCCGGGCCGCGGTGACGCGCTGATCACCACGGCGGACGCGCCGCGGCTCACTCTGGCGGTGCTCGACCGGCTGCCGATCGCTCTCGACCTGGGCGAGCAGGCCCGGGCGGCGCTCGCCGAGCACATGGTGCGGTTGCTGCAGTCGCTGCTTCTCGACGAGACCACCCAGTTGCGTTCCGACGAGGATCTGGTCGCCTTCCTGCATGCCTGCCTCGACCATCACGTAGTATCCTAAATATCTATATATTTCTTCGCATACCGGCCCTGGGGTGGTTGTCGGCCCATCTCGCGGCGAGTCCGCGATCGGTTGAAACATGTAGATCTGTGCCTTAGGGTTTCGCGCATCGCTGTTGCGATGTTCCCGGCGGCCGGCAGGTCCGCCGCCTGGTGAGCCCGTCGCCTCGTCGCCTCCTCGGCGCACCGGCCCCGGACGCGCTGATCTCGACAGGCCGACCCTGGATCACTGATCTTGAATTGCTGACCTTGAAGAACGGGAGTGCCGGATGAAGGTGACCGCGGCGGTGCTGCGGCAGGCGGACGGCCCCTACGTCCTGGAGGAGGTCGAGCTCGACCCGCCGGGGCCGGGCGAGGTCCTCGTCCGGGTCGTCGGCGCGGGCATGTGCCACACGGACGTCGTGCCGCGTGAGGAGAGGTCGCCGGCGCAGCCGCCGGTCATCACCGGGCACGAGGGTTCCGGAGTGGTCGAGGCGGTCGGTGACGGGGTTACCCGGGTGTCGGTGGGCGACCACGTGGTGCTGTCCTTCGACTCGTGCGGCGAGTGCGCGAGCTGTCGGCGCGGCGTGCCGCCCTACTGCGACCTGTTCCTGTTCCGTAACTTCTTCGGCCGGCGTCTCGACGGCACCACCGGTGTGCGTGACGCGGCCGGCGGCGAGATCGCCTCGCGCTGGTTCGGCCAGTCCTCGTTCGCCACCTACTGCGTCGCGGCCGAGCGCGGGGTGGTGGTCGTCGACCGTGACCTGCCACTGGAGAAGCTGGGGCCGCTCGGTTGCGGCATCCTCACCGGCGCGGGCTCCGTGCTCGTCGACCTGGACGTCCGCGCGGGTGCCAGCTTCGTGGTGTTCGGCGCCGGAGCGGTGGGGCTCGCGGCGATCATGGCGGCGAAGGTCGTCGGCGCCGACCCGATCATCGCGGTCGACCTGCACCAGCACCGGCTGGACCTCGCCGTCGAGCTCGGCGCGACCCACACGCTGGACGGTCAGAGCACGGATCTGGTGTCCCAGATCCAGGCGCTGACGGGCGGTGGTGCCGACTACACCTTCGACACCACCGGCAACGCGACGGTGATCGGCAACGCCGTGGGCGCGCTGCGCGCCGGCGGGCACTGCGGGATGGTGGGCATCCAGACCGAGCCGATCACCTTCGACACGATCACGCTGCTCGGCAAGCGGCTCTCCAACATCCTGGAGGGCGGCGCCGATCCGCAGGTGGTGATCCCGCGGCTGATCGAGCTGTGGCGCGCCGGCCGGTTCCCGTTCGACCGGCTCATCGAGACCTTCCCGCTGGCGGAGATCAACGCCGCGGAGGAGGCGTCCCTTTCCGGCAAGGTCGTCAAGCCGGTCCTGCTCCCGTCGGAGGCCTCGGTATGACCACCGTCATCGAACGCGACCAGCTTCTCATCGGTGGGGTCTGGCGCCAGCCCGCCACGTCCGGCCGGATCGAGGTCCACTCGCCGCATGACGGCCACCTCGTCGCCACCGTTCCCGAGGCGACCCGCGCCGACGCCGACGCCGCGATCGCCGCGGCGTCGGCGGCACTGGCGGGCAGCGCCTGGTCACCGGGAGCCGGCAAGGAACGCGCGGAGCTGATCCGGAAGGTCTCGGCGGGGCTGCAGGCCCGGGCCGAGGAGCTCGCCGGGATCATCACCGACGAGATGGGCTCGCCGGCGGCGTTCTCCCTGTTCGGGCAGGCCATCGGCTCCGCCATGGTCATCGAGGGCTTCGCGGACGTCGCCGAGAGCTTCCCCTTCGAGCAGGAACGCCCCGGGCTGATGGGGCGCTGCCTGATCCAGAAGGTCCCGGTCGGGGTCGCGGTGGGAATCGTGCCGTGGAACGTGCCGATCTTCCTGTCGTGCATGAAGCTGGGCGCGGCGCTCGCGGCCGGCGCCCCGATCATCCTCAAGCCGCCGCCGGAGGCACCGGCCAGCTCGTTCCTGCTGGCCGAGGTGCTGCTCGCGGCGGACGTCCCGCCGGGGCTGGTGAGCATCCTGCCCGGCGGCGCGGAGCTCGGCCGGTACCTGGTCGGGCATCCGGGTGTGGACAAGGTGTCGTTCACGGGCAGCAGCGCGGCGGGCCGGACGGTCGGCGCCACCTGCGGTGAGCTGATGAAGCGTGTCACGCTGGAGCTGGGCGGCAAGTCGGCCGGTGTCATCCTCGACGACGCGGATCTTGCGACGGTCGTCCCGCAGCTGCTCGACTCGGGGCTGCAGAACAACGGGCAGGTGTGTGCGGCGCAGAGCCGCATCCTGGTACCGGCGTCGCGTTACGACGAGGTCATCGACGCGCTCGCCGACCACATCCGCGGTCTGAGCGTCGGTGACCCGCGCGACATGACTACCGCTGTCGGCCCGCTGGTGTCGGCGCGGCAGCGTGACCGGGTCGAGGGCTACCTCGCCGACGGACGGGCCAGCTCCGCCCGGCTCGTCGTCGGCGGCGGCCGTCCAGCCGGGCTGGACGCCGGCCACTATGTCGAGCCGACCCTGTTCGCCGATGTCGACAACGCCAGCCGGATCGCCCGTGAGGAGATCTTCGGGCCGGTGGTGACGGCGATCCGCTACCACGATGACGACGAGGCGGTCGCGATCGCCAACGACTCCGACTACGGGCTGTCCGGCTCGGTCTGGACCGCCGACGTGGCCCGCGGGGTGGCGTTGGCCAGCCGGATCCGCACCGGCGTCTGCGCGGTCAACTCCGCCGCGATCGTCGAGCCACGCAGCCCGTTCGGTGGCTTCCGGCAGTCCGGGATCGGGCGGGAGATGGGCCCCGAGGGTGTCGAGGCCTACCTGGAGACCCGCACGGTCGTGCTGCCGTTCGGATAGCTGATCCGGGCCCGGGCCGGCGGCGTTCACCGCCGGCCCGGGCCGCGGGTGAATACCGCCGGCGCGTTTGGCGAGTCGCAAGAGTGAACGATTCTGGTCGTTGCGACGACCGAAATCCTTCGTTCTTGCGGGTCGCCAGGCGAATCTGCGCCTCTTTTGCCCCTCCTGAGGTGAAGCGACCGGGCCGTCAGGCGGTGAGCAGGCCGAGGGTGCCCAGATCGCGGATGGCCGCGCAGGTGTTGGTGGCCATCGAGAGGAACATCCGGTGGGAGCTTTCGGTGGGCTCGTTCGTCGCGTAGATGGCGCCGAGCACGGTGAGCAGGGGCCCCTGCAGCGTCCCGAGGCGGTAGTCCCCGAAGCAGGCCTCGAAGGGGTAGTCCGCCACCCCGAGCTGGAGCAGCCGGTCGTGGTAGGTGCGGAGCAGTGTCTTCTCGTGCGCCCTGCGGAGGTCGGGGTGCAGGGCGGTGGAGAGGAAGTAGGCGACGTCGCGGCCGGGGAACCCGATCTCGAGTGACTGCCAGTCGACGGCCGTGACCCGGATGCCGGTGGCCCCAGGGTCGTCGGTGGCCTCGGGGTTGTCGGTGTCGGCGGTGTCGGAGAAGAGCAGGTTGTCGAGCCGGTAGTCGCCGTGGATCAGGCTGTGCCGGGCACCGATGTGCCGGCCCCAGCGGCCGAACAGGTCGGCTGTGCGGTGCAGCGTGTCGAGGTCGGCGGGGGAGAGGTCCGCGCCGAAGCGGTCGACGAAGGGCGTGGTGGCCGTCGCGAGCAGCTCACCGAGGAAGCTGATGCCCGCCTCGTCGGTATGACGTAGCCAGCTGGCCGTGTCGCGTAGCCCCTGCTGGCCCCAGTAGGGGGCGTGCAGGCCGGCGAGGTTGCGGATCGCGGCGTGGGCCTGGGCGAGGGTGGCGCCGTGGACCTGGGAGCCGGGCCGGGATGGGTGTGCGTCCTCGAGGACGAGGGTGAAGCTGTGGCCGTCGGTGGTGATGTCGGCGCTCCAGCAGCGGGGCACGCGGATCTGGGCGCCTGCGGCGAAGCTGCGGTAGTAGCCGACCTCGCTGAGGTATCCGGGTGCGATCTGGGCGCGTGCGGCGGGGGTGCCGGCGGCCAGTTTGAGGACCACCGACGGCGGCGCCGGGTCGGTTGCGTCTGGTGCGGCGGTGAGGTGGAAGCGGTAGCTGGAGCTGAGCTGGCCGCCGCCGACGGGCTCGTGGCGCAGGCCGGTGATCTCGGTGTCCGTCCCGCCGCGGCGTAACACGGCGGTCATCCACTGCGGCGTGACGTGGTGCGGATCGTCGACGATCCACGCCACGTCGTCCACGCCTGCCCTGGCGCCTGTGCCCGCTAAGGGGCCCGTGCCCGCCGCCGGCGTGGCACCTTCCGACTCGCTCATCCTGTGTGCCCTCCGGCAGCCCTGGTGGTTCGGCGGCGTGTGGGCCGCCCAGGGCTGCGACGGCCGGGCCGGATGTCGTCAGGAGATCTTGTAACGGATCGGCAGCCGCTTGGGGCCGCCGACGAAGACGGTCTGCATGTACTCGGGGGTGCCGGCGAGCTCGACCTCGCGCAGGCGGGGGACGAGTTCGGTGTAGAGGGCGCGGGCCTCGAGGCGGGCGAGGTGGGTGCCGAGGCAGTAGTGGGCGCCGAAGCCGAAGCCGACGTGCTTGTTGGGGGTGCGGCCGACGTCGAAGGTCTGTGGGTCGGTGAAGACGTCCTCGTCGCGGTTCGCCGACGGGTAGGACAGCAGGACGGCGTCGCCGGCGGGGATCGGAACGCCGCGGATGGTGGTGTCGCGCGTGGCGGTGCGCATGAAGTGCTTGACGGGGGACGTCCAGCGGATCATCTCGTCGACCGCGGTCGGCACGAGGGCCGATGGGTCGGCGGTGAGGCGCTGCCACTGGTCGGGATTGTCCAGCAGGGCGTGCAGGCCGCCGGAGATCGCGGCGCTGGTGGTGTCGTGGCCGGCGGTGGCGATGAGGACGTAGTAGCCGACGACTTCGAGCTCACCGATGGTGTCGCCGTGGACGGTGGCGTTGGCGATGACGGAGCCGAGGTCGTCGGTGGGGTTCTCGCGGCGGTCGGCGATCACTTTCTGGAAGTACTGGAAGAAGTCGAGGAGGGCTTCCATCGCGGCGGCGTCGCCGTCGGCGGCGCGGGCAAGGTCCTGGTCCTCGGCGCCGAACAGCTCCTGGGTGAGCTTCAGCATCCGGGGGAAGTCCTCCTCGGGCAGCCCGAGCAGGGAGAGGATGACGTAGAGGGGGTAGTGCGCGGCGACGTCCTGGACGAAGTCGCATTCGCCGCCGAGGTCGGCCATGTGGTCGACGTAGCGCTTCGCGAGCTGGGTGATCCGGTCGGACAGCCGCCGCACGCCGGCGGGCTTGAACCAGTCGGCGCTGATGTGCCGGTAGATCGGGTGGTCGGGGGCGTCCATCTGGACGAGTGCTCGGATAGGCGGCGCGGGGGCGTCCGGGTCCTGCTGGACGGCGGTGCGGGGGGCGTTGTGCCACAGCTCGGAGTCGCGGGAGATCTCCATGACGTCGTCGTACCGGGTGATCGCCCAGAACGGGGCGAACCCCTCGGTCTCGACCCGGTGGACCGGGGACTCACGGCGCAGCACCGCGGTGGCGGCGTGGAAACGCTGCTCGTCCGCGTAGGCGGTGGGGTCGGTGAAGACGCCGCCGGCCTCGTCAAGGTTCATGATCAGGTCCTTCTCGCTGCCGGCGGCAGGACCGCCGTGCGGCCGGTGCCGCGGTCTCGAACACAGGAGGGAGGCGCTCGGTCGGCCCCGGGGATTTACGGCCCATCGGCAGGATCGCGCCCGATGCGCCCTGAGTCCGCAAATTATCTAGAAGTATGCCCTGGTGCAACGGCTTGACCATCGGCGGGCGGCGCACTGGCAGCGGAAGGCTCCGCGCCGGCTGCGCGCTCGGTGCGGGGGTGGCAGCGGTCAGGGCCCGGTTCGGCGCCGGGCCGCGACCGCCGCGGCGGCCTGGAAGAACAGAGCTTTCCCCGCGCCGCGGGCGCTGGCGGCGAGGAACGTCGCCCAGTCGAAGTAGTCCCGCCACAGCACCACCCGGCCGTCTTGCACCTCGAACGTGCCGCAGACCCAGAACTCCGCCCCCCACGAGCCGGCGCGCAGCACATCCGTCCGTTCGGTGAGCACGACCGGGCCGTCCGCGGCCAGATGGTGGATGCGTGCCTCGAACCCGGTGCCGTACCGCAGCATCCAGCGCAGCTGCTTCTCCACCGCCACCCGCCCGCGGGCCGGCGGCAGTGGAACGTTCTGGTAGACGACGTCATCCGAGACGAGCGCCAGCGCCGCGTCGGCGTCGAGCCGCTCCAACGCCGCCAGGAACGCCCTGACCACCGCCCGCGGTTCGGACGCCGACCCGGGATCGGTGTCGTTCTCGGGACCTGGGTTGGGCTTCGGGTCGGGGCCGGACGAGGCCGGCGGCTCGGGCGAGACGTGGGGGTCGGACATGGCGGTCCCTAAGGTCGATGGTGTTCGGGGTTGGTGCCCCGGATGCCCGGGGCACCTTCATCATTCGCGCTGTCCCGGCCGCCGTCCTCGGGTCGCGGGGAGAAGCCCCGGCGCCCCTGGTCGTAACCCTCGGCCGGCCGTATCGCCAGGGCGGCCGGCGACGCCACGGTGGCCGAGACGACGCTGGCAGACTCGGGTGGTGGCAACACGCCGCTGACGCCGGTCCCGGCTTTCGTCGAGACGGCGTGGCGACGTGACGAGGAGATTTACCATGCGCAGGTTGAACGGCCAGGGTGAGCAGGCCATCGCGGATCTCGCCCGCCGGTACGGCGTGAGCACCGACGCGGTGCGCACGCTGTTGGACGCGGTGCTGCTCGGCGGTGGTACCCAGGCGCAGTTCTCCCACCCCGAGCTGGGTGGCCGCGGACAGTGGATGGCCGGTGGCATGACGATGGTCGGCGACATGTTCAACCACGGCCTGCAGGCAACGGTCAGCGCTCTCGCCACGGAGCTGTCCACTCTGTTGGCTTCGAAGCAGCTGTATGCGCCCGCCGCCTCCCCGCCGACCGGCGGCGGAGAGCCCGCGGCGGCCCACCCGGCGAACTCGAGCAGCTGGTGGCCCGGTGACCTGGGCCAGCCCAGCTCGACTGGCAGCCAGAACGAATCCCGATACGCGATCTTTCCGGCTGTGCGGCGGCTGGCCGTGCGCCGCGGCGACGGCCAGGTCCGCATCTACGACACCCTCGACCATCACATCACGGGCGTCCAGCAGCAACAGCAACAGGGCGACCGGCCCAGAACACTGTCCTTCTCCAGCCAGCACGGCACCTTCCCCGTGGAAAGCCTGCCGCTGGTGAGCCCGGCACCGCAGCGGCCCGCCCCGGCCGTGAGCCCGTCCGAACCCGCCCCGGCGTCCGCCGGTGGCACCGACCCGGACGCGATTCTGGCGACAATCGAGAGGTTGAGTGACCTGCACCGCCGCGGTGTTCTCTCGGACGAAGAGTTCACCGCGAAGAAGGCCGATCTGCTGGCCCGTCTTTAGTGTCGTCGCTGGCAAGGCCTGCCGTCACCCACTCCATGCGGCATGGCTGGTTCCACGGCCATTATTAGAATCCCTAGCGAAGTGGCACTTGGCAATCCGCAAGAAGTGAGGATTTCGGTTGCTGCGGAGCCCGTCGCAAAATGCCGAGAAGTGGCCGATCCGGGCCACCAACTTTGACCTGGCAGCCCACGTTCGTCCGTCAGCGAAGATCTCAGCCGTGTGCACCTGACTACCGATCTTGGTCGGCGCCATTTTGTTACAGGCTCTGCGGCGGCCAAAATCCTCAATTCTTGCTCGGCGGTGGCGGTGGCGGTGGCGGAAGCTCGATGTGCGGGATTCTGCGGCGGGCTCCGAAGTCCGAAGCTACTGAGATGCGCCGTTGCTCGCCGGTCGGCTCAGCCTGGGGCGCCGTCGAGCATGCTCTGGAAGCCGCCCGGCGCGTAGGGGCCGATGACGAGCTGTTCGAGGACGCCGAGGCCGACCCGCTCGCCCCAGGTCGCGCGCACCACCTGCTGGACGTGCACGCATTCGGGTGCGAGCGTGTCGAGCTCGGCGACCTTGTGCACCTCGCCGCCGACGGCGAGCTCGTCGTGCCAGCGGCCGTGCTTCCAGCGCGGGTGCAGGTAGCCGACACCCTTCATGCGGAAGGTGCGCAGCGGTTCCAGCTCCACCGTCTCGTCCGGGCCGAGCAGGAGCGTGGCGCCGTCGGAACGGCGCAGGCCCGGAGCCCAGCGCACCCGGTGGCGTACCCCGTGCAGCCAGCTGATGCCGGTGTCGGGCCCGAACACCGGGTCGCCGTCGCCGAGAACGGGCAGGACGGCGGTCCGTTCCAGCCACGGCCGCCCCGTCTCGTCCTCCATGACGACGTAGTGCAGGGCGCGGTCGGCGAAGTTCAGCGGGGCCCACAGGAAGAACACCTGCGGCAGGGCGGTGCGCGGCGCCGCGGGGGTCCGTTCGCCCACGCCGCGGATTCCCCACGACCTGTCCTTGGTCCCGTAGGTGCCCGGGGTGATCTCGATGCGCGCGCCGCCGGTTTCGAGCCATCCGCTCCAGGTGACCATCTGGGTGGCCCGGGTGGAGTCGGTGAGCAGCAGCGGCCCGTCGTGCTGGGTGGCCCGGGGCTCCTCGTGCGCGGGGGTGCGGGCGGTGGCGGTGAGCTCGGCGGCGAGGCCGTGCTCCGGTGCGTCGACGATGATCCTGTTCACCCGCAGCGGTTCCACGATCTCGACCGTGACCGGGCCGATGCTGGTGCGGGTGCGGTCCAGCGGGATGCGTCCGGAGGCGAAGACCGAGCGCTGCACATCCTGGTGGACGACGCTGAACGCACCGTCGATCGTGCCGCGGTTCGGGTACAGCCCGAACGCGAGCGCGAAGTAGACGTCCTCGTCGTAGCCGTTGAACCAGAACCGGTCGTAGTGGTCGGGATGCCCACCGCCGGCGTGCGCGACCGGCAGCGCGCTCTGATGGATCGGATAGTCGTCGAACGGCGTGAGCATGGCCTGTTTCCCTCCATCCGCACGGCCGTCCGGCAGGTCGGCGGCCCGGCAGCCCTTTGCGTGTGCCGCACCGGTGGGTGGGCGTGACCAGGATCGTGGGCCTGTCACGGGGCGGGCATCCGTAGAAGTACGGGGATGGCTACCGGGATCGCCGGGTGATCGGTGCGTCTTGACGTCGTGGCAGACCCCCGCCAAAGATGATCCATGGCCGTGTCCGCGCAGGTTCGGTTCCGAGGCGAGCGGCTGCCCACCGAACGCACGAGCTTCGTCGGCCGGCGTGCGGAACGCACGGAGCTTCGCGAGCTGCTCGGTGAGTTTCGCCTGGTCACGGTCACCGGAGTCGGTGGTGTGGGCAAGACCCGGCTGGCGATGCGGGTGGCCGCCGAGACGCGCCGCGCGTACCCGGACGGGGTGTGCGTCGTGGAGCTTGCGCGGCTGCGGGATCCGCGGCTGGTGGCGCACACCGTCGCCGCGGCGTTCGGCTGCCAGCCGCGCGGGAGCGCCGAACCGTCGTCCGCGGCGCTCGGGGCGTACCTGGAGACCAGGGGAGCGCTGCTCGTCCTGGACAACTGCGAGCACGTCGTCGAGGCCTGCGCGGAGCTGGTGGACCTGCTGCTGACCCGCTGCCCGCGGCTGCGCATCCTCGCGACGAGCCGGGAGTCGTTACGGGTCCAGGGCGAGGCGACGTACGTGGTGGCGCCACTGCCGGTCGGCGGCGGGAACGGGAACGGGGCCGGGGCCGACCCGCACCTGCCCTGCGACGCGACGACGCTGTTCGTCGAACGGGCCCGTGCCGTCCGCCCGGACTTCGCGCTGACCTGGCACAACCGGGCCGCGGTCGGTGACATCTGCCGCCGCCTCGAGGGCATCCCACTGGCCATCGAGCTTGCCGCGGTGAAGACCCGGGCCCTGTCACCGGCTGAGATCCTGGTGCGGCTCACCAGGCCGACCGCGCTGCTGCGCCACGACGGGCGGCTGGTCGCCGACCGGCAGCGGACCCTGCGCGCCTGCGTCGCGTGGAGCTTCGACCTGTGCACCCCGCAGGAGCGCCTGCTGTGGGCCCGACTGTCGGTGTTCGCCGGTGACTTCGAGCTCGACGCGGCGGAGGGTGTCTGCGGCGACGGGCTGGCCGAACCGTTCCTCGACCTGGTCTTCGCGCTGGTCGACAAGTCGATCCTCACGTTCGAGCCGGGGGCGGAGCGCGGGCGGCTGCGGCTGCTGGAGATGCTGCGCCAGTACGGCCAGGAGCGGCTGGAGCACGACATCGAGTGGCGCGGCGAGTGGCAGGTGCTGCGTCGGCGTCACCATGACTGGTACGCCGGGCTCGCCGCCCGCGCGGAGGCGGAGTGGACGGGCCCCGCGCAGCAGTCCTGGCTCAGTCGGCTGCGCGCCGACCATGCGAACCTGCAGCTGGCGCTGGAGTACTGCGCCGCCAGCCCCGACCCGGCGGCGAACCTGGCGCTCGCGCAGTCGCTGCACCGCTACTGGGTCGCGGACGGATGGTTCACCGAGGGGCGGTACTGGCTGGCACGCCTGCTCGACGACGGCGGCTCGGGCGCCGGCGGTGGCTCGGGCGCTTCTGGTCGCGCCGGAAGCGCCGGAAGCGCCGGAAGCACCGGAAGTGGCGGAAGCGGCGGAGGCGCTGGCGGTGCGGGTGGTGACGAGGCCGGGCGCGGGGGCGGCGACGACGTCCCCGGCCGGGTCCGTGCGCTGCATACCGCGGGCTGGCTCGCGACCCTGCAGGGTGACCGTGGCGACGCCGAACGGATGCTGGAGCACGGCAGTGAGCTGGTGGCGGCCGGTTGTGCGGGCGCCGAAGCCGCGCTCATCACCCAGCTCACCGGCCTCGACGCGGTGTACACCGACAAGCCCGACGCCGTCGCGAACCTGGAGCGGGCCCTCGCTCAGTTCCGCCGGGACGGCGACCTGAACCGGCAGCAGGAGACCCTCGCGGTGCTCACGCTCGCCGCCGCGCTGGGAAGCACCCCGTGGGCGGCGCAGCGCTACTACCAGGACTGGGTCGCCATCGCGATTCTGCGCCGGGACCGCCGGCTGCGCGCCTACGCGGAATGGGCCCGCGCGCTGGCCACCTGGAGGGCCGGTGACCCGAAGGGCGCGCTGGCGATCGCGCGCGCCGCCGTCTTCGGGGAGAGCGGGCTGCCCGACCACCTCGGTCTCGCCCTGTGCCTGGAGGCGCTTGCCTGGATCCGGGCGGGCCTGGACGAGTTCGCCGGCGCGGCGGTTCTGCTCGGCGCGGCGGACCATCTCTGGGAGCGGATGGGGACGTCCACCGCGGCCTTGCCCGCGCTGTTCCGGCTTCGCCAGGACTGCGAGGCGGCGTGCCGGGAGGACCTGGGCCCGCGCGCCTTCGACGCGGCCTGGGCGCGGGGAGCCGCGCTCGCACCGGCGGAGGCCTGGGCCACCTCCTGTGCCACGGGCTCGGCGACGGCTTCCGCCGCCGCGACCGCTACTGGACCGGTCACCGGATCGTCCAGCGGACCGGCCGCCGGATCCTTCACCAGGCCGACCACCGGGCCGGTCACCGTGCCTGCCGGCGCGTGGCTGGGCGGAGTGCGGTTGACGCGGCGGGAGAGGCAGGTCGCCCAGCTCGTCGCGCGGGGCCTGAGTAACAGGGACATCGCCGCCACCCTGGTGATCTCCCCGCGGACGGCGGAGACACACGTCCAGCAGATCCTGAAGAAGCTGGGGCTGACCTCGCGGGCCCAGGTGGCGGCCTGGCTCTCCGCCCAGCCGGCCGAAGCCGCGGGCTGAGCGGACGGACGTCCTTTACAGTCCTGACGCTCTCTGGCAAGAGTGTTTACGTCCGGCGGGCTTGGAAGTACTCTGCGGTGCCGACGATGCGGTTCCCCCGAGGGGCGGGTGCATCCGGTCGAGCGGGCTCCCCACCCGAACATAGAGGGATACTTTATGCAACCTTCACATCCTGATTCGTTGTCCGGCTCTGCATCCGGTTCCGATTCCGCTTCTGCCGCCAGCACCAATGCCGGCGCCGACGCCGGCGCCGGCGTCGACGCGCGCCGTGAGCCGGGTTCGGGTACTGATGTGCCGGGCGTCGGCACCGCCGAGCAGATCGTCGACGATCCGGCCGAGATCACTCCGGCGTGGATGACCGCGGCGTTGCGCGGTGCCGGTGGTGCTCATGGCGCCGGCGGTGCCGGCGACGTCGAGGTCCGCGCTGTGAGCCACGAGCCGATCGGCACTGGTCAGATCGGTTCCAGCTACCGCTTCCGGCTGGAGTACGCCCCCGGGCGCGACACCACGGCGGGCGGCGCACCGGCTCCGCGCACGCTCGTGGTCAAGATGGGCGCCGGTGACCCGGGCGGGCGGGACGTCGTGCGCCGCGGCTACCGCAAGGAGGTCGGGTTCTACGCCCGGCTGGCCCGGGACGCCCGCATCGACATCCCGCACTGCTGGCAGGCCGCGATCAGCCCGGACTCCCGCGCCTTCACCCTCGTGCTGGCCGACGCCGCCCCGGCGCGCCCGGGCAGCCAGGAGGACGGCTGTGACGAGGCGCAGGCCACCGACGCCGTCCGCGCGCTCGCCGGGCTGCACGCGTCGTTCTGGAACAGCGAGCTGCTCGCCGCCGAAGGCGACTGGCTGCCCCGCCCGCAGGACGCGGAGCTCGCGTTCATGGCCGAGCTGCTGGTGGCGACCACGAAGGACTTCGGCGATCGGTTCGCCGGCGTGCTCGACCAGCGTGACCTCGACACGCTGCACCGGGCCGCCGCGCTGACCTACCAGTGGGAGAGCGGCTGGCGCGCGCCGTTCACCCTGCTGCACGGGGACTACCGGCTCGACAACCTGATGTTCCCGGCGCAGGGCCCGGGCGTGCTGACCGTGGACTGGCAGACGATCACCATCGGGCTGCCGGCTCGCGATCTCGCGTACTTCCTGTCCACGGCGCTGCCGCCAGCCGTGCGGCGCTCGACCGAGCACCGGCTGGTGGGGGCCTACCACGCCCGCCTCGTCGAGCTCGGCGTCACGGGCTACTCGGCCGAACAGTGCTTCACCGACTACCGCGCCGGGATGCTGCACGGCCCGCTGATCACGGTGCTGGGCTGCATGTTCGCCGCCGGAGTGCGCTCGGAGCGCTCCGACCGGATGTTCCTGTCGATGGCTCGGGGGATCTGCGCGGCGCTGCGCGACCTGGAGTCGCTGGACCTGATCGCGAGTTCCTGACGGCCGCTCGGCCCGCCGCTCGCCGCGCCCGGCGGGCCGAGTGCGACGCCCGGCGGGCCGCTCGCGCCGGTTGGCCTGCCGAGTTCCCGCGCCCCGCGCCGCGAGACTGACGTCTGGCCGCCAATTGGCATAATGTATCCAATGGAGGTGGTCGGATGCTGCTCCTCGACTCCGAGTCCGAGGCCCAGTTCCGCAAGGAGATCCGGGCCTGGGTCCGGCAGGCTGTTCCCCAGCTCGGCGGGCCCCCGCCCGAGCGGGACTGGCAGGCCCGCCGGCGGTACGACAGCGCCTGGCAACGAATGCTTGCCGATGCGGGCTACGCGGGTATCCACTGGCCCCGCGAGTACGGAGGCCGGGGCGCCAGCCCGGCCGAGCATCTGATCTTCCTGGAGGAATCCGCCGCGGCCGGTGCCCCCGACCTCGGCGTCCACTTCGTCGGCCAGCTGCACGCCGGGCCCACCCTCATCGCCGAGGCGACCGACGAGCAGCGCGCCTTCCACCTGCCCCGGATCCTGTCCGGGGAGGCGGTGTGGTGCCAGGGCTTCTCCGAACCGGGCGCCGGCAGCGACCTCGCCGGGCTGCGCACCCGGGCCGTCCGCGACGGTGACCACTACGTCGTCACCGGGCAGAAGATCTGGACGTCCTACGGCCCGGTCGCCGACTACTGCGAGCTGCTCGTGCGCACCGACCCCGACGCGCCGAAGCACCGCGGGATCACCTGGCTGATCATGCCGATGGACAGTCCGGGTGTCGACGTCCGTCCGCTGCGGACCATCCACGGCGACAGTGAGTTCGCCGAGGTCTACCTGGACGAGGTCCGCATCCCGGTGGCCAACCGGGTCGGCGCGGAGAACGACGGCTGGCGTGTCGCGATGGTCACCTTCGGCTTCGAGCGCGGCACCGCGTTCGTCCGGGAGCTGATCACCGCGCGCAGCCACGTCGCCGACCTCGCCGCACTCGCCCGGGTGCTGCCGCGGGGCGCCGGCACCGCCTGGGACGACGCCGGCCTGCGCCGTGACATCGGCCGGGTCGCCGCCGAGCTGGACGCGCTGTGGGCGCTCACCAAGCGCAACGTCACCCGGGGCATGGTCGGGGTCATCCCACCGGCCGGCGGCTCCGCGTTCAAGCTGTCCTACTCGGAGACGCTGCACCACCTGAGCGCACTGATCATCCGGGTGCTGGACCGTGCCGCGCTGAGTATGGACGACCTGCCCGGCCTGCCCACCGGGCAGCTGGTGCACGCCCAGCTGCACGCGTTCGCGATCAGCATCGGTGCCGGGACGTCGCAGATCCAGCGCAACATCCTCGCCGAGCGCGTCCTCGGCCTGCCCAAGGAGCGCTGAGCGATGCACTTCGACCTGGATGAAGACCAGCGCGCGTTGCGGGACACCGTCCGCCGGCTGGCCGAGGAGGTCTTCCCGGTGGAGCGGACCCGCGGCTGGGCCGAGCCGGGTGGGTTCGACCGCGCGGCGTGGAGCGCGCTCGCCGAGCTCGGCACGTTCGCCGTCTACCAGCCGGAGGAGCGCGGCGGGCTCGCGCTGCCGGTCGTCAACGCCGTCCTCGCCTACCAGACGCTGGGTGCCTGCCTCGTGCCCGGCCCGCTGGTCGCTGCGGCGCTCGCCGCCGACCTCGACGGTGACAGCGGGGCGGTCGGCGGCGGGGAGGTCGTCCCGGCGGTCGTGGTGCGTCCGGAACCGGGCGCGCCGCTGCTGGTCGAGCATCTGCGCGACGCCGACGTCGTCTACGTCCTCGACGCGCACGGCATCGAACGGCTCGACCCGGCGGCACTGACCGCGACGCCGATCACCGTGCCACTGGACCCGACCACGCCGCTGTCGCTGGTGACGGACCTCCCGCGGGGCGATCAGGTCGGCGACGCGGCGCAGGCCGCCCGCTGGTCGCTGCTGGGCTCGCTGCTCAGCTCCGCGCTGCTCGTGGGCCACGCGCTGCGTGTCCTCGACCTGGCGACCGCGCACGCGCAGCAACGCGAGCAGTTCGGCCGGCCCATCGGGACGTTCCAGGCCGTGAAGCACATGCTCGCGGACTGCTTCGCCCGCGGCGAGGTCGCCCGGGCCGCGGTCGACGCCGCGGGCGTGATCATCGACGAACCCGGCGCACTCGACATCACCGAGCCCGGGTCCGGCGGCGGGCCGGCCGTCCGCGCCGTCGCCGCGGCCCGGGTGCTGGCCGCCGAGGCGGCGCTGCTCAGCTGCCGGACCGCGATCCAGGCGCACGGCGGGATGGGGTTCACCTGGGAGGTGGACCTCCACCTGCACCTCAAGCGGGCCCTGCTGCTGGAAACCTCCTACACGACGTCCGACGCCGCCGCCGAGGCGGTCGCCCAGAGCCTGCAGAGAGTGCCGTGACGACATCGATCCCCACCCCGACGGACCCCACGCCGACGGAACCCACCCCGCCCACCGACGGTGCGACCGCGGCCGTGACCGAGGTGGCGGCGGACGGTGAGCTGACCCTGACGGTGACCGACGACGGCATCGCCCGGGTCACCCTCAACCGGCCGGACGCCGGCAACGCCCTCACCATGGGGCAGCGCGACGCCCTGCTCACCTGGTTCGCCCGCTTCAACGCCGACCCGTCCGTGCGGGTCGTCGTCCTCGGCAGCACCGGACGTTTCTTCTGCACCGGCGCGGACCTGCGCCAGCAGCGTTCCGCCGGGCCGCGCCCCGACGGTGTGCCCGAGAAGCTCGTCGGTGACATCCGCCGGGCGATGACCACCGGCGGCATCAACGTGGTGCACGCGATCCTCGACTGCGAGAAGCCGGTGATCGCGGCCGTGCAGGGCACCGCGGCCGGCATCGGGGCGCACCTGGTGTTCGCCTGCGACCTGGTCGTCGCCGCCGACAACGCGAAGTTCATCGAGATCTTCGCCCGTCGCGGGCTCGCCGTCGACGGCCTCGGGACCTGGCTGCTGCCGCGGCTGGTCGGCCTCGCCCGGGCCCGCGAGCTGGTTCTGCTTGCCGAGGACATCCCGGCCACCCGCGCCGCCGAGATCGGCCTGATCGCGCGGACCGTGCCCGCCGAGGAGCTGGCCGCGACCGTCGACGACCTGGCCACCCGCCTCGCCGCCGGCCCGACCCGCGCACACAGCGCCAACAAGTGGCTGCTCAACCGCTCCCTGGACGTCGACCGGCACACCCTGGCGCAGGAGGAGGCCTGGGTCGTGGAGGCCCTGTCCTACACCGAGGACGCCGACGAGGGCGTGCGCAGCTTCGTCGAACGCCGCCCCACCCGCTTCCGCGGCTTCTGATCAGGGGGAGACCATGACCAGCACCACCGACGTCTACTACGACCCCTACGACACGGACATCGACGCCGAGCCGTACGAGGTGTGGCGGCGGATGCGCGACGAGGCGCCGGTGTACCGCAACGACCGCTTCGACTTCTGGGCGCTGTCGCGGCACGCCGACGTCGACGCGGCGTCCCGCGACCCGCGCACGTTCAGCTCGGCTCGCGGGACCACGCTGGAGCTGCTCTCCTCCGGCGGCGGCGCACCCCGGATGATGATCTTCATTGATCCGCCGGAGCACTCGCGGCTGCGGGTGCTGGTCTCCCGCGCGTTCACCCCGCGGCGTATCTCGGCGCTGCACGAGCAGATCCGCGAGCAGTGCCGCATCCTGCTCGACCCGCATGTGGGCGGCGGCGGGTTCGACTACGTCGCCGACTTCGGCGCCCAGCTGCCGTCCCGGGTGATCTCGGCGCTGCTCGGCGTGTCACCGGCCGACCAGCCGCGCATCCTCGACGTCATCAACACGATGTTCCACATCGAGCCCGGCGTCGGAATGATCAACGACACCGCCCTCAACGCGATGTTCGAGCTGCACGGCTACCTCGTCGAGCAGCTCGCCGAACGGCGCGTCCGGCCTCGCGACGACATGTTCACCGCCCTCGTCCAGGCCGAGCTCACCGAGGACGACGGCAGCACCCGCCGGCTCGACGACCAGGAGGCGGCCAACTTCGGCGTGCTGCTCGTCTCCGCCGGCACCGAGACCGTCGCGCGCCTGCTCGGCTGGGCGGGGCTGGCCCTCGCCGACTTCCCCGACCAGCGGGACCTGCTGGTCGACGACCCGGGCCTGATCCCGGGCGCCATCGAGGAGCTGCTGCGCTACGAGGCCCCTTCACCGAGCCAGGGCCGCAGCCTCACCCGTGACGTCACCCTGCACGGCGTGACCATTCCCGCGGGCAGCAACGTCCTGCTGCTCACCGGCTCGGCTGGCCGTGACGAGCGCGCCTTCCCGAACCCCGACGTGTTCGACGTCCGCCGTCGCATCGAGGCGCACCTGTCGTTCGGACTCGGCGCGCACTACTGCCTCGGCGCCGCCCTCGCCCGCCTCGAAGGACGGATCGCGCTGGAGGAGACCCTGCGCCGCTTCCCACGCTGGGACGTCGACCGGGCCGGCGCCGTGCGCCTGCACACCAGCACCGTGCGCGGCTACAAGAACCTCCCCATCGCCGTGTAAGCGGCGGGTCCGCACCTCCCCGGGCGCTCCCGGTTCCGACAGCCTCCCGCCCGGATCGCGCGGGAGGCTGTCGGTCGAACCATCGGCATGGGACGAATGGGAGCGCTGGAAGGGACGCGATCCGCGGGCAGGGGCTGGCAGGTCACCTGGCCGAGGTCCACGGCGCGCCACTCCAACTCGGGGTGGACCTTGCCGGCCACGGCACTAAAAAGAACGCCAGTCGCGGACGAACGACACGAGGAACCCCAGCATCCCGATCCCGAAGATCAGAAAAACGACTCCGCCGATGATCGAGCCGATGCCGACGTCGGAGGGGTTCCTGACCTCGCCGGGATTCCCTCTGTCGTAGAGGACGTCCAGCCGCCTACCTTCCTCGAAGGAGCCGGAGATCTCCCGGACGTACTTCTCCCCGTCGACCGTGTAGCCGACCTTGGTGAAATGGACGGTGTAGCTGCCGTCCTCGTCCTGCCAGGTCTCGGAACGGGTGGAGAGTGCCACGGCGGTCGTGTGCGCACCGTCGTTCCGGAAACTGAGGTCCGACACGAGGCCATGGATGACCACGCCATTCCAGAACAGCAGGAAGGCGAACATGGCCAAGAAGAACAATGAATCCCCGATGCCGCTTCGGTGGCCTCGGAACCGGCGTGAGGAGCGCATCCGGAACCCCCGGTCCGACGGAGAGCGCAGTCCATTCTCGGTGCAGGATAGAACCCGTCCCGCCCGGTGTCGATCAGGCATGTGACAGTCGCATCCCCGACACCGCCCTGCCTGTCGTCGGGACACTGACCGGAGTCCGACGGTGAGGACCGCCCGCCGCCGAGGCGTCTGCGACCCGCCTGCGAGAGGCCGATCTCGTGCGGCGTCCGGCTAAAGGACGACGGCGGCGCCGGTCCGCGGACGCCACGACCACCGCCGAAGCGGTTCCGGGGCGTAGGGTTCGCGGGTGGCTACTGCCGCCGAGTACGCAGCTGGCCGGGTTGACGCGGTACGCGACGATCCGGCGGGGCGGCTGGCGTTGCTGGGCTCTCTCTACGCGGCGCCGCCGGGGTGGCCCGAGTTGCGGCTGCCGTATCGGCGGGCGGCGTTGGCGTTCATGCGCTGGCAGCTACGCCGCGGCCTGCTCGCCCCGGTGGATGGTGAGGCGTCGGGCAGTGCGTGGTGGCGGGCCGTCAACGAACGGCTGCTGCGTGACACCGCTGAGGCGCGTGGTCATGTGGTTGGCATGGGTGGTCCGATCTCCTCGCCGAGCGCCGCGTCGTCGGTGGCGTTCGCCCGCCGGCCTTCGGCGCGGGCGTGGTACCGCGCGCACAACGCGAGCGTCGTGGCTGCGTATCTCGACCATCGGGCGCTGGCCGACGCCGAAGGCTATGTGGAGCGGTTCTTCCTGAACCTGGTGCTGGTCCGTGTGTTGTACGCGCACGCTCTGGTGGCCGCTCCGCGCCTCGCGATGGGCTGGTTGGGGCCGGTCGCACCCCTGCTGGGTGACCCGCGGGTGAGAATGACCGGTATTTTTCTGTCGCTGTCCCGGGTGCTGCCCGACCGGTATCCGCTCCAGGGCGATCTGCAGGGGCATATCGACGACGAGCACGGCCTCGGTCGGCTGCTGGACGTCGGGATGATCGTGCCGCGCCTCGACGCGCTCTACTCCTGGTCGGCCGCGGAACTGTCGATTCCCGAACTCACCGGACTGATTCGGAACCGGGTCCCGTGCTATGCCTGGGATCCCAGCGACAGGAAACCGTGGGACCCGGCGCCGAATCTGGTCGTTCGAGCACTTCGGTGGATGGTTCCACCTGGTGGGACATCCGCCGCCGGTGGCAGCACCGTGTGACCGGTCGTTTCCAGCTCCCGGGCGCTCACGCGCTCGCCGACACCGCTGCGCACCCACGTCTCCTCGGCGCTGCAATCCGGCGACCTCACCAAGGAGGAGATGGACGAGATCGTCACCGCCCGCGAAGCGCGGCCGACGTGGCGGTGAATGCCTGGCGGGCCATTTCCGCCGGTCCGAGCGCCGCGAGTGAGGCGGAATACACCTCGGTCGCGATGATCGGCGTGGCTCCCATCGCGGCGAGAACGTCCAGAACCGCGTCGATGTCGATGTCGCCGGCGCCGGGCAACAGCCGGGCGGTGGTCGTCTCCACGACTGGGTCCTGCGCGGGCTTAGCGGGCGCGTCGCAGAGCTGGACCACGTCTATTCGTGCTGCGGGTATGTTCCGCAGCACGTCTTCTCTCGGGCCGCCGGGCTGGCGAAACCAATGCCAGAGATCGAGGACGAGACCGAGGTTGTCGCGGTTCACCGCATCCAGCAACCGTGCCGCCGCGGCGAGGGTCGGCACCACCGTCCACGGCAGGAACTCGAGGCTGATCCGCAGGCCCTGGTCCGCTGCGATATCGCAGAGGTAGGCCAGTCGCGCCGCGACCTCGCCGAGGCCTGCGGTCTCGGGACGCAAGGTTGTGATCGCGATGATGTGCTGCGCCCCGGCGCGCCGGGCGAGGTCCATGAGCGGCGCGGCTTCCGCCGCGATCGTGGACCGGTCGGCGGTGGCCCACTCCATCGCCACCTCCACGGTGGCGATCGACAGCCCACGATCACGATGGCGGTCGAAGTACTCTCGCGGGGCCATTCCGGCGGTGACCGCGCCGTCGAAGTGGGAGCTCGTCATCTGGACTCCGCTGAAGCCCGCATCTGCGACCACGTCGACGAGCGCGCGGATGTCGTCGGCGTCGGTCGGATGGCCCAGCGGTAACAGTGTCGGTGCCGAGATGACGGTCATGATGATGATCTCCAACCAGAGTGCAGGGATGGGCGCCGCAGCTGCTCGGGACCTCATGTGGGCATGGGCCCGGCCGGATACAGAACAGGGCGGGAGGCCCAGGACGGTGTTCAGTTCTGCCGGGTCGTGGTCACGCCCTTGAAGGTGCGGAGGATGTCGCTCCATCGGGCGTTGGTCATCTCGCGGGCGGAACCGCCGCGGCTGCGGTGGTCGAGGGATTCCCGGCCGGTCGTCAGCCGGGCCAGTTCCGACACCCGGGCGTAGGCCTCTTCGTCTATGCCGGTGGTGACGCCGAGAGCGCCGGTGAAGGCGAGGAGATCCTCGGTCGGAAGATTCCCGAGAACGTCGGGCTCACCGGGAAACCACAGGTCGCCGCCGATCCCGCAGAACGCCGACTCGAGCCAGTCGACGCCGACGCCCAGCGCGGCGAGCACGTTCGCGAGCGCGAAGCCGTTCCGCGCGTGCAGGTGCAGGCCGATCTCAAGCGTCGGGAAGGCGGCACGGGTGGCTTCCAGGGAGTCGACGATCTGCGCCGGGTTGGCCATGCCGACGGTGTCGCCGAAGTAGACGCCCACCGCCCCTGCGTCGACGGCCCGCCGCACCACCTCCAGGCGGATCGCAGGGTCGGTGGCACCGACGCACGGCGTGAAGAAGGCCATCGCGATCCCGACGATGAGGGCTGCGCCCGCGGTCCGGGTGATCTCGCCGATGGCTGGCAGGTCGGCGAGCACCTGCGCGACGCCGCTGCCCTGGTTGAGGCGGCTGACCTCCTCGTCGCAGCAGGTCAGGGCGACGAGATAGTCGAGTTCGCACTCCCCGGCGCGGTGCGCGCCACGCAGGTTGGGGACGAGCGCGCGGTACCGCACCCCGGGCTGGCGTGGCACGGCCGCGAGGACTGCCTCGGCGTCGGCGAGCTGGGGCAGCACTCGTGGGTGCGCGAACGAGGCGACCTCGATGTCCCGGACGCCGGCGTCGATCATGCGTTCCACGAGTTCGACCTTCGCCTCCGTCGGCACGATCCGCTCGACCGACTGCAGGCCGTCCCGCAGGCCCACCTCCACGACCCTGACACCGGGCTGGAGCGCGAGCGAGCTCATCGGATCACCCCGCGGCGACGGAGATCGGCGACGATGCCGGCGTCGATGTCGAGCTCGGCGAGCAGTTCGTCGGTGGCGTCGCCGAGCGGCGGGCCGGCCCAGCGGATCCGCGCCGGCGTGCGGTCGAAGCGGGGCACTACTGCCTGCATCGGCAGGGTCGTGCCGTCCTCGCCGACCTCCACGTCGACGATGGACCGCCGCGCGGCGAAGTGCGGGTCGTCGAGCATTTCCGGCGCCCGGTAGACCAGGCCCACGGGCACCGCGTGGGCCAGGCAGCGGTCCTCGACCTCCCTGCGGGTGAGCGTGCTCGTCCAGGCGGTGATGATGTCGTCGAGCGCCTGCTGCCGGCGGCCTCGGTCGGCGTGCGTGGCGTAGTCCGGGTCGTCGGCGAGCGCGGGCTGGTCCATCGCCGCCGCCAGCCGCCGGAACACGGTGTCCTGGTTCGCCGCGATGAGCAGGTCCGCTCCGTCCGATGTCGGGTACACGTTGGAGGGCGCGACCCCTGGCAGTACCGAGCCGGTGCGTTCACGAACATGGCCGAACGCGGCGTAGTCGGCCACCAGTGACTCGCTCATCGCGAGGACGGCTTCGTACAGGGCACAGTCGACGATCTGGCCGCGGCCGCTGCTGGCGCGCTCGACCACCGCGGCGACGGCGCCGAGCGCGCCGAGCATGCCGGCGAGGCTGTCGCCGATGGACAGCCCGGAGCGGCTCGGTGGTCGGTCCGGCTCGCCCATGAGGTGCCGTATCCCGCCCATCGCCTCTCCGATGGAGCCGTAGCCTGCCCGGCCGGCGTAGGGACCGGTCTGGCCGAAGCCGGTCACCCGGACCATGATGAGCCCGGGGTTGGCTGCCGAGAGCTCGTCGTAGCCCAGGCCCCAGCGTTCCAGCGTGCCGGGGCGGAAGTTCTCGACGACGATGTCCGCGGTCGCGGCGAGGCGGCGCACCAGGTCCTGGCCGTCGGCGCTGCGCAGGTCGCAGCCGAAGGATCGCTTGTTGCGGGCAAGCACCGACCAGTGCACCGGCGCTGCGGTGCCGTCGGTGTAGCCCCACCGCCGCATCGGGTCGCCGCCGGCCGGATCCTCGATTTTGATCACCTCGGCGCCGTAGTCGCCGAGAAGCTGGCCGCAGAAGGGGCCCGCGATGAGCTGGCCAAGCTCCAGGACCCTCAGGCCCGCGAGCGGTCCGTCGCCCCGTCGTCCCTGATCCTCAGGACCGGGCGGATCACTTGTGGCCGCGGACACATCAGTCATCGGTCGTGGTCACCCCACCACATCACTTGTCTCGTTCGAACATGGGCACGGTTCGACTGTCGGCACGGCGCACGTCATACGTGGACATCAGAGCAGCTGTTGCGAGATCGCCTTGGCGCACTCGACGAGGGCCGGAGCATGTTGGGCGGCACTCTCGGGTGAGAGCCGGAACGCGGGCGCGCCGATGGCCAACGCCCCGACGAGGGCGTCGCGGGCGTCCGTCAGCGGAGCCGCCATGGAGCTGAGCCCTCGTTCGCGCTCCTCGGGCGAGTACGCCCAGCCGCGTTGGCGGGTGAGTGCCAGGTCGTCAGTGAGCCGGTCGACAGAGGTGATGGTGTTCGGCGTGAACGCGGGCAGGCCGGCGTCGAGTGCGAGCGCGAGCGCCTCGGGCTCGTGGGCCATGAAGATCTTGCCGGCGGCACCCGCGTTGAGCGGCTGGATCTGGCCGACCTTGCCCTGATAGATGATCGACTGTTCTGAGTGGCTCATGAGTACGGCCACTCGGGCGCCGCCCTGGCGGACGTAGACGATGCACGATTCGCCGGTGCGGTCACGCAGGTCGCTCACGATGGGCCTGGCCGCGTCGATCAGGTCGGAACCGGCGGTCGCCGCGGCCGACCAGGCCATCACCCGTAGCCCGATCGAGTAGTAGTCGCCGGTTCGCTGGAGCAGGTTCTCCTGGACGAGTGTGCGCAGGATCCGGGCCACCGTCGTTGTCGGGAGGCCGGTCGCGGCCCGGACGTCGGAGGCCCGCAGCCGCGGCTGTCCCCGGGAGAAGCAGTCCAGGATCAGAGCCTGGCGGTGCAGCACCTGGACGGCGTCACTGTCGCGCGTCACGCCGGGCGGGCCCTGCTCGGAGTCGTTGCGGTTGTCGTCGTGCACGCCTGCCGGTGCCTCTCGTCTGGTCGTCGGTTCGTCTGCCTGTCGCGCCGCGGGGACCGTCAGTGCCGGAGCAGGAGGGAGCCGAAGCCCTCACGCCGGTCGGGTATCCCATGGCGGCGCAGCGCATGCCAGTACGTCGCCGTGTTGACGGCGATGACCGGAAGCCCGAGCCATCGTTCCGCCTCGTCGGCCAGTCGCGCCATGGACAGGTTCGCTCCGAACTGGATGATCGCGCGCGGCCGCCCGGCGGCGAGTTCGGTGAGCGCCGCGCGGACGTCCGCCTCGGGCGTGCGCGAGATCTGAAGGGGCGTGGGCGCCCGTAAGTGGATCGCCTGCTGGTATCCGTAGCCGATCTCCTCGACGAAGGCCTTCAGATGTGCGTCCGCGTCCGGCATGTACGGTGTCACGAGCGAGATCGGCCCGTCGTCGACACCGAGAGCGTGCAGCGCGGCCGGCAGCGCGTCCGCCGCATGGATGAGCGTCAGCTCGCCGAAACGGGTGTTGAGCCGCCGCTCGATGGCCCGCGCGGCGCCGACACCGCCCCGGTACACCGCCTCGATGGACACTCCCATCACGACACACGTCGGCTCGACGCAGAGCACCCGCTGGACGGCATCGTCCAGGCCGCGGTCGATGGCGTCGACGAGCTCCTGAAACCCCACGTCGCCGTCGATCGGCTTCTCGGGGATGTGGATGCGCGCGATGTGGTTCGTCACGCCATAGGGGCGCATCGCGTCATACTCGGGCTGTACCACCGTGTTGACCGACGGCGTCACGACACCGAATCTGGCCCGGTAGCCGAGTGGATCGCCGGACATTGGAGTCCTCCTGGTCGATAGGACGGATCGGAGGGACACGCACCTGGCGGCGCCCTGTGTCTCGGAGCGCGTCGAGCGCTTGCGGCCCGCGCGGGCATCTCCCGCGGCGCCGACTCATGACGCGCTGGCCGCGGATGCGCCCACGAGCCGCCGAGCCGCGAGCTCGCCCTCCCAGATCGCGTCGAACACCCGGCGCGGGGCAACGCAGTCACCTACGCCTACGACCTGCCGTTCGACGGCGCCGAGCTCCCGGAGCAGACCGTCGTTCGCTCGCTGCCCAGTCACCAGAACCACCGCGTCGACGGGCTCGCGCTGCTGCCGCTCGCCGTTGTAGACGTCCGCGAGCGTAACCCGGTCATCCTTGATCTCGACGAGCTCGACGCCCGCGGACAGCCGCACGCCGAGCCGGCGCAGGCGACCTGTGACGGACGGCAGATCGTGACTGTCAGTGAGTCCTACTCCGACGTGCGTGAGTCGCGTCGCGATCTCGACCGTGCGGCGCCGCGCGCCGCCGGCGAGATGCTCGGCGACCGCGAGCGCCCGGCGGTCCCCGAGGTCGTCGACGATGAGCACCGAGGCCGGCAGGTTCACTCGCTCGCCGAGCACGTCCTGCACGGTGAAGACGTTCCACTGGTCGGTCCCTGGCACGGCGGGCGCGCCCGGGGCCCAGCGGGCCGGGTGCAACGCCGTCCACCCGTCCCGGCGTGGTGACGATCCGGTCGCGATGATGTAGGCGTCGAACTGGCCGGCGAGGTCCGCGACGGTCGCCGCGTGGCCCAGCTTGATGGTGACACCGGCCTTGAGCAGCTGATCGGTGAGCCAGTCCGTGATGCCGAGCCACTCCCGGTAGGGCTCGACGACGCTGAGCCAGCGCACCTGGCCACCGGTCGTGTCGGCGCGCTCGAACACGGTGACCTCCCAGCCGAGTTCGGCGGCGGTCAGCGCGGCCCGTAGCCCTGCCGGCCCGGCGCCGACGACCGCGACGCTCCGGGCCGAGGCATGCGCCGAGGGCGCGGCCGGTGCCGCGGCGAGGACGGCCTCTCGGCCGACAGCGGGATTGTGGATGCAGGAGAGCGCCGTGCGAGCGATCGACGCGATGCAGTGGTTCGCGCCGACGCAGGGCCGGATGTCGTTCGCGCGTCCCCCGGCCGCCTTCCTCACCCACTCGGCGTCGGCGATGAGCTGCCTGGCCATGCCGACGAAGTCGGCGTCGCCGCGCAGCAACACCCCTTCGGCCATGTCCGGCGTGGTGATGCGGCCCACGACGACGACGGGCAGCTCGCCGACGGCGGACCTGATCGACGAGGTCGCCGCGATCTGGTGACCCATGGGTGTGGGCGACGCGCCGTAGATGAGCATCCGGTCGAGGTAGGTGCCCTGGGAGACGGAGATGTAGTCCACCGCTGCGGTGGCCGCGATGCGCCGGGCTATCTCCGCCCAGTCCGCGGTTCGCAGCCCGTTCTCGACGTCGCCGTCGTCCCCGTTGATCCGGATGCCGACCACCATGGTCGCCGGTACGGCCGCACGCACGCGTTCAATGATGCGCCGGACCAGGCGGAACCGGTTGTCGAGGGAGCCGCCGTAGTCGTCGGTGCGGTGGTTGGTCGCGGGGGAGAGGAACTGGCCGAGCAGGTATCCATGCGCCAGGCCGTGGATCTCGACGCCGTCGAGACCGCCGTCGACCGCGAGAGCCGCGGACCGGGCATAGCCCTCCACGAGTTCGTCGATCTCGGCGGCTGACATCTCGTGCGGGATCTCCCGGTAGACCGCGCACGGGACCGGGCTCGGCGCCCACACCGGCAGGCGGCTCACGATGCTGTCGGTCTCCCGGCCGCGGTGCCAGAGCTGGGCGAAGAGCAGCGTGCCGTGCGGCTGGACCGCGGCGGCCACCGTGCGGTAGCTGTCGACCACCGATGGCTCGTAGGCCAGCACGACACCCGGGCGAGGCTGACTCGTGGGATGGACCGCTGTCGCCTCCATCGTGATGACGGCGACGCCCTTCGCGGCCCGCTCACCGTAGTAGGCGGCATGCGCGGCCGAATAGGTGTGGTCGGTGGTGAACTCGGTGGCGTGGGCCGTCATCCAGACCCGGTTGCGGGTGGTGCGCGGCCCGAGCCTGCCCGGCTGGAACAGCGCTGGGTAGTGCCTCATCGTCCTTGGATCGGTTCGTCGCCGAGGAGGGTGGTGCGGTGCATGGTGCGGGGCCGAGTCCGGTCGAATGCGCAGGCGCGGTGCAGCAGGCCGCGGTTGTCCCAGATCACCGTGTCGCCGACGGACCAGCTGTGCCGGAGCACATTGTCCGGCGTGGTGGCCCGGGCCTCCAGCTCGGCCAGCAGCGCCCGCCCCTCGTCACGGTCCATCCCGACGATGTGGGACGCCGTGTGCCCGAACACGAGGGACCGCCGCCCGGACCGCTGCTCCCACACCAGCGGGTGCTCCCGCGTGGGGCGCGAGGCCCACTCGGCCAGCTGCTTCGGCGTCGGGTCCGGGTAGCTGCGCCGCTGTACCGCCTCGAAGGTGTGGACGACGCGCAGCTTCGCGTACTGCTCCTTCTCCGCATCGGAGAGAGCCTCGTACGCGGCATAGCTGCTCGCGAACTCGGTCTCGCCGCCGTGGTCGGCGACCACGCGCGCTGTCAGCACACCGGCCCTCGGCGGCGGGCCGCCGTCCAGGCAGCCGTCGATATGCCAGCCGTCGTTGCTCCGGAAGTACTCGGCGTTGCGGTTTGACGGCTCGAAGTTGATCTCCATTACCTCGGGCAGCCGATAGCCGCGGAAGCGGGCCAGCTCGCCCAGCCTCCGGCAGAACTCCACCTGCGCTTCATCGTCGAGATGAATTTCCCGGAAGAGCAGAACTCCGTACTCCGCCAGCGCGGTGAGGCAGGCGTCCGGGAATTCGTCGTCATGCAGGAGGCGCTCGCGGTCGATGTCCAGGACCTCGACCCCGATCCGTTCCGACAGCTTCTTCGTCGCGATTGCGGCCATCTGGCGCTCCTTCCTGCGCGGCCCGGCTCGTCGGCTGCCGGCTTCGCGTCGTCTCGTTCGGCCCGCGGGATGTCGTCCGGCGGGTGCTCGCGTCATGCATCCGTCCGCTGGCAGGGGTCAGATGCGCCGCCCGGGCGGTACCGGGTTGTGGGTGCGTGGCCAGCGGAACATGCCGCTGGACGCGTGCTGCCCGCCGTTGAGCAGGAGGGTCACACCCGACAGCCATGATGCCTCTGCCGAGCAGAGGTAGAGCGCCGCCGAGGCGACGTCGTCCACGTGCCCGATCCGATTGAGCGGATAGAAGGACGCCATCGCGGCCCGGTCCTCGGATGTGGTGAGCCGGTCGGCGATGAGCTCGGTCTCGATCGGGCCCGGAGCGATCGCGTTCACCCTGATCCCGTGTGTTCCGAACTCCATGCCCAGTGTCGACGTGAGGTGATTGAGAGCCGCCTTCGCGGCCCCGTACAGCACTGCCCCAGGCGATGGGAAACACCCGCCGACCGAGGTGATGGTGAGGATCGCGCCCGCGATGCCGCGGTCCTTCATCGACTCGGCGGCGCGGATGGAGGTCATCAGCGCGGCGCGAACATGCAGCCCGAAGACGTGGTCGAAGTCGTCGGTGGTGACGTTGAAGGTCCCACGTTCGAGGCGACCGGTGTCGCCGGCCGAGTTGATCAGGACGTCGATTCTGCCGAGCGTGGCAAGGGCGCGCTCGACAAGGTCGCCCGGCGCGCCGGGCTCGGTCAGATCGACGGGTAACGCCCATGCCTGCCGCCCCAGTGCCTGGATCTCCGCGACGACGACATCGAGCTGCTCACGGCCGCGGGCAGCGACCGCGACATCTGCCCCGGCCCGTGCCAGGGCCAGGGCGACAGCCCGCCCGATGCCCCGCCCGCCGCCCACGACGAGGACCCGGCGGTCGAGGTAGGAGAACAGTGGGGTGGTCAATGTGCACCTTCCGTTGCCCACGTCGCGTACTCGCCGTAGTTCGGCATCTCCTCCGAGTTCGCTTTCGGGTCGACCGCGACGTGGATGACGGCCGTCTTTCCACTGGCGTACGCGCGCTTGATGGCGGGCGCGATGTCCTCGTCGCGCTCGACGTACTCGCCGTGGCAGCCGAAGCCGTCGGCGACCTCGTCGAGGCGGGTGTTCGTGCTCCAGTGGGTGCCGGTCTCCAGCGACCCCTGGCCGAAGGTGCGCTTGTAGACGCCGGCCTCCAGGCCCCAGGCGTAGTCGACGGCGACGACGCAGACCAGCGGCAGGTTCAGCCGTGCGGCTGTCTCCAGCTCGGCGATGTGGAACTGGAAGGCCGAGTCACCGGTGATCAGCATCACCGGGCGCCTGCGGCCGTCGGCCACCGAGGCGCCGACGGCGTAGGGCAGCCCGCCCCGGCCGTAGTGCACCGGCTCACCCAGCTCGGTGCCGATCGCCAGGCACAGAAGATCGTGTTGATGCGCTCGGCTTCGAACAGGTCCAGGATCCGCTCGTAAACCTTCACCGGCATGGGAACCCTCGGGGGCCGTCGCGCTGGTGCGGGCGGCGCTGTGGGCTGGCTCACCGGCCCAGCGCGAGGCCGGTCAGCTCGCCCGTTTCACGCCAGGCCCGCAGCAGGTCCTCCATGGCGTAGAAGCCGGGCCAGTAGGGATCGCCGAGGACCGAACGAATCTCCTGCTCACCCTCGTTGTTGTAGTAGCCGGGCGTACATTCCCGAACGAAGGTGGTGTTGTCGATCGCGGTCGCCCTGATGGTGGCGACCCATTCGTCCTGGGCTTCGGCGGTGGGCTCGACGGTGCTGACGCCGCGGGCGAGGGCCTCGGCGATGATGTAGGCGATGTGGTCGGCCTGCTGCTCGAACATGGAGGTGACGCTGGCGGTGATACCGCCCTGGATGTACCCGGTGAACATGAGGTTGGGGAAGCCGTGGCTGGTGATACCGTGCAGAGTACGGTAGCCCTTCGCCCAGTGGTCATAAAGCGAAAGGCCATCGCGTCCCGTGAACGGGTGGATGGCAAGGCGTCGGTCGAGATCGGTGGTGATCTCGAAACCGCTGGCGAAGACGATGCAGTCGACCTCATGCTCGATCCCGTGGGCGATGACGCCCTTTGTGGTGATCCGTTCGACGCCTTTCGTGCTCGACACGTCGACCAGGGTGACGTTCGGCAGATTGAAGGTTGGCAGGTAGTCGTCGTTGAAGCACGGCCGCTTGCACAGAAAGCGGTAGTAGGGCTTCAGGGCTTCAGCCGTCACCGGATCCTCGACGATGGCGTCGACACGCTGGCGTAGCCTCTCCATCACCTGGTAGTCCACCGTCTCGCGTAGCTCGAGGAACGCTGCCGGGTCGGCGAGGGCCGCCCACCCGTCGGTGGCATCCAGATGCGCCTGCAGGTTGCGGCTGATCTCGGTCCACCCGTCGCAGACCAGGTCGGGCTGGCCTGGGCCGAACGCCTCGTAGGCAGCCGCGTGGAAGTTGCGCTGCCGCTCCCGCTGCCAGCCAGGGCGTAACGTCCGCACCCATTCGGGATCGGTCGGCGCGTTGGCGCGCTGATCGATGGAGGTCGCCGTGCGCTGGAAGACATAGAGGTGCTCGGCGGCGCGGGCGAGATGCGGAATCACCTGGACACCGCTGGCGCCCGTGCCGATCACCGCCACCCGCTTCGTGGCGAGCTCGTCGAGACCGCCGTGGATGTCGCCGCCGGTGTAGGAGTAGTCCCATCTGGCCGTGTGGATCGTATGGCCTTCAAAGTCGGAAATGCCCGGGATCCCGGGTAGCTTGGGCCGGTTGAACGGCCCCTGGCACATGACGACGAAACGAGCCCGGATGTCGTCGCCCCGATTGGTGCCGATCCTCCAGCGGCCGGTCGAGGCATCCCACACGAGCGACCGGACGAGCGTGCTGAACATGGCGTTCTCATAAAGGCCGAAGTGCCGGCCGATGCGCTGACAGTGTTCGCGGACCTCGTCGCCGAAGGTGTACTTCTGGGTGGGGATGTACCCGGTCTCCTCCAGCAGCGGCAGGTAGCAGTAGCTGTCCGAGTCGACCTGGATGCCGGGGTAGCGGTTCCAGTACCAGGCGCCGCCGAAGTCGCCGCCGAACTCGAGGATTCTCAGATCGGTCACCCCGGCCTGCTTGAGCCTGGTCGCGGTGATGAGACCGGCGAAGCCGCCACCGAGGATCGCCACGTCGATATCCGCGGAGACCGGCGGGCGCGGCACGATCGGCGTGTACGGGTCGGCCTCGTAGAAATCCTCGAATTCGCCTTCGGCTTCCAGGTACTGCTTCTGTCCCTCCGGGCGAAGCCGCTTGTCGCGCTCGGTCAGGTATTTCGCCCGGAGAGCCGCCTGGTCGACCTCGGGCGTCTCGGTCGGTGCGCAGGTCTGCATGCGAGATCCTCGGTTCGGGATTGTCACAGGGATGTGAGTCGTCGTCGCCGGAGGGGCGGGGAGTCCTGGAGGTCGGGGCGTGGCAGGTCGGGCTGTCGAGAGCAGCTCGTGGCGAGTCTCGCCGGTGACTCCCGTCCCGAGGAACTCTGGACGAAACCGCATCGTGGTGTCAATATCCGCCATGCGGTCTTTCGGGTCCCGCTGCTGGTCGCCCTACCTCCCACGGCGGGGCGACGGGGGACCTCCAGCCCTGGTCGCCGGCATGCCGCGCCACGTTCGAGCGGGCGGTGCGGGTGCTGGCTGTGGCTCGCGGGCCGGTGCGTCACCAACCGGGTGGGCCTTCTGGCGTCGGCGAGCTACTCGCGGCCGGCGCGAGCATTTCCCGTGCACGTCAAACCGACAGTCGGGAGCGCAGGATGAGTGGACAGAGCACGACGGCACCGACAGACGCGGACTCAGGAGGAGCCAGGCTCGACCTGTCCGACGTCGACCATCGCGTGGGCCGGTTGGTCGGTGGCGGGCAGCTGTGGGATCCCTGCAGCGCCTCGGACATCCGCCGCTGGGTGATGGCCATGGACTACCCGAACCCTCTGCACTGGGACGAGGAGTTCGCCCGCGGGTCGAGATACGGCCGCATCATCGCGCCTCAGTCCATGGCGGTCGCGCTGGACTTCGGGCATGGCGCCCAGCCGGCCTGCGTGGGCTACATCCCGGGCAGCCATCTCATCTTCGGCGGCGAGGAGTGGTGGTTCTACGGCGCCCGCGTGCATGTGGGCGACCAGCTCTTCCAACAACGGCGCTTCCACGACTACAAGGTGGTCGAGACGAAGTTCGCCGGACCCACGATGTTCTCCCGCGGCGACACGGTCCACACCAACCAGCGCGGCACCCTGGTGGCGCGCGAGCGCTCGACGGCGATCCGTTACCTGGCGGCGGAGGCGGAACGTCGTGGCATGTATGACAAGCAGCTCGGTGCGGTGAAGAGCTGGACCGCCGGGGAACTCGCGGAGGTCGAAAAGGTCCGCCACGACTGGATACTGTCGAACCGCCTGGGCGTCTCGCCGCGGTTCGACGATGTGGAGGTCGGCGCCAGGCTGCCGCGTCGAGTGATCGGTCCGCACAGCATCGCGAGCTTTACCACCGAGTACCGGGCGTTTGTCTTCGGTATCTGGGGCACGGCTCACTGGGTGGCACCGCCGGGCATCGAGGATCCATGGATCAATCAGGACCCGGGATGGGTGGACGGGTTCGGCTTCGACGAGGAAGGCGCTCGCATCGACCCGCGGTTGCGCGACGGCCTCTATGTAGGCCCGTCGCGTGGCCACGTCGACGCGGACAAAGCCAGCGAGATCGGCATGTCCCGTGCCTACGGGTACGGCGCCACGATGGGCGCCTGGTGCACCGACTACCTCGCCTACTGGGCTGGCGTCGATGGCATGGTGCGCCACACCAGGGCGAACTTCCGTGCTCCTGCCTTCGAGGGAGACGTCACCTACTTCGACGCGGAAGTCGTCGGTAAGGAAACCGACTCGGTCTGGGGTGCCCCGCTCGTCCACATCAAGCTGCGGCTCGTGAATCAGGACGGGCAGGTTCTGGTGGACTGTACGGCCGAGGTCGAGCTGCCGCCCGGCCCCGGCAGGGGGGCCGGTCAGTGAACAGTCGCGTGGCCATCGTCACCGGTGGCGGATCGGGAATCGGCGCGGCGATCGCTCGCCGGCTGGCCGCGGACGGCCTTGCGGTGGCGGTCTTCGATCTGAACGGCGCGACTGCCGAGGAGACCGCCGCCTCGATCGCGGCCGGCGGCGACAAGTCCCTCGGCCTGGCTGTCGATGTGACGGACGCCGCCGCCATCCAGGCCGGAGTCGAGTGCGTGCGCGGCCGGCCGGTGATTCTGGTCAACAATGCGGGGATGACGCCACACGGGCCGTTTCTGGAGATCACCACCGACATGTGGAACCGCTCTCTGGAAATCAACCTGACGAGCGCCTTCCACTGCTGCCAGGCTGTGCTGCCCGGAATGATTGAAGAGGGATGGGGGCGTATCGTCAACATATCCTCGTCGAGTATCAACACCGGCCCACCGCAGCTCGCGTCCTATGTTGCTGCCAAATCAGGAGTCGTCGGCCTCACGAAGGTCCTTGCTCGCGAATTCGGCCCGAGGGGGATCACGGTCAACACCATTCCGCCGGGCTTCATCGACACTCCCATGCTGCGCCAGTCCGAGAAAGGCGGCCTCATGCGCGTCGAGGAGCAGGAATCCGTCACGCCAGTCGGCCGCATCGGCCGTCCGGAGGACATAGCAGCGGCCTGCGCATTCCTTGTCCGCGACGAGGCCGGCTACATCACAGGCCAGGTGATCGGAGTCAACGGGGGCCGCAACACCTGACTCCCGGTCAGACGATGAGCCGTTGAAGATCGGTGGTCTCCCGGGCGGCCTCGGTGGTCTCCAGCGGAACAGCCCTGACCGGTCAGCTCTTTGGTTTCTTGGCGCCGCCGAAGCCGAGGCGGGCGCTGCGTTCCTTGAACTCCGGGGTGTTCAGCAGGTTGGTCACCAGCAGGCGGTCGAGGTGGCGCTGGGCGGTGCGGTCGGAGATGTCGGCGTACATGTCGACGGCGAGCTTCGCCACGCCGAGAGCCTCGGCGGGGATGGTGGTGAGCTCGCGGCAGAACGCGTACACGTCGTCCAGGAACGTCTCCGTCGGGAAGATGTCGTGCACCAGGCCGATCCGCAGCGCCTGCTCGGCGGTGACCTTGCGGCCGGCCATCGCCATCCACTTTCCCCAGGCGGGGCCGACGATGCGGGTGAGGCGGCTGGTGCCGCCGCTGCCGGCCAGCACCCCGATGTGGATCTCCGGCACCGCGAACTCCGCCTGCGGGGTGCAGAACCGGAAGTCGCACGACACCGCCATCTCCACCCCACCACCCAGGCAGATTCCCTGCGCGGCGATGATGATCGGCTTCTCGATCGCCTCGAACTCGTCGTAGAGCGCGTGGTGGCTGCGGTAGTTGCGCCGGACGTTCCAGCCCGGGTGAAGGTGCTCCGTCTCCGGGTTTCCCTGCCGGTTGCCGACGGGCTCGGACAGGTCGACGCCGGCGGTGAAGTACCGCCCGACGCCGGTGATGACCAGGCAGCGCAGGTCGTCCCGGTCGGAGAGCAGATTGGCGGCCTGCCAGAGGGTGCTGGTGACCTGGGCGCTGATGAGGTTGAGCTTCGGGCGGTCGATGGTCACGGTGAGGATGCCGTCGTGCTCGGTCAGCCGGGCGTGCTGCTCGCCGGCCCCTCCGGCTGGCTGTTGGGCGCTCGTTGCCGTCATGAACTCGAGATCCTTCCGTCTTCTGCTGGGCTCGCGCGGGAGCCGCACCTGTGGTCAGCCGGCGGCGGCCGGCGTGACGAACGCGCGGCGGACCATCTCGACGAACTGCTCCTCGGCGATGCCTGCCGTCCCGTCGGGGCGGGTCGCCTCGGCGTTGCGGTAGGCCCCGACCATCGACGCGAGCAGCCGGGCGAGGCTGTCGGCATCGCCGCCGCAGATCGTGCCGTCGCGCTGCCCGCGTTGGATCACCTCGGCCTCCAGTCGCATCGCGTCCGTGTACCCGTTGGCGATGTCCTCGCTGAGCTGAGGCGAGACGGCGAGGCCCGACGAGTACAGCCGGCTCATGAGCCGGCCGAAGTCCGGGTAGGCACGATAGAACATGATCTCGCTGTGGACGAGTCCCACGAGCAGGTCGATGCCCGCCCCGTCCGCCTCGGCGAAGGAGCGGATCCGCCCCAGCAACGCCCCGCCGCGCCGATCGATGACCGCCCGCAGGAGCTCGTCCTTGTTGGGCAGGTGCAGGTAGAGCGCTCCGACCGACATCTCGCACCGCTCGGCGACCTGCCGCAGGCTGGTCTCGCGGAAGCCGTGCCGGCCGAACAGCTCCTCTGCGGCGTCGAGGACCCGCTCACGGACCCGCTCGGCCTGTTCGCGCTGGCGCAGCTCACGCGGGGAGGCGGTCGTCATCGGGCCGCCGCGGTCCCGCTGCCGACGCCCGCGTCGACGCCGGTGCCGGAGCCGCTCCCCGTCTCGGTGCCGCCGTCGGCGCCGGGTGGGATGTCGAAGCGTTCGCGCAGGTCCTGCTTGAGGACCTTGCCGGTGGTGTTGCGGGGGAGGCTGCTCACGGTCGTGACATGCGCGGGCACCTTGAAGGCCGCCAGCGATGCGCCCACCCACGCGCGGACGTCGGCCGGGTCGATCACGGCGCCGTGGCGGGGAACGATCACGGCCAGCACCTCCTGGCCGAGCTCGCGGTGCGCCACGCCGATCACCGCGGCGTCGGCGACATCGGCGTGTTCGAGGAGGCGGTTCTCGATCTCGATCGGGTAGATGTTCTCGCCGCCGCGCACGATCATGTCGCGGAGTCGGCTCTCGACCTGGAGCAGACCGCCCTCGAACCGGCCGTAGTCCCCGGTGGGGTACCAGCCCTGGTCGTCCACCGGGCTGACCGACTCGCCCCAGTAGCCGAGGAAGGTGCTCGGGCAGCGGATCCACAGCTCGCCGATGCGTCCGTCGGTGATCTCGGCACCGCTCTCGTCCCGGACGACGACTTCGGCGGTCGGCGTGGGTACGCCCGCCGAGGTGGGATGCGCCGCGAGGCGTGGGCCGCTGATCGCGGTACCCAGGCCGCAGGTCTCGGTCATCCCGTAGCCGTTGGTCAGCGGAGTTCCCGGCATCCGCTGCTCGAGCAGGCGGGGCAGCTCTGGTGAGATCGTCGCGCCACCGCAGCCGACGCTCCTGATCGTGGCACGGGCCATGCGGTCCAGGTCCGGATGCTCCAGCAGACGCAGGATCTGGGTTGGCACGCCGCTCCACTGGGTGACGCCATGGCGGGCGGTCAGCTCCAGGTGAACGGCCGGATCCCAGCGGCCGGGCGGGGGAAGCACGAGTGTCATCCCGGAGCGAGGCGCCACGGCCGTCAGCGGCCCGAGGCCGGAGATGTGGAAGAACGGCCCGGTCAGCACCGACACCGGCGTACCCGCCGGCGGGGGAGCGGCCCCGGAGACGGCCTCGACCGCGCCGCGCAGCGCCGCGTCCATCGCGAAGTTGACCAGCCCACGGTGGCTGATCAACGCTCCCTTCGGACGGCCGCTGGTACCGCTGGTGAACAGGATCGCGCAGGCGTCGTCCTCCTCGACGGCGGCCGGCTCGAAGGCCGGCGCCCCGGTCTCCCCGGTCTCGCTGGCCGTCCCCGCCGCGGCGGGGACGGCCAGGTCGGTGAACGACACCGCGCCGGCGACCGCGTCCGCGACAACCTTGCTGCCCGCGTCGGCGTCGAGCTGGGTGAGGCGGGCGAGCCGGGGCTCGTCGGCGACCAGCAGCGCCGGTTCGGTCAGCGCCAGACCGGCGGCGAGCTCGGGTCCCGTCCACCAGCCGTTGAGACCGACGACGACGGCGCCGAGCAGGAGCACGCCCCAGATCGTCAGCGCGTGCTCGGCGCTGTTGGCTCCGGCCAGGGCCACTCGGTCGCCGGCGGCGATCCCGTGACGGCTCCGCAGTGCCGCGGCGACCGCCCGCGCGGCGTCCGCGGCCTCACGGTAGGTCACCGTCCGCTCCGGCAGTACCAGGTACGGGCGATCGGGGTGCTCCCGGGCGGCCGCGGCGAGCAGCTCCGGCAGGCTGCGCGGCCGCTGCGCGAAGACCGTCATCTCGACCCCGCGGACGTCCTCGCGCACCAGCTCGAACGGCGCGCCCGGCCCGGTCAGGACGGGGAGCAGCGACGGCGGGATGCGGGTGAGATCGGGCCAGCCTGCCATGGTTTCCTCCAGGCTTCGGTCTTCGGTCTTTCGGGACTGGTCGGCCGGCCGGTCAGACTCCGACGGCGATGACCTTGGTTTCCAGGTACTCCTCGAACCCGGGCACACCCATCTCACGGCCCAGCCCGCTCTGCCGATACCCGCCGAAGGGCATGTCGGGCGCGTAGTACTGGCCGCCGTTGACGTTGATGGAGCCGGTGCGCACCCGCCGCGCGATGCCCATCGCCCGGTCCAGTGAACCGGAGCTCACCGACCCGGCCAGCCCGTAGATCGAGTTGTTCGCGATGCGGACGGCGTCGTCGTCGGTGTCGAACGGGATCATCACCGCGACCGGGCCGAAGAACTCCTGCTGGGCGATGGCCGAGTCGGGGTCGACGTCGACGAACAGGGTCGGCTCGGTGAAGAAACCGGTCGGCAGGTGCGCGGGCACACCGCCGCCGGCGGCGACCTTCTGCCCCTCGGCCACCCCGACGGCGATCAGGTCGAGGACCCGCTGCCGCTGCACCGCGCTGATCTGTGGGCCCATCAGCACCGACGGGTCGGTCGGGTCGCCGTAGGGGAAGTTCGCCAGTGCCTCGCTCATGGCGGCGACGGCGTCGTCGTAGAGCGGGCGGGCCACCAGCAGCCGGGAGTCGATCGCGCAGCCCTGCCCGGAGTGGAAGCAGGCGACCGTGGCCGCCATCGGGATGACCTTGCCGAGGTCGGCGTCGTCGCACACGATGTGCGCGGACTTGCCGCCCAGCTCCAGGAACGTCTTCTTGATGGTCGGCGCCGCGGCGGCCATCAGGCGCCGGCCCACCGCCGTCGAACCGGTGAAGCTGATCATGTCGACCCGCGGGTCCTCCGCGAGGCGCTGCGCGACCTGGTTGTCCGACGTCGTCACGACGTTGAACACCCCGGCCGGGACGTCGGTCTCCTCGGCGACGAGGCGGCCGAGCACGGTGGCCGTCCAGGGTGAGTCCGGTGCCGGCTTGAGCACCACCGTGTTGCCCGCGGCCAGCGCGGGCACCACCTTCGCCAGGTTGATCTGCATCGGCACGTTCCACGGCGTGATCGCCGCGACGACACCGACCGGCTCCCGCGCCACCACCCGGCGGCTGGTGGAGTACGTGACCGGCGAGTCGTACACGCCGTGGTCGGTGTCCCAGGCGTACTTCTCGGCCAGCTCCACCGTGTAGGAGACGATTCCCAACGCCGCGTCGAGGTGCGGGCCGTGGGTAAGCGATACCGGAGCGCCGATCTCGGCGACGGTCAGCCCGCGCAGCTCCTCCTTGTGGCGCTCCAGGGCCTCCGACAGCTGGCGCAGGCAGCGCAGCCGCAGCGGCGTGTTCGTCGACCAGTCGGTGGTGTCGAAGGCGGTTCGGGCGGCGGCGATGGCCGCGTCCATGTCGTCGGAGCCGGCGTCGGCGACCGAGCCGAGGACCTGCTCGGTCGCGGGGTTGATGTTGGTGAAGGTGCGGCCGGCCCGCGCCTGTACCAGGGCGCCGCCGATCAGCAGCCGCGGCTCGGAGACCACGGAGTCATCCGCCGGGGCGGCAGAGGTGTCGGACATCGAGCTGGCTCCTGTCCCTGTAACGGGTGGTCGTGAGATTGGTCGTCAGGCCGCGGGGTGCCAGAGGATGTCGCGTGCGTCCAGCAGCTCCACCACATGCCCGCCGTAGCTGCGCAGCAGGCGGATGAACTCCGCCGCGGCGCCGCCGCCGTCGCCGGCCGTCATCGCCCGCATGACGGCGGCCACTCCGCTCTTCTGCGCCCCGATGGTTCCGGGAACAAGGGCGAAGAAGTTGCCCGGGATGATGCCGGTCATCAGACGGGAGAACGACGACAGCCGGGGCGAGTTCGCCATCGCGAAGATCTGGCGGAGGAACTGCTCGTTGGCGCGCAGAAGCTCGTCGGCGTCCTCGGCCTGGCACAGCCGGCGCTCCGCGGCGGCCAGCGCCGCGAAGCCGGCCGGGTCACCGCGTTCGGTGGCCTGCTCGGCCGCCAGCCCGTAGAGGTGGCCCAGCAGCGCGTAGTAGTCGATGACGGAGTTGCGGTCCAGCCCGTGGACGAACGCGCCGCGGTGCGGCTCGATCGCGATCCAGCCCTCGCTCTCCAGCGTGATCATCGCCTCGCGCACCGGGATGCGGCTGACGCCCAGCTCCTCGGCGATCATGTCCTGGCGGACGCGGTCACCCTGGCGCAGCGCACCGCTGAAGATCAGGCCGCGGATGTGGTCCGCGACCTGACGTCCACTGCTGCGACGTTCCATGTGCTGCCTGGTCCGGGTCATTCAGCCACCCGGACGGCCTTGGTCGCCGCCGTGGCAGGGGCGGCCGGGGTGGCGCCGGCGCCGGCGCCGGCGGTACCAAGGTAGGCGCGGGCCAGCTGCTCGGTGTCCAGCTCGCTGGTCGGGCCGGCCCAGGTGATGTGGCCGACGGTGAGGAAGGCGGCGTGCCCCGCGACGGACAGCGCGTTGCGGGTCTTCTCCTCGGCGATGAGCAGGGCCGTTCCCTGCTGCTGCAGCTGGCCGAGCGCGGCGAAGATCTGCTCGGTGACCAGCGGTGCCAGGCCGAGCGACGGCTCGTCGGCGATGAGCAGGCGGGGCGGGCGGACGAGCGCCGGGGCGAGGGTGAGCTGCTGCTGCTCACCGCCGGAAAGCGCACCCGCGGCCTGCCCGCGCCGGCGGGCCAGCGAGGGGAAGGCCTCGTAGGCACGGTCGCGTTCGTCCCGGTCGCGCAGCCAGATCGTCAGGTTCTCCTCGACGGTGAGGTCGGGGAAGATGCCGCGGCCCTCGGGCGCCAGATAGATGCCGTCACGCCGCCGGTGCTGCGCCGGGATCGCGGTGACGTCCTCGCCGGCGAGCTCGACGGTGCCCGAGGTGGGTGTGACGAGGCCGCCGATCGCCGCGCACAGCGTGGTCTTGCCGGCACCGTTGCTGCCCAGCAGGGCCAACGCCTCGCCGGGGCCGATCACGAGGTCGACGCCGTGCAGGACCTCGATGTCGTTGTAGCCGGCGTGCAGCCCACGCACCCGCAGGACGGGCTCCACCGCGCCTGCGAGCGCACCGGCGGCCGTGGGCACATCGCCGCCCACAGGAACAGCGACCGCGGGTGAGGGAGCTGCCGGGGCGGGCGCCGTCGCAGCTGTTGCCGGGCCGGCCTGGCGGCGGCGACGTTGCTGGGTGGCGCGGCCGATGGCGGCCAGCGCGCCGTCCGGGTCGCGGGCCAGGCCGATGGCGCCGAGCCCGAAGAGGATCTGCATGAAGTGGGTGGAGTCCGGGATGTTCTCGAACGCCTGCGGGGCGAGCGCGGCGACGAGGCCGGCGAGGACGGCGCCGGCGGGGCGGCGGATGCTGAAGGTGATGGTGGTCGCCAGCCAGACCAGCCCGAGGAACGCGTCGTAGTCGGTGTTGGTGACCCGGCCGCGGGTGGTCGCGAGCAGGACGCCGCCGAACCCGGCGATGGCCGCGGAGATGACGAAGACCAGCAGCTTCATGCGCCCGACGGCGATGCCGTTGGTCTGCGCGCCGACGTCGCTGGAGCGGACGGCGAGCATCGCCCGGCCCGTGCTGGAGGTGCGCAGGGCGTGGACGAGCCAGATGGTCAGCCCGAGCAGCACGAGCAGCATCACGACCATCCACCGGGGGTTGGCGGTGTCGACGATGCCCAGGTCCGGTGCCGGGATCGCCCAGCCGCCGGAGCCGTTGGAGATGTCGCGGATCTGGAACAGCAGGTTCTGGCCGATGAACGCCAGCGCCAGCGTGGACAGCGCCAGCGGCAGTCCGCCGAGACGGCGGGTCGGCAGCGCGATGACGGCGCCGGTCAGGGCGGCGACGATCACCCCGGCGAGCAGCGCGGGCAGGTAGGGGACGTCATGGGAGAGCAGGATGCCGGTGGTGAAGGCACCGGCGAGGACGAAGGCGACCTGCGCGAGGCTGACCATGCCGCCGATGCCGGTGACGACCGTGAACGACATCAGCACGATGGCGGTGGCCAGGCCCTCTGCGAGCAGACCGGCCCAGAAGTCGGTGGCGCCCCAGGCGGTGTAGGCGAGCAGGCCGGCGGTGACCACACCCCACAGCGCGCGCCGGCGCCACGGCGAGACCTCGGTCGGGTCCTCGGCGGGCGGCTTCTCCTCGAGGGTGGTGCCGGCGGAACGGCCGCGTTCGGCGCCGAAGAAGAACAGCAGCAGGAAGAGAATGATGAACGGGACGGCGGTCGGGAATCCGGTGATGTCGAGGTCGACGTAGCCGTCCACCAGGTTCTGGGCGACACCGAGCAGCAGACCACCGGCCATCGCGATCGGAATGGAGGCGAAACGCGCCAGCACCACCGCGGGGATCGAGACGAACAGCAGCGTGTTGTAGGTGAAGTTGGCCAGGCCGAACATCGGGGCCAGCAGGACGCCGACCAGGCCGGCCAGCCCGCAGGAGGTGATCCAGGAGACCGCGGACGCACGGTCCGGGTCGACGCCGCGCAGGGCGGCGATGGCGGGCCGGCTCACCGAGGCGCGCATCTCCAGGCCGATGCGGGTGCGGCGAACGAGATACCACAGCAGCAGCGCGGAGAAGATCGCGGCGCCGAGAATGGCCAGCTTGTCGCTGTCCAGGATCAGCCCGTTGCCGAGCTTGTAGATCTCCTTGGGGCTGGGGCCCAGGCCCGGGAACCGGAAGACGTCCTCGACGGTCGGCAGGTCCAGGCTGGCCTTCTCCCGCAGCATGGCGGAGATCCACAGGCACAGCGCGGGCAGCGCGATGAGCAGGCCGAGGGTGGCGACCATCCGCGCCGCGATGGACGCGTCGCGCAGCGGGTTGAACAGGATCCGGTGCAGCAGCCAGCCCAGCGCCGGCGCGAACACGCCGACACACAGAATCGCGCTCGGCACGACGGGCAGGCCCTGGCCGGTGTTGAGCTGGAAGAACAGGTAGGCCGTCGAGAAGGCGACGCCGCCCTGCCCGAAGTTGAACACTCCGGAGGTCTGGTAGGTGAGGGTCAGGCCGGACGCGAGGATCGCGTATAACGCGCCGGTGACCAGCCCCGCGACCACCAGGTTGAAGAACTCGGTCACGCGATTCCTCCTTGGTCGCGGCCCGCGCCGCCGCCATTTCTGAGACCACCTGGCCGGGCGCGGAGTTTCCGTTCCGGCCCCGGCCAGGCGGTATTACCTGCTGTTGCTGTTGCTGTTGCTGTTGCTGTTGCTGTTTTTGCTGTTGTGCGGTGGAGCTACTTCTTGATCAGGGAACCGCAGGAGAGCTTGCTGGTGATGTCGTACTTGTCGCCGTTGAGCTGGACGATCGAGGCGCAGGGGGACGAGATGTTGTGGTTGAGCGGCCACCGCGTCTCGGGCACGGCGCCCTCGACGTAGTAGGAGTAGTCGGAGTTGAGCACCTTCAGGAGCTTGTCGACGGTGAGGTCACGGCCGGCCTTGGTGGCTGCCTGGACGAACATGTCGGCCGCCCAGTACCCGGCCATCGCCGGCAGGCTGATGGCCTGGTCCGGGGCGTACTTGGCGAAGTCCTCGGTGAGCTGCTTGATGGCGGGGACGCTGGTGTCGACCCCGGGCTGCCACTGCACGATCGTGTAGGACTTCTGCAGGTCCTTGAACCCGGCGAGGCGCGGGTCGTAGCCGACCGGGTTGAGGTTCTTGCCCTCGTACCCGGCAGCGGTCATCGCGGCGGTCATCTTGATGACCGAGTTGAAGTCCGCGACGTAGAGGACGACGTCCGGCGGGGCGCCGTTGTTCGAGGTCATCAGGGCGTTGACGACCGCGGTGGTGTCGGTGATGCCCGCGACGGGGATCGGGTTCTCCTCGTAGACGGTCTTCACCCCGACGGAGCGGATCTGTTCGCCGAGCTGCTTCAGGCCCGCCCGTGCCGAGTCGTTGTCGACACCGACGAGAGCGGTCGTCTTGCCGGAGGCGTCACCGCCGAACATGGCCTGGATCATCAGGCCGTACGTCGTCGAGGTGACGTCGCCCTCGGGGAACTGGCATCCGGTGACGCCGAAGCCGATCGAGGTCTCGCAGAAACCGAGGTTGAAGCCCCAGCCGAAGAAGGGAACCGTCTCGCCGCAGAAGGTGTCGAGATAGTTCGCGCTGCTGGTCATCACCGGGACCGCGGCGAAGATGTTCTTGTCGACCAGTGCCTTGGCCTGGGCGCTGTTGCGCGCGGGGTCGTTGCCGTCATCGAGGGTGCCCACGTAGTTGATCTTGCGGCCGTTGACGCCGCCCTCGGCGTTCGCCCGGTCGAAACGGGCCTGCGCGCCGAGCTCGGTGCCGGCCATCGAGCTGCCGCTGGCGCTGGTCAGATAGGCCAGGCCACCGATGGTGATCTCGTTGTCGGTGACGCCGCGGGTGGGGTTGGCGGCGGTCTGGCCACATTTCAGGCTGGCTGCGTCCACGGTGTAGCCACCGTCGCTCCAGCCCGACGGTGGGCCCGCCTTCACCGTGTCGGCCGCGACCGTCGGGCCGTCCTGAGGTGTGCCGTCCGACGAGCACCCCACAGCACTCGCGATGACCGCGAGCGCGGTGGCTGCCGCCGCCACTAATCGGATGGGTCGCATCGTTGCACTCCTGGTGATTCTTGAACGAACGAGCGGTGCGGGAGCTGGTGTCAGCCGAGGTAGGCGTCGCGGACGGCCTGGTTCGCCTGAATCTCGGCCGGGGTGCCCTCGGCGAGGACGGAGCCCAGGTCGAGCACGGTGATGCGGTCGCAGGTCCGCATAACGAAGGCGGCGTCGTGCTCGACGAGCACCACCGCGCACCCCTCGCCCCGCAGGGACAGCACCAGCTCCCCGAAGCGGTCGGACTCGGCGTGAGCCAGCCCGGACGTCGGCTCGTCGAGCAGCAGCAGCCGCGGGCGGTCGGCGATGGCGCGCGCGAGCTCGAGCAGGCGCTGCTGGCCGAGTGGCAGCGCGCCGGCGGAGACCTTGCGCAGTTCCGTGAGGCCGCACCACTCGAGGACCTCCGCGGCCCGCTCGCGGCGCTGGCGTTCCAGCGTGCGCCGCGACGGCAGGGAGAGCAGGTCGGCGAGGACACCGCCACCGCCGCCGTGCCACTCGAGCCCGGCGAGCACGTTGTCCTCCACCGAAAGCCAGCTGAAGACCTGGGCCCGCTGGAACGTGCGGCGCATGCCGAGCCGTGCGCGCCGGGTGGCCGAGACGGCTGTGACGTCGTCGTCCGCGAAGTGGACGGTTCCCTCGGAGGCGGGGGTGATGCCGGAGATGATGTCGAAAAGCGTGGTCTTGCCTGCGCCGTTCGGCCCGATGAGGCCCTGGACGGTTCCGGCGGCGACGGTGAGGTCGACGTCGGTCAGTGCGCGCACCCCGCCGAAGCGCTTGCTGACCGAGGACAGGCGCAACAGTGGCGCTGCTCCGGTGACGGGCGGCGCCGCGGTGGATGTCGGCGTCGGCATAATGCCTCCAAAACCGCCGTCGGCGGCAACGACTCGGCTGCGATGTCTCATCGGAGTTCTGCTGGATCTGTGGAGATGGGCGCGCCACCCCCGGTGCCAGGGGTCCGGGCCCGGTGTGGGAGCGGCACGGGCCCTGGCGGGGCGGGCGGGTGACCACGCATGACCCGGGACGTGGCGTCACTGCGGTGATCTTTAGATATTGTATAATCAATCACATATGCCGGAATGTGGCAAGGGTTCGTGTACCGGCACCACCTTGGTGGTGTTCGTCCCCCCCGCCCGACCCCTGAGTCGGCGCTCGGCCGGCTCTCAGTCGACTCCGAGCAGCACTGTCGAGGCCGAGCTGAACCAGCCTCCGGTGGCGTTCACACAGGCCACCCGGGCGTCCGGGACCTGCCGGCCGGTGGCCTCCCCGCGCAGCTGGCGGACGGCCTCGACCAGCAGGAAGATCCCGCGCATGCCGGGATGACAGGCCGACAGCCCGCCGCCGTCGGTGTTGGTGGGCATCGCCCCGCCCACCCGCATCGTGCCGCCCTCCAGGTAGCCGCCGGCCTCCCCGCGGCCGCAGAACCCCAGCGCCTCGAAGGTCAGCAGCACCGTCGAGGTGAACGAGTCGTAGAACTGGCAGACGTCCACGTCGGCGGGGGTCAGCCCGGCGCGTGAGAAGGCCAGCCGGCCGGACACCTCGGCGGGTGAGCGGGTGAAGTCCGCCCACTCCGACATCGTCGTCACATTGCTCGCGGTGCCGGTGCCCAGCACCCGCACCGCCCGGCCCGGCAGGTCGGCCGCGCGCCGGGCGGATGTCAGCACCACCGCGCCGCCACCGTCGCTGCGGATGCAGCAGTGCAGCTTGGTGAACGGCGTCGCCACCATGGGCGCGGCGAGGACGTCGTCGACCGTCAGCGGCTCCCGGTACATCGCGTCCGGGTTGAGGCCCGCGTTGAAACGGGTGTCGACGGCGATGTTCGCGAGCTGTTCGATGGTCGTGCCGAACTCGTGCATGTGCCGCCGCGCCGTCATCGCGTACTTGGCGATGAGGGTGTGCCCCCACGGCACCTCGAACTGGCTCGGCCCGCGCGACGAAAGCGACAGGTTCGCCGTCCGCAGCCGGTTCTTCAGGTCCGAGCGTGCCGTCGACCCGTAGACGAGCAGCACGGTGGTCGCGGTTCCGGCCCGGATCGCGTCGGCGGCGTGCTCCAGCATCACCTCCCACGCGCTGCCGCCCACGCTGGTGGAGTCGGTCCAGGTCGGCCGCAGCCCCAGGTACTCGGCCAGCTCGACCGGCGCGAGGACGCCGAGGCCGGTCGAGGCCACACCGTCGACGTCGGTGTGGCTCAGCCCCGCGTCGGCGAGTGCCCGGGCCGCGGCCTGCTGGTGCAGCGCGAAGGGCGTCGTCGAGTCCACCCGCCCACAGTCGGACAGCGCCGCCCCGACGATGACAACCTGCTCGATCATCCGATTCTGCCCCATCACCCGGTCCTGCCCCATCACCCGGTCCTGCCCCATCAGCGCTTGTCGTAGGTGATGCCGGCGGCCTCGGCGTCCCAGGTGCCGGCGGTGACGCCCTCGGCGCGCAGCTCACGCTTGAGCACCCGGCCGACGGGGCTGCGCGGCAGCTCGGCGCGGAACTCGATGTAGCGCGGCAGCGCGAAGTACGGCAGCGCGTCCACACACCAGCGGAACAGCTCCTCCTCGGTGAGCGTCGCGTCCGGTGCGAGGATGGCCGTGACCTTGACGTCGTCCTCGGTCAGCCTGCTCGGCACCGCGTGCACGGCGACGTCCGCGAGCTGGCCGTGGCCCATCAGGATGCGCTCGACCTCGAAGCTGGCGATGTTCTCACCGCGGCGGCGCAGGTAGTCGGCCTTGCGGTCGACGAAGTAGAGGAAGCCGTCCTCGTCGATCTTCCCGATGTCGCCGGTGTGGTACCACCAGTTGCGGCTGGCCTCGACCGTGGCCTCGGGGCGGCCCCAGTAGCCCTCGAACATGACGTGCGGGAGCTTCGGCCGGATGACGATCTCGCCGTCGGTGCCGCGCGGCTGCTCGACGTCGGAGTCGTCGAAGATGCGGACGTCGAAGTAGCGGGTGTTGATGACCCCGGCGGCCCGCGGCTTGTTGCGCACACCGGGTGGCTGCCAGGAGATCAGACTGGCCTCGGTGACGCCGTAGGCGCCGGAGAACGTCTCGATGCCGAACCGTTCGCGGATGACGTCGTCGACCTCGGGAGGCAGCGGGGCCGCACCCATCAGCCGCAGCGAGCTGTTGGCCTGCGCCGCGCCGGAACGCGGCATCTCCGGCCGGTCGACGTCATGGGCGAGCAGGTAGGCCATGGTGCCGAGGGTCGAGGTGATCGTGGCCCCGGTGCGGTTCATCTCGGGCCAGAAGTTCGACACCGAGAACTTCCGGTAGATCGCCGAGCGGCCACCGAAGACCAGGGCACCGACCACCGCGGTGACCAGCGCGTTGTAGTGGAACATCGGCAGCGGCGTCCACAGCACGTCGGACGCCGTGCGCCCCCAGCTGTAGCCGATCTGCTGGGCGAGCGCCTCGTGGTAGTTGTGGCTGAGCATGCAGCCCTTGGACAGCCCGGTGGTCCCACCCGTGTAGATGAAGGTGGCCAGATCGGACGGGTCGCGCTCCACCGGCGCGGTCAGCGGGGTGGCGGCGAGCAGGTCGTCGAGGCGGTGCGCGGTGGCGCCGGGGAACTCCAGCGCGTCGGGCCCGGTCACGACGACATGGCGCAGACCGTCGAGGTCGGCGCTGACCGCCTGCGCCCGGTCGGCCAGGTCCGCTCCCACGACAAGCACCGTCGAGCCGGAGTCACGCAACTGGTGGCGCAGGTACTCGCCCTTGTAGGCGGTGTTCACCGGTACCGCCACCGCACCCACCCACTGGGTCGCCCACCAGACCAGCAGGGCCTCCGGGGAGTTCTCCAGCAGCGTGGCGACCCGGTCGCCGGGCGCGACGCCCAGCTCGCGCAGCGCCCCGCCGAGGGCCGCGGCGGCCGTGACGACCTCGCCCGCGGTCAGCTTGGTGCCGCAGACGTCCAGGTACTCCGAGTCGGGCTCCTTCTCGGCCCGCCGCAGCAGTAACTCGGTCGTGGTGTGCCGGGGCGCGCTGCCCCAGACGCCGTCGGTCACGTGGCGCTCCTCGGAAGTCGAGCCGTTTGGGCTTGTGAACTCGGTGAGGCTCATGTTGAATGTCGGTTCAGTGATCGGTTCAGCCCCTCCCGATCGCCACAGATTGTATATCTTATCCCACCTACGTCACGCTACGGTGCGGACCTTTCTGGGAGGCAGACGCCATGACCACCTCGGACGGGGCCCCGGCCAGCCGTCGCGGCGCCGAGCTCTACGGAACCAACGCGGTCACCACGACCGCCGACGACGAGCTCGTCGGGCTGCCCATGCCGCAACGTCCCGACACGCTGACCGACCTCTCCCGGCGAACGAAGGTCCGGCGGGAGAGCACGCCCCGCTTCCCGTTCCCGATTCCGAACGGCTGGTTCATCGTCGCCCGGGCCGACGAGGTCGAGCCGGGGCGAACCAAGTCCCTCTTCTACTTCGGCAAGGACCTGGTGCTGTTCCGCGGCACCGACGGCACGCCGTACCTGTTCGACGCCTACTGCCCACATCTGGGCGCCCACCTCGGCGTCGGCGGCCGGGTCGTCGACGGGTCGCTGCAGTGCCCGTTCCACGGCTGGCGCTTCGACGGCGCGACCGGCTCCTGCGTCGAGGTTCCCTACGACGACATCGACTACATCCCGAAGACGGCCACCGCCCGCTCCTACCCGGTCGTCGAGCGCAACCACATGATCTGGGCCTGGCACCACCTCGAGAAGCAGGCACCGACCTACGAGGTGCCGGAGGTCGAGGAGTTCCACGACCCCGCCTGGCTGCCGATCGTGGTCAAGGAGTTCGAGATCGCGACGTGCTGCCAGGAGATGGCGGAGAACAACGTCGACACCCCCCATTTCCTCTATGTGCACGGCACGCCGGCCATCCCCGAGCAGGACTTCATCACCGACGGCCACTACAAGCGGGCAGTCGCGATGGACGGCAACTTCGTCCGCGAGGGCTACGGGCTGGGCCTCGGTGTGCTGCGGGTGAAGAAATACACGACGTTCATCTCCTCGACGACGCCGATCGACGAGGAGAACGTGCACGTCCGCTGGATCTTCACCAGCCCGGCGAAGAACGGGGAGGACGCGGCGGAGAAGGCCTCGCGCGCCTTCACCGACGGCATCAGCCAGGACCTCCCCATCTGGGAGAACAAGATCTACAAGGACCCGCCGGTGCTGCGCCCCTCCGAGAAGGCGATCACCGAGCAGCGTCGCTGGTGCCAGCAGTTCTACTCCTGGCCGGACGGCGCGCCCAAGCACTGACCGCGAGCCCGGCCGCACCGTAACGCCGCTCGTTCACGCAATTGCGTGACGCGAGCTCTGTTCGTGCTGCCCGAAATCCGTGAACGCCACCATCATGAGGAGGGCCTGATGGGCAACCGTTGGGTACGCAGCATTGAGAAAAGCTCCGAGGCCGAGTCGAACGTGGGCAGCGGGTTGCCCCCGATCCCGTCGCTGGAAGTGGTCTACCTGACCGACCCGGCGCGCCTCGCCGAGGTGCTGCCGCCGCCGCTCACGCCACCGGCGCAGCCGCGGGTGCATGTGCGGGTGACCGACATCGACCTGCATTTCGGCGAGTACCACTACAAGGAGCTGGTCGGCTACTTCGCGGTCGACGCCGTCTACGACGGGGTGACCGGTGAGTACCCGCTGCTGATCCCGATCGACCTGGAGTCGGCGATCTCGATCAGCCGGGAGAAGCACGGCGAGCCGAAGAAGCTCGCCAGCCTGGAGCTGACCCGCGACGGCGACCACGTCGAGGGCCGGATCGCGCGCAACGGTGTCACCTTCGTCGAGATCGTCGGGGATGTCACCGAGACCCTGCCGGTGCCCGAGCCCTACCCGGCGACCCAGTGGTGGTTCAAGTTCCTGCCCGCGGTCTCCGGATCGGGCTTCGACGGCGACCCGCTGCTGGTCCGCTTCGACCAGGTGCGCACCCCGGTCACCGTGGAGCGGGTCGAGGGCAAGCTGGTGCTGCGCGACGAGCCCACCGCGCCAGTCGTCGACCTGCCCGTCCTCGAGACGGTGTCGATCACCTACACGACGCGCTCCTCGGCCAACAAGGCCAGCGTCGTGGGCCCCGTCGACCCGGTCGCGTTCGAGCCGTACGCCTTCAGCCGCTACGACCACTGAGTCCCTGAGCCTGACGCCCGTGCCCGCGCGACCGACGACGAGAACGAGAAGGCCGAAGGACAGAACATGAGCGACCGGTACTTAATCATCTCCACCGATACCCACGCCGGGCTCCCGCCGGAGCAGTACCGCGAGTACGTCGAGCCCCGCTACCGCCAGGCGTTCGACGACGCCCAGGCCGCGGACGTCCAGGCGTCCGCGCTGGTGACCGCCGACGACCACCTGAAGTTCCTCGCCGAGTGGAACTCCGAGATCGGCGACCACGGCGGGATGGAGGGCGCCTGGGACCCGACCGTGCGCACCAAGGAGATGGACTCCGAGGGTGTGGCCGCCGAGGTCGTCTTCCCCGACGCGGACTCGGCCGGTGTCGGCGGCGTCTCGGCGTCGCCGTTCGGATCCGGTCTGAACTCCTCCGGTGACAGCGACCCCGTGCTTGTGATGGCCGGCGCGAAGGCACACAACCGGTGGGCCGCGGAGTTCTGCCAGAGCGAGCCCGACCGCCGCTACGGCATCGCGATCATCCCGGCGCTGCACGACGTGGCCGCCGCGGTCGCGGAGGCCGAGTGGGCGGCCGAGAACGGCCTGCGCGGGGGGATCATGATCCCGACGAAGTGGGGCACCTACCCGGCCTACAACGACCCGGTGTACGACCCGCTGTGGTCGGTGTGCGCCGAGGCCGGGCTGGTTGTGCACACCCACTCCGGCGTCGGCCCGACCGACTACACCTGGGCGCCCGGATTTCTGTCCATCTACGCCACCGAGGCGTACTGGTGGGCGGCCCGCCCGTTCTGGGCCCTGCTGCTCGGCGGCGTCTTCGAACGCCACCCGAAGCTGCGCTACGCCCTGGCGGAGAACGGTGCCTGGTGGGTGCCGGACATCCTCGCCCGGATGGACGCGAAATGGGAGGGCGACCACTCGACCCGCAAGTTCGGGCCGAAGACCTTCCGCGACGGCATGCGGATGAAGCCGTCGGAGTACTACCGACGCAACGTGTGGATGGCGTCGTCCGTCATGGGCGAGCTGGAGATCTCACGGCGCCACGACATCGGGGTCGACCGGCTGATGTGGGGTCACGACTACCCGCATCCGGAGGGCACCTGGCCGCACACCCGCGAGTGGCTGCGTGACCGGTTCGGTGGCGTGCCGGAGGCGGACGCCCGGCGCATCCTCGGGCTCAACGCGGCCGAGCTGTACAACTTCGACCTGGAGAAGCTCGCGCCGGTCGTCGACCGGATCGGCCCGACCGTCGAGGAGATCCACGGGCCGGCCCAGGACGGCGGCGTCGCATGAGCGGGCCCATCACCGACTTCGCCGGCCGGGTCGTCGTCATCACCGGCGGTGCCGCCGGCATCGGCCGCGCGCTCGGGGAGGCGTTCGCCCGCGCCGGCGCGCTGCTGGTGCTCTCCGACATCGAGGCCGGCGCGCTGACGGCGACCGTCGACGCGCTGCGTGAACAGACCGGCGCGAAGGTCGACGGCATCGTCGCGGACGTCTCCGACGAGGCCTCCGTCGAGGAGCTGGCCGCGGAGGTCTTCCGCCGCTACGGGCGCACCCATGTGCTGGTGAACAACGCCGGCGTCGGCCCGCCCGGGGCGAAGGTGTGGGAGTCGACGCCGAACGACTGGCGGTGGACGTTCGGCGTGAACGTCTACGGCGTCGCCAACGGCATCCGCTCGTTCGTCCCGCGGATGATCGCCTCCGGGGAGCCCGGGCACGTCGTCAACACCTCGTCCGGGGACGGGGCGGTCGCGCCGATGCCGAACGCGTCGGTGTACGCGGCGAGCAAGGCGGCGGTGGCGACGCTCACCGAGTGCCTGGGGGCCCAGCTCGCGGAGGAGGGACATCCGATCGCGGTGTCGCTGTTCCTGCCGTCGGGCAAGGGGCTGCTCGACACCGGGCTGTGGACCGCGGACCGCAACCGGCCCACGGACCTGGCCCGGGAGAAGCCGCGGTCGAGCCCGGCGATGACGGTCGCCGGGCTCGTCGCCGCCGCGGCGAAGGCCGGCCGGGAGATTCCCATCCAGCCGCTCGACGAGGTGGCCGACGACCTCCTGCGCGGCATCGCGGCGGGGGAGTACTGCCTCATGCTCGGGCGGGACGATGCCGCCAAGACGCTGAGCGTGCGCGCCGAACGGTTCGGCGCCGGCCTCAACCCCACCGAGACCGGGCACAACCTGCTGGATCTCTAGCCGGGCTGGTGGCCGGCGGCTGGTGGCCGGCGGTCCGCACCCGCAGATCGGTGCGGACCGCCGGCCGCGCGCAACCGCGGGTGGCTGTCGCTGTGGTGCGACTCGGGCGACTGCCGGTTCAGCCGGCTGTCACGGCACGAACGAGCCGGGGCCGACCACGCGGAACGGTGCGGCGGGCGCGTCCTGGATCGACTTGAAGGGCACCTCGAAGTTGAGGACCTCCTTGGTCGTCCGCTTGATGGCCCAGAACGTCGGGTGCTTCTTGTCCGAGCGGTCCCAGGCGATGGCCTGGCCCTCGACGTCGGGCAGCGCGACGGTGGCGACCCAGGTCAGGGTGGTGCCCGCCTCCGGGAGCTCCATGACGTATACCTCGGCGTTGTCATGACCGGTCAGCCAGAGCCGGCCGTCGGGGCCCCACGAGCCACCCGAGTTGCTCATCGGACGGAACCGGTCGACCAGGGCCGCCGGAACGATCCAGGCCTCGACGACCTCGAACCTGTCGTTGAGCTTCACGACCTGGGTGTTCTGGCTGCCGCCGCCGTAGGGTTTGCCGTCGGCGCCGTTGGTGTCGTAGTTGGCGAAGCCCGCCCACCAGGCGCCGTCGTGGCGGTCGATCCAGGTCAGCGAACCACGGTCGATACCGAAGCTGAAGGTCTCGATGTGGCGCATGGTCCTGGTGTCGAGGACCTCGATCGAGCTCGCCATCGGAACCTGGTTGTAGTTCGAGTGGGCGAGGTAGAGCTTGTTGTCGACGACCGTGCCGCTGTCGAAGTGGATCAGCGGGCCGGACGCGTCGGAGACGAACTGCAGCAGCGGGGCGCCGGTGGCCCGGTCGTGCTTGGTGACGGTGCGGTTGTCGACGGCGTAGAAGTACTTGCCGTCGACCGCGACACCCTGGTTGGCGTCGAAGGCGGCGTAGCGGCGGATCAGCGTCGCCGTCAGGTCCTGCGGCGCGGCTGCCGCCGCGGCGGTCGCCGCCGTGGTCGTGGTCGCGGTGGGCGTCGCGGCAGCGGTGGGTGCCGCGCTCGCCGTCGCTGTCGCCGTCGCGGCGGGGGACGGAGTGGCGTCGCCGGCGGTGGTGGCGGCGATCGCGGTCGTGGTGGCGGTGACGGTCAGCGCGGCGACCGCGAGGGACCCGGCCAGGGCTCGGGTCAGGGTGACACGGGTGTTTCGCAACCGCATGGGATGCTCCGTTTGTCGGTGGTCAAGACGAAACCTGAACCACGCTGGCCGCAACCGGGGACGGCCCGGTAACGGCAGACCCGTCGCGACGTGAATCCCAGGCGAAGCATTGATGCGTTCGGTGGCCGGGTGATGCTTGTATTGCAGCAGGTAGCCGAGCTGTGGACGCACCCCGTGCGGCACGCGGGCACGGCTGGAAGTGAGCGTGAATCCGCGGAATCGTCGGATGCGCTCAGTGCTTTGCGGTAATCCGCTGTGGCGGAGGCCGGTCTATTTCGGCTGGAGGCGGGCGCCGGCGTCGATCCGGATGACCTCGGCGTTGAGGTAGCTGTTGCGCAGCAGCTCGAGCGCGAGCGAGGCGAACTCGTCGGCGGTGCCGAGCCGGTGCGGGAACAGGACGTCGCGGCGGAGCTTGTCCTTGAACTGCTCCGAGGCGGGGCCCTCCCCGTAGATGGGCGTGTCGATCAGGCCCGGGGCGATCGTGTTCACCCGGATGCCGGCCACCGACAGGTCCCGCGCGATGGGGAGGGTCATGCCCACCACGCCCCCCTTGGACGCCGAGTAGGCGGCCTGGCCGATCTGGCCGTCGAAGGCGGCGAGCGACGCGGTGTTCACGATCGCTCCCCGCTCCCCGTCGGCGAGCGGCTCGGTGGCCGCCATCGCGGTCGCGACGATGCGGACACAGTCGAACGTGCCGATCGTGTTCACCTCGATGACCTTCCGGAACGCCTCGAGGCTGTGCGCCGAGTCGTAGCTGCCGTCGCGGCCGATCGTGCGCGACGCCCAGCCGATACCGGCGCAGTTGACCAGCGAGCGCACCGGACCCAGGGTTTTCGCCAGCTCGGTGGCGGCGACGATCTGCTCGGTGGAGGTGACGTCCACATGGGCGAACACGCCGTCGATCTCCTTGGCGACGGCGCTCCCGCGGGCGTCGTCGCGGTCGGCGACCAGGACCCGGGCACCGGCGGCGGCCAGCGCCCGCGCGGTGGCGGCCCCGAGGCCCGACGCACCTCCGGTGACGATCGCTGACGTGGCGCTCAGATCCATCCCGGACTCTCCTCGCGGGTCGCCCGGGCGGCTGCTCAGGCGGGAACGAAACGGACCGGCATGGCGGTCACACCGTTGACGAAGTTGGAGCGTAGCCGAGTCGGTGGCTCCAGCAGCTCGACCCGGCGCACCCGCTCGACGAGGACCCGGTACATCTGCTCGATCTCCAGAATCGCCAGATGACGGCCGAGGCAGAAGTGCGCTCCGCCGCCGCCGAAGCCGATATGCGGGTTGGGGCTGCGCCCGATGTCGAACGTGTAGGGGTCGGTGAAGACGTCCTCGTCGAAGTTGGCCGAGGAGTAGAAGATCACCACCTTGTCGTTCTCCCGGATGAGCTGGCCGCCGAGCTCGACGTCCTGCGTCGCGGTGCGGCGGAAGGCGTTGACGGGGCTCACCCACCGGACGATCTCGTCGGCCGCGGTCGGCGCGAGGTCCGGGTCGGCGCGCAGCCGCTCCCACTGGCCCGGGTTGTTGATCATTGCCAGCATGCCGCCGGTGACGGCGTTGCGGGTCGTCTCGTTGCCGGCGAACATGAGCAGCAGGAAGAACAGGTCGAACTCCAGCTCGGACAGCGCCTCGCCGTTCTCGTCCGGCGAGATCAGCTTCGTGACGATGTCGTCGGCCGGGTTGGCGCGCTTCGTCGCGCCCAGGTTGTTCGCGTACTCGTAGATCTCGAAGACGGCGGTCGCGGCGTCGCCGCCCGCCTCCAACTGCAGGTCGGTGGCCGAGGCGAGCCGGTTCGACCATTCGAACAGCCGGTGGCGGTCCTCCAGCGGCACCCCCATCAGCTCGGCGATGACGATGAGCGGCAGGTCGGCGGCGACCAGCTCGACGAAGTCGCCGGTGCCGGCGGCCAGGGCCTTGTCGACGATGACCTCGCTGGCCAGTCGCAGGTGCTCCCGCATCTGGGCGATCACCCGCGGGGTGAAGCCGCGGTTGACCAGGCTGCGCAGCCGGGTGTGCGCCGGCGGGTCCATGTTCAGCATCATCAGCTGCTGCTGCGCGCGGTCGTCCTCGGACATCTCGCCGAGGATCGCGGTGCGCCGGCTGGAGGAGAACAGCTCCGAGCTGCGGGACACGCGCACGACATCCGGGTGACGGGTGACGGCCCAGAAGCCTTCCGGAACCTGCGGGTCGGCGTGTCGGAACACCGGCGCCTGCGCGCGCAGGAGCTGAAAGTCCTGGTGCGGGATGCCGACCTCGTAGCGGGCGGCGTCGTAGACGTCGATCGTCTCCAAGGACATGGGTTCTCCCAACGGCTGGACGGCAGTTGGCCCGCATATTTACAGTTCTGCCATCAACTGTCAATTGTGTCGGGAGCGGTTCGCGGCTACGATATAATTTATCCATCGGTGGTCCGCAGATCCCGCCCCCGGACGCGGGCCACCGATGGGTTACGGGTGAGTCCGACCCGGTCCCGGCCCGGACACCCGACCACAGGCCCGTCGGCATCGCGGCGGGCCTGACCGTGCCGAACGGGAGGTACCGGTGTGAGCGTGACCGCGGACGAGTTACCGCCACCGCCCTCGGAGCGCGGCGCCGAACCGGGCGCTGACGGCGGTCGCCGCGGCGGCGGCCAGCGCGCCGGCGGCGCCGGGCAGCTCAACGAGCTGGGTTTCTACACCCTGGCCGGGCACGGCGCCGCACCCCGTGACCTGGTCACCGAGGTCCGCGCCGCCGAGAAGCTCGGCATCGGCGCGGCCTTCATCTCCGAGCGCTTCAGCACCAAGGACGCGGCGACGCTCTCCGGCGCGGCCGGTGCCGTCAGCGAGACGATCGGGATCGCCACCGGCGCCACGAACCACAACACCCGCCACCCGATCGTCACGGCCACCATGGCCACGACCATGCACCGCCTCACCGGCGGCCGGTTCGCCCTCGGCCTGGGCCGCGGCTTCGACCGCCTCTTCAAGGCCTTCGGGCTCACCCCGATCACAAGCGCGCAGATCGAGGACGTCGTCGGCGTCCTGCGCCGGCTCTGGCGCGGCGAGATGGTGCTGGGCCACGACGGGCCGGCCGGCGCCTGGCCCTACCTGCACCAGGACGCCGACTTCGACGAGGACATCCCGATCATGCTCGCGGCACTCGGCCCGCGTTCGCTGGAGCTCGCCGGGCGCTGCCTCGACGGGGTCATCCTGCACACCTTCTACTCGGACGCCGCGGTCGCCGAGGCGATGGCCGCGGTGGCGCGCGGCGCGAAGGCGGCCGGGCGGGACCCGGACAGCGTGCGGGTCTGGTCGGTGCTCGCCACCGTCTCCGACGAGGTCGGGGAGGAGCTGCGGCTGCTCAAGACGGTCGGCCGGCTCGGGTCGTACCTGCAGGGCTACGGCGATCTGATGGTCCGGGTCAACGACTGGGATCCGGCGGTGTTGGAACGCTTCCGCGCCGACGAGGTGGTCGGCTCGGTCAAGGGCGGGATCGACACGAAGGCGACCAGGGAACAGCTGGAGCACATCGCGACACTGATCCCGCCGGAGTGGCTGGCCACCGCGGCGACGGGCAGCCCACGCCAGTGCGCCGAGGCCATCGCCCGCCAGTTCGACCTCGGTGTGACCGGAGTGATCATGCATGGCGCGACGCCCGCCGAGCTGACGTCCGTGGTGGGGGAGTACCGCGAGATCCGGCCCGCCCGGCTCGCCGGCCTGCCCGCCAACCCCGGGCGGACCACCTGACGGCCGCACCATCCAGCTAAGCCCGTTCCCCTGAGAACCAGCCGCGCCGCGGCTGAGCCTGGACGTTGGAGGTCCGACGATGTACCCCGGCACGCACGCGTCCATCCACCCGGACAAGCCAGCCGTGATCATGAGCGGCTCCGGTGAGCGGATCACCTACCGGGACCTCGACGAACGCTCGCTGCGCCTCGCCCGGCTGCTGCGGGAACACGGCCTGCGGGAGGGCGACACGGTGGCGATCGTCGCCGAGAACCACGTCCGGTACCTCGAGGTGGTCTGGGCGGCCCTGCGCTCCGGGCTGTACCTGACCGCGGTGAACTGGCACCTCGCCCCCGCCGAGGCCGCCTGGCTCGTCGCGGACTCCGGTGCCCGCGCCCTGATCGCGACGAAGCGGTTCGCCGCGACGGCGGTGGAGATTGCCACCGAGGTCCCCGCCTGCGACCTGCGCCTGATGATCGACGGAACCGGTGAGGGAACCGGCGACGGACCCGAGGCCGGCTTCGACGACTACGAGGCGGCGCTGGCGGCCCAGTCCACCGAGCCGCTGCCCGAGCAGCCCCGCGGCGAGTTCATGCTCTACTCCTCCGGGACCACCGGCCGCCCCAAGGGGATCCGCCGGCGCCTCAGCGGCGACCCGGTCGACCGGCCGGCCGGCGGCGGCATCGCGGCGATGGGCACGTTCCTGTTCGGCATGGACGAAAGCTCCGTCTACCTGTGCCCGGCCCCGCTGTACCACGCGGCCAGCCTGCAGTGGGCCGTCTGCGTGCATGAGCTCGGCGCCACCCTCGTCATCCTGGACAAATTCGACGCCGAGCAGACCCTGGCCGTGATCGAGCGGGATCGGATCACCCACGTCCAGGTGGTGCCGACGATGCTGGTGCGGCTGCTGAAGCTCCCGGAGAAGGTGCGGCTGGGCTACGACACGTCCAGCCTGCGGCGGGTCATGCACGCCGCGGCACCGTGCCCGGTCCCGGTCAAGCAGGCGGTGATCGACTGGGTCGGCCCGATCGTCGACGAGTACTACTCCGGGACGGAGGGCTGCGGCGTCACCTACATCAGCTGCGCCGACTGGCTGACACACCCGGGCTCGGTGGGCCGTGCGCTGGTCGGCGTCCCGCACATCTGCGACGACGAGGGCGCGGAGGTTCCCGCCGGCACTGCCGGGCTGCTGTACTTCGAGCGGGACGAAGCGCCCTTCGAGTACCACGGCGACCCGCAGAAGACCCGGGACAGCAGGCACCCCGACCACCCGAACTGGACGACCTGCGGGGACATGGGCTACCTCGACCCCGACGGCTACCTCTATCTCACCGACCGCAAGAACTTCACCATCATCTCCGGCGGCGTGAACATCTACCCCGCCGAGATCGAGGCCGCGCTGGTCATGCACCCCCAGGTCGCCGACGTGGCGGTGTTCGGGTTGCCCGATCCGGAGATGGGCGAGTACGTCCACGCCGTCGTGGTGCCGGCCGACGGTGTCGAGGGCACCGACGAGCTCGCCGAGGAACTGCGGACCTACCTGCGCGGCAGCCTCGCCGGCTACAAGGTGCCCCGCGTCGTCGTGTTCCGCGCCGAGCTGCCCCGGATGCCCACCGGCAAGCTCGCGAAGGGCCAGCTCCGGGCGGAATATCTCCCCACACCGACCACCTGAACCGAGGTGAGCCAGGGGGGGTTCGCTTTTGGTGTGGGTGAGGCTGGCGGGTTCGGCGTTGGCGGTGCCGCGGCGGGGCCGGCCACGACCGCCTCGGACGTCTTCCAGGTCCGTCCCGAGATTCAGGTGTGCTGGTCGACCTCCTCCCGCTCTGCCCGACCCGCACCGGTTTGGCGGCTACCCTCATCGCCATCGACAGGACCCGGACCAGGTTCGGCGGTACGTGCATCGCCGTGGCTGGCACGCAAGGCCCGCAACACCGCGCGCAGCCTCGCGTTGTCCTCGCTGAGCCGGCGGATCTCCGCCTGCTGCCGATCGGACGTCGACGGTCGTCTCCGCTCGACCTCGGGTTCGGCCTCGGCCTCGGCCTGACGGATCCAACCCCGAAGCGCCTCGCGGCTGATGCCGAGGGCATCCGCAACGCTCTCGATCGCCGACCATTCCGAGCGGTGCCGGGATCGGACCTGGGCGACCTGGGCCACCGCCCGGGCCCGGAAAGGTGGTGAATACCTGGTCGGACGGCTCATGCGATGGACGCTCCTGTGCTCACGAACCGGTTAGGCGCGCATGCGTTTCGGTTTCCAGGTGCTCGCCGTTGCGGAGAAGACGCGATGGCCGTCTCCCGGCTTGAACCTGTGGCCACACAGCGGACCTGCAGTTTTCGGCTGCGGACGCGTCCACCCCTCGCCCATGTGGGGCCGACGGAGACTATGACATGAGCCAGCAATCCCTGCTACCGGAACGAGAAAAATTCCGTACTGCTCATGTGTTTCCGCAGTTCACGAACCACGGTGGCTCGCCGCCGCCCCCTCGGTACGCCGTCCTCCCCGGAAGCGTGACCACACCGACCCACTCGGGCGGTGGCTGGCAACGCCCCCAGGGCCGCGTCCAGCAGATGAATGTTTCATCCAGGTAACTCACCGCTGTGTGCTCCATCTCATATGATACGCAGCGTGCCCGCGTTCGTCGCTTAGTGCGAGTGCCCGATGGGCGAGATGCCCGTTATGCGTTATTTACTCTTTGCGTCCCACCTACCTTCCGTGATCAGGCGCCCGGCACCTTCGATGGGCTCACTACTTTCCGTCCGCTACCCCAAGGCTCCCGTCCGGGCCACACTTGTCCACCGGTCTTCGCTTCTGCCATTTTTTGATGCCCATCGCGGTGTTTGGCGGAAGCGGCCATCCGACCGCGCTGTCCTGCTTTTGTTCCAGCGTTTCGCCTGGACGAACGGAGTTGGCGTGCAGCGGCATGGCGTGTTGCGTCGTGGGTGGACATCCCGGTTCTTGTGTGTGCTGTTAGTCGCGCTGCTGGCGGCGACGGTTGCCGACTTTCTTCCAGCCGGTGAGAAGGCCGCCCAGGCCGCAACCCGGGATCCCGCCCCAGCTCCGGCACCGCCTGCGACCGGTCCCGCGGAACGGCCGGATTTTGTATCCGCGCAGCTCACGGCACGTGCGGAAAAGCGCCGTATCGAGGTGACCGGTGAGCGGACGGAGACGACCTCGACGTTCGTGAACCCGGATGGCACGGTCACCGTCGACTCGTACTCGGGCATCCGTCGGGTGCGCCGAGGGGAGGACTGGGTCGACGTCGACTCGACGCTGGTCCTCGCCGACGGGAAGGTCACGCCGAAGGTCACGAAGGCGGGTGTCGAGCTGTCGGCCGGCGGTCCGAAGGCGGGTGACGTCGCCACGCTCGTCGACGGCGACCGGGAGATCGCCTTCGGCTGGCCGGGTGCGCTGCCCGCCCCGGAGCTGAAGGACAACACCGCCACCTACAAGGGCGTCGCCAAGGACACCGACCTGGTCGTCAAGGTCTTCCCGACCGGCTACGACGTGCAGATCGTCGCGCACACCCCGGACGCCGCGCAGACGGCGCTGTCCCTGCCGATGCGCCTGAAGGGCGTCACCGCCACCCGCACCCCCGGTGGGGAGCTGCGGATGTCCGCCGGCGGGAAGGTGACCGCACGCTCGCCCGTGCCGCTGATGTGGGACTCCCATGTCAACCCGACCAGCAAGCTTCCCGACCGGGTCCGCGACGTCGCCGCGACGCTCGACAGCGCGAAGGCGGACAGGCCCACGCTGGCGCTGAAGCCGGACAAGGGCTGGCTCACCGACCCGGACCGGCAGTACCCGGTGACGATCGACCCGGCCGCCACCCTCGCCGACAACCTCGACACCGACGTCAACAACGTTTACACGACCACGAACTACGACACCTACGAGTACCTGCGGGTCGGGAACTACGCCGGCGCGGCGGTGAACCGGTCGTTCCTGCGCTTCGACGACTCGGCCATCAAGGGCAAGCACGTCACCTCCGCCGTGCTGAACCTGTGGCAGGCGGGATCCGCGACCTGCACCACCCAGCCGACGATCGTGCAGGGGGCCGGGGGGATGGGCGCGGGCACCACCTGGGCCACCCAACCCAGCGCGGACGGAATCACCTGGGGGAGCGGCACCTTCAACAACGGTGGATCGTGCACCTCCTCGGGCGGCACGAGTATCGACATCACCGGGCTGGTCGACGCCTGGGCGCACAACGGCTACCCGTCACCGGAAACCCTCACCGTGCGGGCGCAGAACGAGGCGGACGCCAACCAGTTCAAGTACTTCTACTCGGGCGACACGTTCCTCGGCCCGCAGATCTCCACCACGTACAACTCGTATCCGGGCACGGTCGCCGGCCGTTTCACCAAGCCGTGCTCGGTGCAGTGCGGCGGCACCCCGGCGATGGTGCTGACGAACACCACCACCCCGACGCTGTCGGGCGGCTCGCTGGACCCCGAAGGCAGCCCCGTCCGGCTTGATTTCGAGGTGTGGAACTCCGCCGGGACGACGATGGTCACCAGTGGGTCGGCCACGAACGTGACATCGAACTCGATCGGCTCGTGGACAGTGCCCTCAGGCCTGCTCACGAACGGGACGGCGTACCAGTGGCGGTCCCGTGCCTACGACGGGGTCGACTACTCGCAGTGGTGGTCCGGGTGGATCCCCTTCACCGTCGACACCACCGCGCCCGCCGCGCCGACCGGTCTGAGCTCCGCGGCCTGGGCGTCCGGTGGCTGGGGCACGGCCACCTCCGGCACCTTCTCCTGGACGTCCCCGGGTGGTGACACCCAGTCGTTCCTCTACGGCCTCGACCAGCCCTCACCGGCCACGGAGACGACGGCGACCACCACCCCGACGCTGAGCCCGGGCGGTGGGTTGCACACCCTCTACCTGCGGACCAAGGACAAGTCGGGCAACCTCTCGTCGGTGGTGTCGTACGGGTTCGGGGTCGGCGCGGGGGCGCTCGCGCAACCGGCCGAGGGGGCACGGGTCCAGCGGTACACCACCCTGGAAGGGCAGGCTCCCGCGGCGCAGACGAAGGTGACCTTCCAGTACCGGATGGGCACCAACACCGCCACGGCGTGGGTCGACGTCCCGACCGCCGACGTGACGGTCGCCGGGACGTCGACCCATCCGAGCTGGCCGATGACCCGTAACGGGTCGGGTCTGTTCGACAAGCTGACCTGGGACCTCAACGCCACCCTGACCGGGTTCGGCGCACCCGACGGACCGGTGCAGGTCCAGGCCTGCTTCCGGGACGCGGCGAACACCGTGTCATGCGCTCCGCTGCACACCGTGCAGTTCGCCCGGCGCGCGTTCGCCGACGCCGACGCCACCCAGCCGGTCGGCCCCGGCACCGTCGCCCTGCTGACCGGCGACTACTCGGTCTCGGCGACCGACGTGTCGATGCCGACCTACACCGGCGAGCTGACCGTCGGCCGCTCGTTCACCACCCTCGCGGTGGGTGGCACAGCCGGGGTGTTCGGCCCGGGCTGGACGGCGAGCATGCCCGGCCCGGACGCCGGCTCCGCGGACCGCACCCTCACCGACTACACCGCGACTGACGGCTACGCCGCGCTCACCGACGAGAACGGCGTGCAGGACGTCTACGTCCGCACCGGTTCCGGCACCTACCCTTACACCTACGCCGGTGTCGGGGACGTCGCGACGGACGGTTCGAAGCTGACGAAGGACTCGGCCACCCAGTTCACCCTCACCGAGGTCGACAGCACCCGCACGATCTACACCGCGCAGACCGTGGGCGGAGCGACGGTGTGGCGGGTCAGCCAGGTCATCGAACCGGGCACGAACACCACCTCCACCTTCACCACCGACTCCGCCGGGCGGACCACCCGCATCCTCGCCCCGGTACCCGCCGGTGTCACCTGCACCACCCTGGTCGCCGGCTGCCGGGCGCTGACCATCGGCTACGCCTCCTCGACCACCGCGACCGGCACCGGCACCGACCCGGCGACCTGGGGTGACTACACCGGCCGGCTGACCTCGGTCGCGATGTCCCTCAACGGCGACCCCGCGGTCAACGTGGCCGCCTACGCCTACGACTCGGCCGGCAAGCTGCGCTCGGCGAAGGACCCCCGCACCGGCCTGACCACCACCTACGCCTACGACGCCGCCGGCCGCCTCACGCAGATCACCCCACCCGGGCAGGCGACCTGGACCCTGACCTACGACGGCGCCGCCCGGCTGTACACCGCCTCCCGGCCCGTACCCGGCGGTGGAACCGCGACCCAGACGGTCGTCTACGACGTGGCCGTGACCGGGACGGGGGCCCCGATCGACCTGGCCCCGGCCCAGGTCGGGAACTGGGCGCAGACCGACATCCCGCTGTACGGGGCGGCGGTCTTCCCCGCCAGTCATGTCCCGGCCGCGATCCCGTCCTCGACGGACTGGCCGTACGCGAACCTGACCTACCTCAACTCCGACGGCAAGCAGGTCAACTCCGCCTCCTACGGCAACGGCGCCTGGCAGATCAGCACGACCGAGCATGACGCCAAGGGCAACACGATCCGCACCCTGTCGGCGGAGAACCGCAACCAGGCGATCACCCCGACCGCCGACACGGACATGACCGTGACGGCCCTGACCAGCTCCGCGGCCCGCTCCCAGCAGCTCGACGAGCAGACCGTCTACAGCTCCGACGGGGTTGTCGTCACCGAAACCTACGGCCCGACCCACCAGATCGTCGACACGGCCGGCGCCCGCTACTCCGCCCGCCAGCATGTGCACACCGACTACGACCAGGGCGCCCCCTCCTCGCCCGACCCGTACCGCCTGGCGACCACGATCACCACCAGCACCCGTCTGGCGAACGGGACGGACGTCGACTCCCGCAAGACCGTGAACGGCTACGAGGCGAAGACCGGCGCAGACCCGTCCACCTCCGGCTGGGCGCTGCGCAAGGCCACGACGGTCGCCACCTGGATGGGCGGCGGCTCCACCCCCGACATCGTCCGCACCACCTACTACAACGCGGCCGGGAACACGGTCGAGTCGCGCCAGCCGAAGGCGAACAGCACCGGTACCGACGCCTTCACCACCGTCACCACCTACTACACCGCCACCGGCTCCGGTAGCTGCGTGAACGCCTCCCGCACCGGGCTGGCCTGCACCAGCGGCCCGGCCGCCCAGCCCACCTCGGGCAACCCGCTGCCGGTGTCGACGTACACCTACAACAGCCTCAACCAGGTCCTGACCGAGGTCGAGACGGTCAACAGCACCACCCGGACCACCACCTACGCCTACGACACCGCCGGCCGTAAGACATCCGAGGCGATCGTGGCGAGCCCGGCCGCGGACGGCGGCACCACGATCCCCACCGCGACCTACGGCTACGACCCGGCGTCCGGCCAGGCCACGACCACCACCGCGAGCGGGATCACCCTGACCACCGGCTACGACAGCTGGGGCCGGGTGACCTCCCAGACCGACGCCGACGGGAACACCGCCACCACCGGCTACGACATCGACAGCCAGGTCACCTCGTCCACCGACGGAAAGGGCACCTACACCTACACCTACGACGGGGCGAACGAGCACCGCGGCCTGGTCACCAGCCTGAACGTCGGAGCCGGATCGGCACCGTCCACCTTCACCGCCACCTACAACGCCGACGGGAAACTCGCCACCCAGACCTACCCGAACGGCCTGGTCGCCACCACCCGCTACGACAACAACGCCGAACCCGCCAGCCTCACCTACACCAAAAGCGGAACCCCCTGGCTCACCTTCACCCAGGCCAACTCCATCCACGAACAGATCCGCCTCGACACCTCACCGGTCTCCGCGAAAAACCTCGGCTACGACCTCTCCGGACGACTCACCTCCGTCGCCGACACCGTCGCCTACGGCGGCCCCGCCTCCTGCACCACCCGCGTCTACACCTACGACGCCGAATCCAACCGGACCGCGCTCACCAGCTATCCCGACGCCGGCGGCAGCGAAACAGGAACCTGCTCCACCAGCACCACCCCGACCGGCTACGGTTTCACCTATGACCAGGCCGACCGGCTCACGAACTCCGGTTTCGCCTACGACCTGTTCGGCCGCACCACCACCGACCCCTACCCACCCGGTGGCAGCGCGGTGAACATCGGCTACTACGTGAACGACCTCGTCGCCTCCGAAACCGTCGCCGGCACCACCCGCAGCTACGCCCTCGACCCCGCCCGCCGGCTGCGTTCCTGGACCGTCGGCACCACCACCACGACCAACCACTACACCTCCGCCTCAGGCGACAGCCCCGCCTGGATCGGTGTGGGCACCACCTGGACCCGCAACATCACCGGCATCGGCGCAGACCTCGCCGCCACCCAGACCGACACCGGCACCGTCACCCTGCAGTTGGCCAACCTCCACGGCGACGTCATCGCCACCGTCGACGACACCACCACCGCCAGCTCGATCAGCAGCTACGCAGAATCCACCGAGTTCGGCACCCCCTACTTCAGCTCCTCGGCCTACCCCCGCTACGGATGGCTCGGCGCCAAACAGCGCTCCCGCGACACCGTCTCCGGACTCACCCTCATGGGCGTCCGCCTCTACGACTCCAACCTCGGCCGATTCCTCTCCACCGACCCCGTCCCCGGCGGCTCCGACAACCCCTACGACTACGCCCACCAAGACCCCTACAACTCATTCGACCTCGACGGCAGATTCTGGCGGAAGGCATGGAAGCGCGCGCGTCGCGTCGGAGGGGCCGCTTGGCGGAACCGCGCCCAAATCGCCGGCGTGGCAGTCTTCGCTGCTTGCACCGTCGCCGTCGGCTGTGGAGTTGCCGCCGGAGTTGCCTTTGCCGCATCCTTGTCCGTCAGAGGTGAATCGCTGGCGAGGCACGGCAACTATCGTCACCCGAGTCGATGGGCTGCAACAATCGGCTACTCGGCTGTCGACTATGTCACCTACCGTTTCCGGAGTGCAAGAGCGGTGAGTAGAAATGCCCGCGGCGGTGGAAGGTATCCGTTCCTTGAGGCCATCAAGGACCCTCTCGGTAGAAAGCGCATTTTTCAGCAGACAGGTGCCTTGGGTTGGGCGCTTCAGCCTTGGCTTTCGTGACTTTCTTCGGAGGGCCCACTTCACAATCAGAGCAGATGGTATATATGATTTCCGAACCGATAGCGGTCATCCAACATGGCTCCAAGCTGGCCCGATTTGCTAGGAGGGTGGGTATCGTAGTGCCGTTGGGTGTCAGCGAGGTCTCCTTCTCCCCCGATGGTCGGCTGCTGGCCGCGGCAAGCGCGGAGAAAAAGGTGAGAGTTTGGGATATTGCGAGTCCTTCGGTCCCCGTTCAAATAGCCACCGTGACCGATCGCCGAGACAAGGTTGTAACGATTTCTTTTTCCGCTGACGGTCGGTTGTTGGCTGCCGCAGGCAGAGCCAAGACGATAAAACTATGGGATCTCACGAACCCCGCTCTGCCGGCTCTGAAGGCCGTCTTGGCGGGGCATCGAAAGGCAGTTGAGAGTCTGGCCTTCTCGCCGAACGGGCGCCTGCTGGCGACGGCCAGCATTGACGGAACGGCAGGTATTTGGGACGTCTCCGAGCACAGTGCACCCATGCAGTTGGCCAGCGTTACTGATCATCGCAGCGTCGTCACCTCGGTCGCATTCTCTCCTGGCGGCCACTGGCTAGCGACTGGAAGTCTCGACAGGACAGTGCGAATCTGGGACGTGACTAGTCCGACTACGCTTGTACGGACGGCTACTCTTGAGGATCATGATCGTGCCGTCCAAACTATATCGTACTCGCCGAACGGTCACTTGCTTGCCATCGGCAGTTGGGATTACACGGTCTCGATATATGAAATATCCAGTGGTATTTATTCTCTAGCTGGCACTGTTGCTGGCCAGGACAAAGAAATCCTGTCTATTGCGTTTTCGCCGGATAGCAAGCTTCTGGCCGTCGCCGGGAGCGGCAAGATTGTTCGACTATGGAGCGTCGCCGACCCGACGTCGCCTATATGTGTGGGTACTCTCGCAGGACATCGTGGCGAAATATGGTCGGTAGCATTCTCCTCTGACGGCCACTATCTCGCTACGGGCGGCGCCGACGGTAAGACGCGGTTATACGAAATATCTGGCTCGGCGCGGGAGAACTGACCCTGCCAGGTTGACGCGCCGGGTAGCCGGCGGGAGTACGGATGGCCGAGGTCGGGCTGCGACTCAACCCGACCAAGACGAGAATCGTGTACTGCAAGGACTCGAATCGGCGCGGCCGCCATCCGGCGGTCATGTTTGATTTCCTGGGGTACACGTTTCGGCCGCTGCCCGCGGTCAACCGGCGGACGGGGAAAATGTTCACCTCGTTCGGACCTTCCATGAGCCGTGACCAGCAGACCCGGAAAGGCAGGGAGATCCGCCGCTGGCGGATGCACCTGCGTACCGGACGCACCTTGACCGACCTCGCCGCAGGGATCAACCCCTACGTGCGGGGCTGGATGAACTACTGGGGCCATTTCAACAAGTCCCAGATGTAACGCCTCCTGCAACGCATCAACGCCTACCTGATGCGCTGGGCCCGCAAGAAATACAAACGGCTCCGCAGCAAGAAAAGGCTCCAAGCCTGGTGGGAACGGGTCATCGCCAACGAACCCGGGCTGTTCGCTCACTGGGCATGGGTCACCGACTGCGGGCGCTCGTTCGCCGGAC
>NZ_ADGX01000035.1 GCF_000177675.1 Parafrankia sp. EUN1f
GATCCCCGTGACCAGCGGGATCAGGGCGTGGCCGTCGTGAAGGTTGGCACCGGAGACGCCGACGACCAACGGAAGACCCGCCGCGTCGGTGAGGACGTGCAGTTTCGAGCCGGCTTTGCCGCGGTCGACCGGGCTCGGACCCGTCAGCGTGCCCCACTTTTTGCTCGCACGCTCGCGGAGTCCACGATCGCCGAGGTCCAGTCCACGCTTCCGGCGCCGCCGTGCCGGTCGAGCACCGCCCGATGTATCCGGGGCCATAACCCCGCCCGGGTCCAGACCTGGAACCGGCGGTGCGCCGTAGGCGCGGACACCCCGAACGACGGCGGGAGATGCCGCCACGCACAGCCCGACGTCAGCACGTACACCACCGCCGTGAACACCGCCCGCTCGTCCACCGGAGCCGTCCCCCCACCCTGCGGACGCGGGGTGAAGGAGGGCAACAGAGGTTCCACGAGCTCCCAGAGCTCGTCCGGTACCAGCCGCAGGGCAAGGCGGTCGCTCACGCCTCAGATCATGCAAGAAGATCCACTACACCCACGTGAGACACGCTCTAAGCTTTGCATCGGTTTCTCTTCTCCTTCTGCGATAGAAGCGCTTTTGTAGCGGAGAAGCCGTGAAGGCCCGGTTCAGGAAGCGCTCTCGACGACTTCGAGGGCGTTGCCGTCCGGGTCACGGAAGACCGCGAGGCGTATGCCGGGCCCGACCTCGACAGGGCCGTGCAGGAGGCGCCCGCCACCAGCCAGCACACGTTCCGTGATTTTTCCGAGGTCGTCGACGTGCAGGGTGAGGTACTGGATACCGGTCGCGCCAATGAAGAGGGCGGGCGGCTCGGTGACCGTTCTCACGACGAGGCAGACATTCTTGTTATCTGTCAGACGACAGACAAGTCAATCTTTGACAGGCGGCTGACAAGCTCGTAACTGCACGGATCACGGTGGAGGCCAGCGGGGCGAGGCGAACCCAGGCGGAACGCTCGCGGCCTCGGAGGAGGCGGTCCGCCGGACGCACCAGCGCATCGACGGGCTCTCGAAGCTTGAGGTGCTGCGGGCGAGTATCGAGACCTACCCCCAGCTCTTCACCACAGCGGACTCGCCGGAAGAACGCGCGATCGTCGTCCTGTGGGGCTGGAGGGCACACCGGGCCCGCGCCCGAGGACGCCACGTAGAGGCATCCTCTGCGCCGTTCGTCGTCGGAAAGCGACCGTTCGTCGACGGTGTGCCGACCGTCGAACGCCTCACGGGCGCCGCCTGTCGCAGCGCCCGGCGTGGTGCCTTCACGGGCAGGTGCGCGGCCGTGACAGTCGTCCGGAGGCGACGGGTAGATCACCCGTCGTCAACCGGGGGACGGACCGCACCGAGAGGAGAGACCGTGAGTACGACGCAGCTCGCGCCGGGCGATGACGGCGCGACGACCAGTGGGGCGTTAGGAGCTGGGACCGGGCCGGTATCCGCGCCCACCTACGCGGAGATCCAGCGCAGCGCCGAGTTCGCCGACCTTCGGCGCCGGTTCCGCCGGTTCGTCTTCCCGCTGACCGCGCTCTTCCTGGTGTGGTACTTCCTTTACGTTCTGCTCGCCGCGTTCGCGCCCGGGTTCATGGGTCACGAGCTGTTCGGGAACATCAACATCGGGCTGCTGTTCGGGCTCGGCCAGTTCGTCTCGACGTTCGCGATCACGATGATCTACGCCCGCTGGGCGGGGCGGACGTTCGACCCCGCCGCCGAGGCGCTGCGCGCCCGGTTCGAGGCCGGGCAGCCGACGGCGACGGGGCAGCTGGCGGAGACGGGGCAGCTGGCATGAGCGCGCTCAGTGCGGCCACGGCCGGCACCGGCGTCTCGCCGGGGTCGGCGCTGCTCGCCGCCGACACCGTCGGCAAGCCGGCCGTCAACATCACGATCTTCGCCCTGTTCGTCGTGATCACCCTGGTGATCGTCATCAGGGTGTCGCGCGGCAACCGGACCGCCGCCGACTTCTACGCCGGCGGCCGGGCCTTCTCCGGGCGGCAGAACGGCATCGCCATCTCCGGTGACTATCTTTCGGCGGCGTCGTTCCTCGGTATCGCCGGGGCCATCGCGCTGCAGGGCTACGACGGCTTCCTCTACTCGATCGGCTTCCTCGTCGCCTGGCTGGTGGCACTGCTGCTGGTCGCGGAGCTGCTTCGCAACACCGGCCGCTACACGATGGCGGACGTCCTGAGCTTCCGGCTGCGGCAGGGACCGATCCGGACGGCGGCGGCGGCCTCCACCCTGGCGGTGAGCTTCTTCTACCTGCTCGCGCAGATGGCCGGTGCCGGCGGCCTGGTCAACCTGCTGCTGGGCGTCTCGGGTGAGACCGGCCAGAACGTGACGATCGCCGTCGTCGGCGTCCTGATGATCGTGTACGTGCTCGTCGGCGGGATGAAGGGGACGACCTACGTCCAGATCATCAAGGCGGTGCTGCTGGTCGTCGGCGCCGCGGTGATGACCTTCTGGGTGCTCGGCAAGGCCGGGTTCGACCTGTCGTCGCTGCTCGGCGACGCGGTGGCGGCGAGCCCCAAGGGCGACGCGGTGCTCGACCCGGGTGTCAAGTACGGCATCTCGAACCTCACCAAGATCGACTTTGTGTCGCTCTCGCTGGCGCTGGTGCTCGGCACCGCGGGCCTGCCGCACGTGCTGATGCGCTTCTACACCGTGCCATCGTCCCTGGAGGCCCGGCGCAGCGTCGTCTGGGCGATCTGGATCATCGGCTGCTTCTACCTGTTCACCCTGGTCCTCGGCTACGGCGCGATGTACCTGGTCGGGGCGGACAAAATCAACGCCGCCCCGGGCAAGGCGAACTCGGCGGCGCCGCTGCTCGCCTTCGAGCTGGGCGGGACGTTCCTGCTCGGCATCATCGCGGCGGTCGCGTTCGCGACGATCCTCGCGGTCGTCGCCGGTCTGACGATAACCGCGAGCGCGTCGTTCGCGCACGACGTCTACAACAACGTCATCAAGAAGGGTGCCGCCAACCCGGAGTCGGAGGTGAAGGTCGCCCGGATCACCGCCGTCGTCATCGGCGTCGTCGCGATCGTCGGTGGCATCTTCGCCAAGGACCAGAACATCGCCTTCCTGGTGGCGCTGGCATTCGCGGTCGCGGCGTCGGCGAACCTGCCGACGATCCTCTACTCGCTGTTCTGGAAGGGCTTCACCACCCGCGGGGCACTGTGGAGCATTTACGGCGGCCTGACCTCGGCGATCGTGCTGATCGCGTTCTCCCCGGTCGTCTCCGGCAAGGTGGACGCGACCGGTGCCAGCGCATCCATGATCAAGGACACGTCGGTCGACTTCTCCTGGTTCCCGCTGGAGAACCCCGGCCTGGTGTCGATCCCGCTGGCGTTCCTGCTCGGCTGGCTCGGCTCGGTGACCTCCCGCGAACCACTCAACGCGGAGAAGTTCGCCGAGATGGAGGTCCGGTCGCTGACCGGCGCCGGCGCGGAGAAGGCGACGGCCGCGGCCCACTGATCCGGTCGAACCGGTCGGGCTGGCCGGCCCGACCGGTGGCCCTGGGGCCTCTGGTGCTCCACGGTGGTGACCAGACCACCAGCGGTCCCGGGTGCCCGGGTCGCCCGGGCTGGGGCCCTGCCGGACTCAGCCCAGCTTCGGCAGGTAGTGCTTCGCGAACACCTCGACGACGCCGACCCACCTGTCGAAGCTCAGGTCGTCCCACACCGGGACCTCGATGTCGGCCATGAGGTCCCGGTACTCGAAGACCGCGAGTCCCGCACCCGTCGCCTCGTCGCGATCCATCGGGAACGCGCCCATGCCGTAGTAGGCCGTCTTGTCCTCCTGCGGCTGCGGGAACCGATCGAGATACTGGCGTTCCCGGCCACGGAAACCGGGCGGCGGGGAGGCGACGTCCTTCGGAAGCCCGTCGCGTCGGGCGTCACCGAACCGTACCGAGTCCCACCACTGCGCGATCGTCGGCCCGTGCTCCAACAGCGTCCAGGTAACCGGGCGGCGAACAAGCTTCGCCGCCGGCTCCCATTCGGGGCGCTCGACCGCGTCGAGGTCCAGCCGGGCCCGCACGTCGGTGGCGGCGGGATCGGTGCGGTAGGGCAACGGGAACAGGCGTACCTGGTTGATGTCGCCCTTGTCCGCGGGCCAGATCACCTCGGTCGCGGGCCGGGCCAGAATCACGCGCTCGGGCTCCGACAGGGACAGGTACATCGAGTGGAAGTCGGTGCGATGCAGGACCCCGAACATGCTCTTCGGTGAGTCCGAGTTGACCATGACCCGGGACGTCAGCGGCCTGTCCGGCAACTTACCGACTCGCTGGTTGACGGCCCGGACTGACTCGTTGTCACTGAAGTCGAAATACGCCATGCTCTCGGTGGGGTCCGCTCTCCCCCCATGCGGATCGACGAAGAAGCCCGCCTCCTCCGTGGTCGCCCGGAGCAGGAAGAGATGGCAGGCGGTCAGAAAGCCGCGCAGACTCGGGAAGGCCTTCGCGGCCTGGTAGCCGGGCAGCTCACCGAAGGGTTTCATCCTGTCGGCTTCCCGCTTCACCTGGTCCTTCCGCCTACTCCGCGCCCAGACCGTGGACAGCAGGGCCTCGAATCCGGCGAGTGGCACACCCGCCGTCCCCTGCGCCTGTGCGTGGAAGCTGTCGTCGTAAAATCTGATCGCGCAGTCCTTCAGCCACACACCGCCCGCTGTTTCACGGCCCTGCCTGAAGATCACTGCGCCTGTCCCGCGCCGGGATTCCTCCTGCAGTGCCCGGGCGAGATCAACGGCGGCCTGTGTCGCCGTGACCGCCTCCTTGAGGGTGGCCCGCGCCGGCGTGACGAACTCCAGGTCGGCGCTGGCCCCCGGGCGACGGGACTCGTCACCTTCCAGCGTGGTCCCGGTGGTCGTGTGCTGCCAGGCCGTCTCCCGCTCCCTTATACCGGGCGCCTCGGCAATCGGCAGCCCTTTGGGAATCGCCTCGAACGCGTTCGACGTCTGAAACTCGAATCCAAACAAGAATGGCCCCCTCGACCTCGGGCCTTCGGCCCGTCCCCGAGGTCACACCATAGATGTGCAGGCAGCCAGGATTCATGACATTGCGGGACCTGGGCTTCTCAGTCGGCGTGGTTACCCGGGTGCCCAGCCCCAGGCGATGGCCGTGGCGAAGCCGACGTCGAAGAAGGACGGGTCGGCGAGCCGGTCGAGCGCCTCGTCCAGCGCCGCGTCGGAGGCGAGCCGAAGGTCACGGATGCGGGGACGCAGCCGGTTCAGTGTGAGGGTCCAGCAGCGCGCCGAGGCGTTGCCACCACCGGTCGTCGGCAGATGGACGCTCATTCCGACGTCGACGAGGCCCCGGCTGCGCAGCGGCTCCGGGAATCCACGCGCCCAGGTGGAATCGGTGCCGATGGTTTTCGCGAGCACCTGCTCGATTCCGAGCATGGCCTCGCGGAACGCCGGGTTCGGTGACGACTCGACGGGAAACCCGGCGAGCGACTCCAGTACGAGGACTCCGCCGGGCTTCAGCCAGGTGCGAAGACGGTCGAGAACCGCCTCCCGCTCGCGGAGATGCTCCAGCACGAACCTGGCGTGGACGAGATCGAACGGCCGGCCGCCCGGCAACGGATCCCGGGTGATGTCGTGCCGAAGGACGGTGAGCTGCGGTGCGGCCAGCTCCGCCAGATGCCTGGTATCGATGTCGGTCGCGACGACCTCGCCCTCGACGGTCCCATCTCCGACGACCTCGCCCGCGGCGGACAGGCCTGCGACGCGGTCGGCGAGCCACGCGGCGATCGATCCGCCGCCGGCACCCACCTCCAGGCATCGCCAGCCGGCGGCGACGCGGAGCTCGTCGAGAACGCGCGTCGTCGTCGGGTCACAGACGTCCGCCATGGCCGCGAGCCGGCTGCGTTCGGCCTCGTCCGGGCCGCCGAGCACGTCATCGGCGTAACGGAGAATCCGCTGACTATCCATTCGGTTCTGTGTTCCCCTGCGTGAACAATCCGTCAAGCATGACCGTGACCAGCTTCCGCATGGCGGCGGCATGCAGCTCATCGTCGCGCTGCTCGTCGTCACGCTGCCCGTCGTCACGCTGCCCGTCGTCACGCTGCCCGTCGTCACGGGACGCGCTGGTCGTGTCGGCTGCTCCGCCGGTGATGGCAGCGATGTGGGGGGCCTGAGCACTGGCGGTGGCCGCGAGGTCGAGCGAGATGAGAATGAGCGCGAGGTCGGCTACGGTGACGTCCGGACGGACCTCTCCGTCATGCTGTGCCCGGTGCAGGGCCGGGGTGAGGATACCGATCCACCGGTCGAAGTAGCGTCGCTGGTCGGGTTCCGGGAGCTCACGCATGAGCGCGACCAGCGGGCGCATGGATGTCATCGTGGTCGCCGCCCAGTGCAGCAGGTCCCGGAAGGAACGGCCTTCCTCCGCCGCCTCGTCGACGGCATGGCGCAATGCCTCGAAGTACTCCTCCGCCACCGCCACCGCCATCGCCCACCGGTCCGGGAAGTAGCGGTAGACAGTCGCCCGGCCGAGGCCCGCCCGCTGCGCGATCTCCTGGAGTGGCACCAGCCGCGGCGAGTTGTCGGTGAATGCCTCGTCCGCCGCCTGAAGTATGGCCGTTCGGTTCCGCCGGGCATCCGTGCGCCGCGGCGCGGATAAGGGGCGGTGGCCTCGCTGCGACATGACGGCATGGTACTCGCGGTGAGACCCAAGGTCTCTTTCTGTTCTCGACCGAGCACCCTACGATCCGAATGCCACGCACCATCCAGGGCTGCCGGAGTTTTCCGTCAGAAAAAGTGTGGCCGGCGCGAAATCCTCGCGCGGAGGATATGGAGGATGTGCGGTTCATGAGGGAACGCCGGCCGACCGCCGCGGCGCGCGGCGCGGTCGCCGCGGCGCTCGCCGGGCTCGCCGCGCTCGCGGCCACCGTTCTCACCGGTCCCGAGATGGCCGCGGTCGCCGCGGTGGGTACGGACTGCCCGGGAACCCACTGGGTGGCCAGCTGGGCCGGCAGCCCCACCGACTCGCTCGTGCCGGTCGACGCCACCGGGGCGCGTTCCCCCTCGGCGCTGACGGATCAGACAGCACGCATGGTGGTGACTCCCCACCTGGGCGGGTCCAGTCTTCGGATCCATCTGTCGAACCGTTTCAGCTCGTCACCCGTGACGTTCGGGCGGGTCACGGTCGGGGTGCAGACCAGCGGCGCGGCGGCGGCGGGCATCGTGCCGGTGACGTTCGGGACCGCGCCGTCCGTTACGGTTCCCGCCGGCCAGGATGTGACAAGCGACCCGGTCGCGCTCACCTTCTCCGCGTTCACGCCGATCGCGGTGAGCAGCTATGTCCCTGGTGTGGTGAACGGTCCCACGAAGCACTGGAACGCCAACGCGACGTCCTACTATTCGGCGGCGCGCAGCGGTGACCTCAGCGCACAGTCCGGCGGCGCCGGTTTCACCGCGACGACGGGTGCCTGGCTGTTCGTCAACGGGGTGGACGTCATGGCACCCGCGGACGTCCGTTCCGTCGTCGCGTTCGGCGACTCGATCACCGATGGTTTTGTCGGCGCGGCCGCCCTCACTGTTCCCGCGGATGCGTCCGTGGCCGACACGAACGGCCGCTACCCGGACGTGCTCCAGCGCCGCCTGAACGACGCCGGGCTCGGGCTCTCCGTCGTCAACGCCGGCATCAGCGGGAACCAGCTGCTCACCGACGGGCGGCCGTTCCACGCCGGGCCCAGCGGTCTGGCCCGTTTCGGCATCGACGCCCTGGCGCAGGCCGGCGTCGACGGCGTCCTGTTGTTGGAAGGCACCAATGATCTGGGAATGTCCAGCTCTACCCCCGAGCAGATCATCGCCGGCTTCCTCCAGCTGATCGAGCGGACCCACGCGGCCGGCGCGAAAATCTGGCTCGGCACGCTTCTACCGGCGTCCGACGCGCTCGTCGACGGCACCGCCCTCGCGCCGAACAGCGAGGACTACCGCCAGCGGGTCAACTCCTGGATCCGTGGCCAGACCCGGGCCGACGGTGTGGTCGACTTCGACGCGGCACTACGTGACCCCGCGAATCCCACGGTCCTGCGGGCGGAATACGCCTCGGTCGACAACCTCCACCCCAGCCCCGCGGGTTACCGGGCCATGGCGAACGCCGTGGACCTCGCCCTGCTCGACACCACCACCACCGGCGGCTGCCGGCAATAGCGCCCGCAGCGCCTGCGGCATTCTCGGCGTGTTCCGCCGCGCCGTACCTATCTGAGTGGCCGGAAGAACTTCCGAAGGTCGGAGACCAGCAGATCGGGCTGTTCCAACGCGGCGAAATGCCCGCCACGGTCGAACTCGCTCCACTGCCGGAGGTCGTGGTCCGCCTCGACCCACCGACGCCGGCCCAGCAGGATCTCGGCCGGGAAACTGGCTACACCCAGCGGCACCTCCCGGGTCGCAGGGGGAAGTACGGCCAGCGACGACATCGACTCGTAGTACATCCGGGCGGCGCTGCCGGCGGTGCCGGTGAACCAGTAGATGCTGACATCGGTGAGCAGCTCGTCCGGGGTGATCGCGTCCTGCCACCGACCGTCGTGGTCGCTCCAGGCCCAGAACTTCTCTGCGATCCAGGCCAGCAGCCCGACGGGCGAGTCCAGCAGGGCGTAGGCCAGGGTCTGCGGGCGGCTCGACTGGATGGCGAGATAGCCCTGGCCCGCAGCGAGATAGTCCTCGCTGCGGGCCCGCTGGCGGGTCTCGTTGGGGGTCAGATCGGCCAGGTCGTCGGGCCCGCCGGGCGGGAACGCCGGCAGCATGTTGACGTGCATGCCGACGACGCGCTTCGGGGCGAGGGCACCGAGATGCCGCGTCACCATGGATCCCCAGTCCCCGCCCTGGGCACCGTAACGGTCGTAGCCGAGGCCGACCATGAGCTCGTCGAAGGCCGCCGCCGTCCGCCGGACGTCCCAGCCGGCCTCCCGCGTCGGTCCGGAGAAGCCGTAGCCGGGCAGGGACGGAACCACCACGTGGAACGCGTCGGCCGCATCGCCGGCGGACCCTGTGCCCGTCGGGTCCACCAGCGGCTCGATGACCTTTCCGAACTCGCTCACGGAACCGGGCCAGCCGTGCGTGAGCACCAGCGGCAGGGCCTCGGCGTGCGGTGACCGAATGTGCAGGAAGTGCAGCTTCTGGCCGTCGATCACTGTGGTGAACTGGGGGAAGCGGTTGAGCTCCCGCTCGTGGCGGCGCCAGTCGTACTCGGTCGCCCAGTAGTGGGCGAGCTCCCGTACCGCACCGAGATCCGCGCCGTACGTCGAGCCGGCACCGGGAATCTCGTCCGGCCAGCGGGTCGCGAGGATGCGCCGCCGCAGCTCGTCCAGCTCGTGCTGTGGCACCTCGATCGTGAACGGCTCGACAGCGACGTTTCGCATCAAATATCCATATCAGGTGTGACGGGTCGGCGGCGAGCCGTACCGGGGCCATCGGAGCGGCATCTCGGAGCCGGCCGTGGCCCAGGAGGGGCGGCGGCGGCCGGCCGGCAGCTCGACGAGTCGGTAGGAGGCGTACGCGAAGCCGGCGCGGAAGGTCCGACCTCCACGCCCGCCGGGCCCGACCTCGCGAACTATCCGTTTCGATCTCGGTGGGACCGGCCGACTTCGCCGCGGCCGAGGGCTCGGCCGGCGGCGCGTCCGGAGAAGATGCAGCCACCGAGAAACGTGCCTTCCAGGGCGTTGTAGCCGTGCACGCCCCCGCCGCCGAAGCCGGCGACCTCACCGGCGGCGTACAGGCCGGGCACGGGGGTGCCGTCGGCGGCGAGGACCTGGGAGTCCAGGTTGGTCTGGAGGCCGCCGAGCGTCTTGCGGGACAGGATGTTCAGCCGGACGCCGATCAGCGGGCCGTGCGCGGGGTCGAGGATCCGGTGGGGTTTCGCGACGCGGAGGAACCGGTCGAGGCGGGGGCGCCGCCCGTTGTGGATCGCCATGATCTGGACGTCCTTGCTGAACGGGTTGTCGACCTCCCGGTCGCGGGCGACGATCTGCCGCTCGATCTCGGCCGGGTCCAGCCGCGGCCCGCGGGCGAGATCGTTCATGGCGGCGACGAGCTCCGGCAGGCTGTCGGCGACGACGAAGTCCTCCCCGTGTCGTTTGAACGCCTCGACCGGCCCGGGCGCGCCCTTCGCGAGGCGGGAGCGGAGCAGGAACCCGATGTCGCGGCCGGTGATGTCGGGGTTCTGCTCGGAGCCGGAGAGGGCGAACTCCTTCTCGATGATGGACTGGGTCAGGACGAACCAGGAGTAGTCGTGACCGGTGGCGAGGATCTGCCTCATCGCCCCGATCGAGTCCGCGCCCGGCACGCCGGACATCCCGGTCAGCCGCCGGCCGGCCGCGTCGAACCACATCGACGAGGGCCCGGGCAGGATGCGGATGGCGTGATCCGCCCAGATGGGATCCCAGTTGTGGATGCCCTCGGTGTAGGCCCACATCCGGTCCCGGTTGACGACCCGCCCGCCGGCGCTCTCGGCGATGGCGAGCATGCGGCCGTCGACGTGGGCGGGAACGCCGGCGATCATGTGCGCGGGAGCCGCGCCGACCCGCTCGGTCGGCCAGTAGCGGCGCATGAGCTCGTGGTTGTGCCCGATGCCGCCGGAGGTCACCACCACCGCCGACGCCCGGTGCTCGAACTCCCCGACCTCGGCCCGGGACGACGCGACCCCACGGGCGGCGTCGTCGGGCTCCAGCACGCTGCCGCGGACCCCGACCACCGCGGGGCCGTCGAGGAGCAGGCCGTTGACCTGGTGGCGGAAGGCGAACCGGACCAGCCCCTTCTTCTCCGCCGTAAGAACCGGGTTGGCGAAGACCTCCACGACCCCCGGCCCGGTTCCCCAGGTGATGTGAAAACGCGGGACGGAGTTGCCGTGCCCGGTCGCCGAGCCGTCGCCGCGCTCGGCCCAGCCGACCATCGGCAGCGTGCGCAGGCCCAGGTCATGCAGGTACTGCCGCTTCGGGCCGGCCGCCCAGTCGACGTACGCCTGCGCCCAGCGCCGGCCCCACGCGTCCTCGTCGGCGAGGCGGTCGAAGGCGGCGGAACCGAGCCAGTCCTGCCAGGCGAGCTCGCGGCTGTCGCGGATGCCGATGCGCCGCTGCTCGGGGCTGTTCACGAAGAAGAGCCCACCGAGAGACCAGAACGCCTGCCCGCCGAGATTGTTACGGTTCTCCTGCTCGACCACCAGCACCCGTCTGCCGGCGCTCGTCAGCTCGTAGGTGGCGACCAGGCCCGCCAGGCCGGCGCCGACCACGATGACGTCAGGCTCGAAGCTCACGGGCGCCTCCTGCGGCACGGCCACGGACACGGATCACACGTGAACAGTCATTCTGGCCGGTCGCCGCTGCCGGCGCCGAGCCGCGGCGGCGATCGGACGCGGTGCCACCGGTTCCCGTCACGACCCTGGCTGCGCCTGCGCCCTCCGCACCTGCTCACAGCTCCGCACCCGGCGGTGCCGCGAAAGCGCCCGCGGCGGCCAAGGCCCGTATCGGTGTCGCGTCGCCGGTGTCCATGGCCTGATCGATCAGTTCGCGTAGATCGACGGTCCGGCCGTCGGGTGTGACAAGCACAGCTGTCGTCCACCGGCTCGCCGGCCTCCAGCCGGCATCGAGCAACTCCGCGCTGATCACCTGGCCGAGACAGCCGGCGAGGACCGTCCGAGCCACCGCATCCCGACCTGGCCGCGCAACGGTGCTGACCGACGAGTCGATGCGACGGGCGACGCGGCGCCAATCCGTGTCCTCCGCCGCGGCCCCGGCTTCCCGCTCCATGGACACGGATTCCAGGGCGTCGACCGCGGCGGCCACAGCTCCCGGCACAGTGTCGCGGCGCGTCGCTCTGCGAAGCGTCGCGCGCGCCTCGTCGATGGGCATGAGCACCTCGGCGGGTTCGTCCAGCACGCGGAGGGGACGAAGCACATCGTTGGCGGAGCGGGTGAACAGCTCCCGGGACGCCCACCGGTCAAGCTCTCCGGCCTGGTGGACGCGCACCGGATCGCCTCCGGAGGCCCCGAACGCGGGGACGGAATCTCCGCCCGACAGCCCAGCGGCTTCCCCGAGCGCGGCCAGTCGAGGCGACAGAGGAGGCCGCGGGCTCGTGAGCCACGGATCCGCAGCGTCGTCCGTCGCGATCGCCGCCCGGAGCTGGCGAACAACATGCGGATCCTCCAGGGCCTCCTCGAGCGCGTCGAAGAGGTCCCCCGGGAACCGCGACCGCGGGGCGAGAGCCGCGGCCCAGCGCCCGCTGAGATGATCGAAAGCCCCCGCCACCAGCGTCGCCCTGGTCAGGGCCCCGCCGAGCGCGGCGACACCCAGGGCCTCGGCGGCCCGCGCGTCAGCCGCCGCCTCCACCGGCCAGCGGTACTCCGAGGTCGCGCGCAGCAGGGCGGCGGCAGCCGCCCTGCGTGGTGGGATGCGGCTGGTGAGAGCCCGCACGACCCGGTCGCGCGAGGCGTCCAGCAGGTCGTGGCGCCGACCGGTCACCTGGTGCCGGGCGATCTCCCGGGCGACCACCGCTGTCAGCTGGGGCTCGGTCAGGCCGCGCACCAGCGGCCAGCCGAGGAACAGTGTCGGCGACCCTCTGCCGAAGCCACGGCGTACCCACACCACGGGGACCGGCGTGAGCCGGATCGCGAGCCGGGCCTCGAAGCCCATCTGGCCGGCGGCCCGGCGCACCAGGGCGGTGAGCTCGGGCTCGTCCTCGGTGCTCACCGCCCGGCCGGGCGGCCGCAGGAACCCGACAACCGGTACCAGTACTGCGAGCAGCACGCCGGCGGCAACCGCGATACCGAGAACTACGTCACGGATGGTGAGTGCCAGGACGATGAAGAGCAGGTCCAGCAGCACTTGGGCGATCGCGGAGAACAACCACAGGATGGCTGCCCAGCCAAGCATGGCCAGGGGCGCTTCCGCGTCACCGTCAGCTCGGGCGCGGGTTACCGGCGGCGGAACAGTGCTCATGAGAGAACCGGGCGGGGCATGGAATCCTCTTTCGGAAAGGTCAGACCGAACACGCCTGCACGGCGGTTGAGTCGCCGCCGGCACGAGAGGTGGGAACGCCCGGAACTCCGATGGGAGACGGACGTGAAGTCGAGGAATTCCATATGCCCCCGGGGAAGTCGGCACAACACGCAGCGGACAGCACAGAGCGCTTCGCCGACCAGACTTCCCGGCACACCGGGGGCGACTTTAGCCGACTACCGCCGAGCCGACAAGGCCGCGTGGCCAACAATGCCTCGGCCAGACACGACGTCGAGGGCGCACCCGCACGCACCCGGAGCCTCCCCGGCTCCCCGGCTCCGGCGGGCGAGAACCTGAGGATTTCGGTCGTGCTGACGACCAGGATCCTCAGGTTTTGCTCGACAGCAGCGGCAGCCCGAAGCCGCGGCTCGAAAGATCTGAGGATTTCGGTCGTCCCCGAGCGTGTCGCAGATTGGCGTCGATCAAGATTACTCGTTCGCGGGCGAGGGCTCATGCTCCCCGAACGCCACTGGACCTCCGAGTGCCCGGCGACGGTTTGGCGAGTCGCAAAAGTGAAGGATTTTTGTCGTTCCGACGACCAGAAGCCTCACTTCTTGCGGATTGCCAGGTGAATCCAAGCCCATTTTGCCCAGCTTGAGGTGAATTACTGGTGCTGCGCGGCGGTGCGGGATCCTCGATAGGTGGCCGTGCGGGCGGGGTTCGCCTTCCATCGGCGCGGCTCCGCCAAGCCCATGCTGGTGGCCCGGATCCGCCGCGTCTGGGATTCCGGCTACGGGCTCCCCCACAGCGGTGATCCTCAGGTCTTGCGCGGCAGCGGCAGCGGCAGCGGCAGCGGCAGCGCGAAGCTAAGGCGCTGGCCCGCAGGGACCGCCCACTGGACCGACTCGAATCCAGGTAACCCGCAGCCGCCCGCGGCTCACGGCCCCGGACATATTCCGGCTACCAGCTCACGGTCCGCCACTGAGCGTGTAGGCCGCGACCCGATCGTCGTCAGTCCGCAGATAGACCCCCATCGCGCAGGGAAGTGGCGGGTAGACGGCCGTCCGGGCCTGTTCTGACTGCGGGTTCGCGTAGATGGACCAGCCGAGAGCGCCGAACCCGTAGTGGCCGACTTTCCGGATGGCCCCGTTCTCAAACGCTTCCGCCTCGGTCCATGTGACCGGATCACCCGGGCCGAGGTACGTGCGGCCGCAGTAGGTCACCCGGTCTGGCAGGCTCGACGACCACGGCCAGACGTGGAAGCTCGCGCGACACCAGACAGCGAAGATCGCGGCGCTGACGAGCAACACCGCCAGGAGCGCCGAAAACAGGCCGATGACCAGACGGAGCGGAAGACGGCCTCGCGATAGACCGGAAGCGGAACGGGCAATAGTCCGTTCGGACACGAGGCGGCTCCCAGGCGATTCCTACCGAGAGATCAAGCCTACCTTCGCTCGCGATCATCTGCGGTACTACGGGCGTTATACCGGGCCGTGCTGGCTTCACGAGCTGGTGGAGAAGGAGACCTTCCCGACGCTGGAGAAGGCCTTGACCACTCGGGCTGCGATCCTCGTCTGGACCACACCCCCAGTGTCGATCACAGGCCGGGGGCTCGACGACCCGGAAGAAGGCAGCGGCGCATGATCGACCACCAGGTCCGGGTGTACCGCAGCGCGGAGCGGCTCGCGCCGCAGAAGCAGCTCGCGTGGAAGATCGCGGCGGTCGCCGCCGACCCGGTGGCGGTCGACGGCGACGTCGCCGAGATGGTGATCAACCGGGTCATCGACAACGCGGGGGTCGCCGCCGCCTCGCTCTCGCGCCGGTCGGTGGTCGCCGCCCGGGACCAGGCGCTGCGTCACGCGCCTGCCCACGGTCGGGACGGAGCCACCGTCTTCGGCCTGTCGGCGCGGGACCGGGTCTCCCCCGAGTGGGCGGCGTGGGCGAACGGTGTCGCGGTGCGCGAGCTGGACTTCCACGACACCTACCTGGCCGCGGACTACTCCCACCCCGGCGACAACATCCCGCCCGTCCTCGCGGTGGCCCAGCATCTCGGCCTCGACGGCCGGGCGCTCGTGCGCGGGATCGCCACCGGCTACGAGATCCAGGTCGCGCTCGTCCGGGGGATCTGCCTGCACGAGCACCGGATCGACCACATCGCCCATCTGGGCCCGTCGGCCGCGGCCGGCATCGGCGCCCTGCTCGACCTGCCGGCGGAGACGATCTACCAGGCGGTCGGGCAGGCGCTGCACACCACGACGACGACCCGGCAGTCCCGCAAGGGCACGATCTCGTCGTGGAAGGCGTACGCGCCCGCGTTCGCCGGCAAGCTGGCGGTGGAGGCCGTCGACCGGGCGATGCGCGGCGAGGGCGCCCCCGCGCCCGCCTACGAGGGTGAGGACGGCTTCGTCGCCTGGCTGCTCTCCGGCCCCGAGGCCCAGTACGTCGTCGCGCTGCCGTCGGCCGGCGAAGCCAAGCGCGCCATCCTGGAGACCTATACCAAGGAGCATTCGGCCGAGTACCAGAGCCAGGCGCTCATCGACCTCGCCCGCCGCCTCGGCCCGGCCATCGGCGACTTCTCGCGGGTCAGCGCGATTGTGCTGCACACCAGCCATCACACGCACCACGTGATCGGCTCGGGCGCGAACGACCCGCAGAAGTACGACCCGACGGCCACCCGGGAGACCCTGGACCACTCGATCCCCTACATCTTCGCCGTCGCCCTGCAGGACGGCGTCTGGCACCACGAACGTTCCTACTCCCCCGACCGGGCCACCCGGCCCGACACCGTCGAGCTGTGGCGGAAGATCACCACCGTGGAGGACGAGGAGTGGACCAGGCGCTACCACTCCCCTGACCCGGCCGAGAAGGCGTTCGGCGCCCGGGTCGTCGTCGAGCTGGTCGACGGGACGACGCTCACCGACGAGATCGCCGTCGCCGACGCGCACCCGCTCGGCGCCCGCCCGTTCGGCCGGGACGAATACATCGGCAAGTTCCGCCGCCTCGCCGAAGGAGTCCTCCCGGCCGCGGAGCAGGACCGGTTCCTCGACACCGCCGTCCGGCTGCCCGAGCTGCGGCCCGACGAGCTCGCCGGCCTCACCATCACCCCGCAGCCGCCGCTGACCGCGAGCGGCACCGAGGGAATCTTCTAGCGGCGGATCGCGGCGGTCCCATCAGGCAAGGGAGATCTTCGACCGATGCTGCACGCAAGAACGCCTGCCCATGCCCGCCGGATCGCGCTGCGCGAGGGTCTGCGCTCCGGGAGGCTGCTGCGCTTCCCCGGCGCGTTCAACCCGCTGAGCGCGGTGCTCATCACCGAGCTCGGCTTCGACGGCGTCTATGTCTCCGGCGCGGTGCTCTCCGCCGATCTCGCGCTGCCCGACATCGGCCTGACCACACTGACCGAGGTCGCCAGCCGGGCCGGGCAGATCGCCCGGGTCACCGACCTGCCCACCCTCGTCGACGCCGACACCGGCTTCGGTGAGCCGATGAACGTCGCCCGCACCGTCCAGACCCTGGAGGACGCCGGTCTCGCCGGCTGCCACCTGGAGGACCAGGTCAACCCGAAACGGTGTGGGCACCTCGACGGCAAGGCGGTCGTGCCCACCGCAGAGATGGTCCGGCGCATCGGCGCGGCCGTCGCCGCCCGCCGGGACGAGAACTTCGTCCTGTGCGCGCGGACCGACGCCCGGGCGATCGAGGGTCTCGACGGCGCGATCGAACGCGCCCGTGCCTACGTCGACGCCGGAGCTGACATGATCTTTCCGGAGGCGATGGCGGACGCGGCGGAGTTCGAAGCCGTCCGGCGAGCCGTCGACGTGCCGATCCTCGCCAACATGACCGAGTTCGGCAAAAGCGAGCTCCTCACCGCCGACACCCTGCACTCGGCCGGCGTGAACCTGGTCATCTACCCCGTCACCCTGCTGCGCCTGGCGATGGGCGCCGTCGAGGACGGCCTGCGCCGCCTGCTCGCCGACGGCACCCAGGCCGGCCTCGTCGACCGCATGCAGACCCGCGCCCGGCTCTACGAGCTGCTCGACTACCCCGCTTACAACACGTTCGACGCGAACCTCTTCAACTTCCGGATCTGACCGCCCGCGGGCAGCTGACCGTGCTGCTCGGCCCGAACGGTATCGGCAAGTCCACCCTGCTGCGCACCCTCGCCGGCCTGCAGCCGGCACTGGCCGGGCGGGCCCTGCTGGACGGATCGGACCTCAACCGCCTCAGCGGCGCCAAACGGGCCCGGAAGGTCAGCACCGTGCTCACCGACCGCGTCCAGGTCGGCCTGCTCACCGCCGCTGACCTGGTCGGCCTCGGCCGCCACCCGCACACCGGCCCCACCGGCCGGCTCGACGACGCCGACCGGGCCGTCGTCGACTGGGCCCTGGCCGCCGTCGGCGCGTCCCAGCTCGCCACCCGCGACGTCGACGAGCTCCGCCTCCGGAGCCGTCAGAGAACCTCCTCACGCACCGCGACGAAGCACGATTCCCGGACGAGGTCGTCCTCATTGCGGTCGAGGTTCTCGGCGAACCAGGCCATCCGCCGGCGGATGCCGTCGAGGTCGTCGAAGTAGACCTCGTTCACCGCGTCGTACGCCCAGTCGGCCTCGGCCTCGGCGCCGGTGCCGGTGCCGGTGCCGGCGGTCAGCAGGGGATGGTTCTGGATGTAGGCGAGCCCGCGGACCTCGGCCGGAATCGGCACCGTGCCGACGACGCCGGCGCGGCTGCGCCACCGGTCGAAGAACTGCGCCAGGGTCAGGTCCGCGGCGCGGCGGGCGAGCGCCATCTGCTTGAGACCGATGCCGCCGTCGCGGAGCTGGCGCCGGAGCCATTCGTCGCCGCGCATCACATGCTCGTGTGCCACCACGACGCCGGCGGACTCCAGCTCCACCGCCTCGCCCAGAAGATCGTGCGCAGCCGTGCCGTCGGGCGAGGCCGACCAGGCCTCGAACCGCCGCAGGTGCTCCTCGTCGGTGAACCACTGCAGCCCGATGCCGTCATGCGGTGCCTCGGGGCTGACCTCGGGCAGCACGGTGCCTGCCGCCAGGCGCAGCGGCCGGGCGGGCGGCGGGGCAGTCGCCGCGGCGCCGACGGCGGCACGCCAGGCGGTGGCGAACCGGTCCGGCGCGCACGCCCGGGTGACCAACAGGATCCGTTTGATCACGTGTTCTCCCTGTCTTCCCGCATGGTCGCGCCTACCCGTCGCCGGTATCTTCAGCCAGGCAGTGGCGGGACGTCCGCCGAAACCGCGAACCGGCGGCCCGAGCCGCTGAGGATCGTGGGCGCCAGAACGACGAACGGCCTCAACTCCTGAGGCTCGTCCCGTCGGAGTCTGGGATCCATCCGCGTTGGTGTAGCGCGAGCTTCACCTCGGCGGCCGCGTGCTGGGGATCCTGGCTGAGCATCTGAGGGCCTTCGTCGCTCCAACGACCGAAATCCTCACATCTTGCTCAGCAGCAACAGTAGCGGCGGCAGCGTGGCCGCGGGGGCGGCCGCAGGTGCGCCCTCGGCGCTATCGTCGCCAGGTGTCGATTGGTTCTGGCCCAGGTGGGCGCGCTCCCGATGTCCCGGCCGCGGTGCCCCGGCGGTCGGTGCTGCTGATCGGAATGGGCGTCGGCGACCCGGAGTCGCTCACCTACGAGGCCGGCCGGGCGCTGGCCGGCGTTGACGTCCTGTTCACGGTCGACAAGGGTGCCGCGAAGGCCGATCTCAACGCGCTGCGGGGCGAGATCTGCGCCCGGTATGCGCGTCCGGGCCTGCGTCTCGTCGAGCTGACCGAGCCGGAACGCGACCGGGCGCCCGCCGACTACGCGGCGGAGGTGCGCCGCTGGCATGCCGCCCGCGCCGACGTGTGGGCGCGGGCGCTGCTGGCGGAGCTCGCCGACGGCGACCGGGGCGCGTTCCTGGTGTGGGGCGACCCGGCGCTCTACGACAGCTCGCTGCGGATCCTCGAGGACGTCCGCTCACGCGGGCTGGTGGACGTCGACGTGACGGTGATCCCCGGCATCTCCAGTGTGCAGGCGCTGGCCGCCCGGCACCGGATCGCACTGAACAGCATCGGCGGGGCGATCCACCTCACCACCGGCCGGCGGCTCACCGCGGACGTGGTGGGCCAGGACTCGGTCGTCGTGCTGCTCGACGGCGCGGCGGCCTGGCGGGACGTCCCCGACGCCGACCAGTGGGACATCTACTGGGGTGCCTACCTGGGCGGGCCCGACGAGATCGCGATCGCCGGCCCGCTCGCCGAGGTCGGCGAGGAGATCGCGGCGGTGAAGCAGGCCGCCCGGGCCCGCAAGGGCTGGATCATGGACGTCTATCTGCTCCGACGACGGCCTTGACCGGGGCCGGCCCCGGGGCTGGGGCAGGGGCCGGCTCCACGGCCGGAGCGGGCTCTGCCGCCGGAGCGGGCTCTGCGACAGCTGCCGTAGCTGCGGCTGGAGCGGGCTCCGGGGCTGGAGCCGGGGCTGCGGCTGGAGCCGGTGCCGGCAGGTGGCCGTCGTGGTGGCGTGGGGTGAAGATCAGGCCGGTGTCGGCGTCCCGGCGGGTCCGTGACGAGCCGATGATGAGCAGGGTGCGCATGTCGACGTGGTCGGCGCTCAGATCCGCGAGCCGGATCACCTCGACGCTCTCGCCGGCGTCCCCGACCGCCCGGCCGACGACGACGGGAGTGTCGGCGTCCCGGCACTGCGACAGGGTGGCGCGGACCTCGTCGATGTGCGCCCGGCGGGTCTGCGACCCGGGGTTGTAGAGCGCGAGCACCAGGTCGGCCGCGGCGGCGGCGCGCAGCCGGCGCAGCACCAGCGGCCAGGGCTTGAGCTGGTCGGACAGGGACAGCACGCAGTAGTCGTGGCCGAGCGGCGCGCCGGCCCGGGCGGCGACGGCGTTCGCCGCCGTCACGCCGGGCAGCACGCGCACGGGCACGTCCCGGTAGCCGTCGGCCCGGGCCTCCAGAACGGCCGACGCCATGGCGAACACCCCCGGATCGCCGGAGGAGACGACCACGACGCGCGCCCCGCGCCGCGCGAGGTCGAGGGCGAAGACCGCGCGTTCCGCCTCGACCCGGTTGTCGCTCGGGTGGCGGCGCTGGCCCGGTCGGACGGCGACGCGCCGCAGGTAGGTCTGGTAGCCGACGAGGTCGTCGGCCTCCGCCAGGGCGCGGGCCGTCTCGGGGGTGAGCCAGTCCGCGCCGGCGGGGCCGAGCCCGACGACGGTGACACCGCCGGGCTCGGCGACCCTGACGAGCCTCGGCTCGTCAGGGTCAGCGCTCGCCTCGGTGCGAGCACCATCCGGCCCGGTGCGGGCAGCGCCGGGCGGGGCCTGCGCGGCCTCGGCGGGGCCAGGCTGCCCGGCCCGGTTCGCCGGTACGAGAACCATCGACATGTACGGGACGTCCTCGGCGGCGGCCAGATCACGCAGCGCGACGACGCGCTCGCCGTCCCGGCTGGCGCGGCTGACGAGCAGCGCGCCGTCGAGCCGACCGGCCTCGGTGAGGCTCCGGCGCACGCCGTCGAGGTCGGCTCGGACCTTCATCAGGGCGAGGCCGTCCCCGGCGGCGGCCAGGTCACGCAGCCGGTCGGCGGGCATCGTCGCGGGCACGACGGTGAGGGTCTCGTCGCCTGTGGCCAGCGCGACGCCCGCGGCCGCGGCGGTGGCGGACACCGACGTCACCCCGGGGACGACCACGCACGGGAACCGCGGGGTGAGCCGGCGCTGCATGTGGGTGAAGGAGCTGTAGAGCGTCGGGTCGCCCTCGGCGAGCAGCACGACGTCCCGGCCCGCGGCCAGGTGCCGGGCGAGCCGGGTGGCGGACTGCTCGTAGAACTCGTCGATCGCGCCCTGGTAGCCGCCGGGATGGACGGTGCCTCCGCGGGTGACCGGGTAGACGAGCTCCTCCTCGACGGCGCCGGCCGGCAGGTAGGGGGCCGCGCTCGCGCGGGCCAGCGACCGGCCGGGCCGGGCCGCGTGGAACGCCACGACCTGCGCCTGACCGATCAGGCGGGCCGCTTTGACCGTGACGAGCTCCGGGTCTCCCGGGCCGACGCCGACACCGTAGAGGGTGCCGGCGCGCAGGGCGGGGGTGGCGGTCGCGGGGCTGACGGTCGCGGGGCCGCTGGGTGGGTTCACAGTTCCTCCGAGGCGATCGCGTTGACGGCGGCCACCGTCATCGCGCTGCCGCCGCGGCGACCGTGGACGACGAGGTAGGCGAGTCCGAACGGGTTGTCCGCGAGCGCCTGCTTGGACTCGGCGGCGCCGACGAAGCCGACGGGCAGGCCCAGGACGGCCGCCGGCCGGGGCGCGCCGGCGCCGATCATCTCGAGCAGGTGAAACAGCGCCGTCGGGGCGTTCCCCACGGCGACGACGGCGCCGGCGAGCCGATCGCGCCACAGCTCGAGCGCGGCGGCGGACCGGGTGGTGCCGAGCCGGGCGGCCAGGTCCGGGACCCGCTCGTCACCGAGCGCGCAGACGATCTCGTTGGCGGCGGGAAGCCGCCGGCGGGTGATCCCGCTGGCGACCATCTGCGCGTCGCACAGCACCGGCGCGCCGGCGCGCAGTGCCGCCCGGGCCGCACCGACGACATCCGGGCTGGCCTCGACGTCGGCGGGCAGGTCGACCATGCCACAGGCGTGGATCATGCGGACGACGACGTGCTCCAGGTCGGCCGCCAGATGTGCGAGGTCGGCCTCGGCGCGGATGGTGGCGAACGACTGCCGGTAGATGGCCGCCCCGTCGCGCTCGTAGTGGTACCGGGAATCGGTGCCGGTCTGCATCACGGGCATTCCTTCGGTTCGGTGCCGGTGTCGTCCACGCGGTAGCCGGCGGGGCCGGCGACGACGGCCAGGTGCCGGGAGGCGGGCTGGCCACAGCGTCGCGCGCAGCCGCTCCAGTGCGCCCGCGGTCCAGCAGCTGTGGGCAGCCCGGGCGGCGCCGCGGCGCCGAGGGGGATGAGCCGGCCCGCGTCGACCGCGCGGGCGGCGTCGGAGCGTACGTCCGCGAGCGCGCTCGCGCAGCCGGGGCGGCCGGCGCAGGTGGTGACCCGCGTCCACGGTGAGCCGGGGTCGGTGACGAGGCCGACGCGCCCCGCGGCGCCGGTGAAGCGGTCCGGGCCGGCGCCGCTCAGGCGGGGCAGGACGACCGACCGCCACGGCGTGACACGCAGCGCCTCACCGGTCGCCGCGGCCTCGGCCGCGAGGACGTCGGCCCGCGGACGGGTCAGCTGGCCGAGCGGCACGTGGACCGCGGCGGCGTGGAGGCCGTCAGGGCGCTGCCAGACACCGCCGTGCCAGGATCGACCAGGCCAGGCACCGACAGGCCAGGCGCCGACGGGCCAAGCGCCCACGGGCCAGGCCCCACTGGGCGAGGTTTCGCCGTGTCGAGTTGTCCGGGCAGGGGCGGGGCCAGGAGTCGGCCGCGGGGCCTGCGGGCGGCCGGCCCGCAGGGCGGCGGCGAGTTCCCGGCCGCCGTCGGGCAGGTCCCGGACCCGCCAGACCGGGGGGCAGTCGCCGGCGGCGTGCGCCGCGGTGCGCAGGAACGCCCGCGCGGCCCCGAGCAGCTCCGGGACCACGGCGCAGCGCTCGACCTCCACCCCGGCCGGCCCGATCCACCAGCCTCCTCGGGCGGTGGGGGCCGCCCACGCGTCCGGGGCGAGGGCCGCGATGTCGCCGGACGCGTCGTCCAGTCCGAACAGGAACCGGCCCGACAGGCCGGCGAGCTCCGGGTCCGCGCACAGCGCCTGGTCGAGCGCGTGCACGAGCTCCTGGAGCCCCGGGTCCTCGAGCCCAGGGTTCTGGCCGGTCAGGCCGGTCAGTCCGGTCAGGCCGGCGAAGGGCGCGGCGACGATGTTGCGGACCCGCTCGTGGGTGGCCGAGGGCAGCAGCCCCAGCTCGGCGACCCGCTCCGCGAGCTCTGCCCGGCGGCCGGCGGGAACGCCGCGCAGCTGGACGTTGCCCCGTGAGGTCAGCTCGACGGCGCCGTGCTCGCCGAACGACCCGGCGAGCACGGTGAGCGCGAGCAGCACCTCGCCGTCGACGAAGCCGCCGGGCAGCCGGATCCGGGCGAGACCGCCGTCCGCGGCCTCGTGCAGGATCAGCGCGCCCGGGCAGCGGTCGGCCCTGCCCGGCCGAGCCGGTCGCGCCGCAGGAGCCGGAAGGGCCGGAGCGGCCGGCCGGTCTTGATGATCCGGGCGGGCGGGTCGCGCCTCCAGGCCCTGGCGAGCGCATGCGGCGGGCATCTACGCCCGTCCTTCGAGGTCGCCCTCGGCGCGCAGGTAGACCTCGCGCAGCGCGTCCAGGGTCGCCGGCTGCGGCTCGGACCACAGCCCGCGGTCGACGGCCTCCAGGAGCCGTTCGGCGATGCCGTGCAGCGCCCAGGGGTTGGCGTCGGCGAGGAACTTCTGGTTCTCGTCGTCCAGGACGTAGGCCGCGGTCACGGCCTCGTACATCCAGTCGGCCACCACACCGGCCGTCGCGTCGTAGCCGAACAGGTAGTCGACGGTGGCGGCGAGCTCGAAGGCGCCCTTGTAGCCGTGGCGGCGCATCGCGGCGATCCAGCGCGGGTTGACGACCCGGGCGCGGACGACCCGGGCCATCTCCTCGCCGAGGGTGCGGGTGCGCACGTCGTCGGGTCTGGTGGAGTCCCCGATGTAGGCGCGCGGGCTGCGGCCGGTCAGCGCCCGGACCGCCGCGATCATCCCGCCGTGGTACTGGAAGTAGTCGTCGGAGTCGGCGATGTCGTGTTCGAGGCTGTCGGTGTTCTTGACCGCGACGCTGATCCGCCGGTATGCCGCCTCCAGGTCGTCGCGGGCCGGGCGGCCGTCGAGGCCGCGGCCGTAGGCGTAGCCGCCCCAGGCGGCGTAGACCTCGGCGAGGTCGGCGTCGTCGTGCCAGGTGCCGGCGTCGACGAGCGGCAGCAGCCCGGCTCCGTAGGCACCCGGCTTCGAGCCGAAGACCCTGGTGGTGGCCCGGCGCCGGTCGCCGTGGGCGGCCAGGTCGGCGTCGGTGTGGGCCCGCACGTAGTTGTGCTCCGGGTCCTCGTCGAGGTCGGCCACCAGCCGGACGGCGTCGTCGAGCAGGTCGACGACGTGCGGGAACGCGTCGCGGAAGAACCCGGAGATCCGCACGGTGACGTCGATGCGGGGGCGGCCGAGCTCGGCGAGCGGGATCGGTTCCAGGCCGCGCACCCGCCGCGAGGCCTCGTCCCACAGCGGGGCGACGCCGAGCAGGGCGAGGATCTCGGCGATGTCGTCGCCGGAGGTTCGCATCGCCGAGGTCCCCCAGGCCGACAGGCCGACCGAGCGGGGATATTCGCCGGTGTCGGCCAGGTGGCGTTCGAGCAGCGAGTCGGCCATCGCCCGCCCGGTCTCCCAGGCCAGCGGGCTGGGCACGGCCCGCGGGTCGACGGCGTAGAAGTTTCGCCCGGTCGGCAGGACGTTGACCAGGCCGCGCAGCGGCGAGCCACTCGGGCCGGCGGGGATGTAGCCGCCGGCGAGCGCGTGCAGCGTCCGGTCGAGCTCGTCGGTCGTCCGGGCGAGCCTGGGCACGATCTCGGTGGCGGCGAACGTGAGCACCTCCACCACCGCGGCACGGTCGACGTCCCGGGCCGCGGTCGGCGCGTCGAGCGCGGCCGGCACGGCCGACTCGGCCGGCGCGTCGAGCACCGCGCCGACGACCTCGGTCACGGCCGCCGGGTCCCAGGCACGCTCCTCCAGGGCGCTGACCAGCGCACGGGCGACCGCCTCCACCGTGTCGGTCCGCGCCGTCCCGTCGTCGGTGCCGAGGCCGAGGGCCTGGCGCAGCCCGGGCAGGGCGACGGCGCCGCCCCACAGCTGGCGGGCGCGCAGCATCGAGAGCACCAGGTTGACCCGGGCCTCACCGGTCGGCGCCGCACCGAGAACGTGCAGGCCGTCACGGATCTGCGCGTCCTTGATCTCGCAGAGCCAGCCGTCGACGTGCAGCAGGAACTCGTCGAACTCGGCGTCGTGCGGCCGGTCGGCCAGGCCCAGGTCGTGGTCGAGCTTCGCCGCCTCGATCAGCGTCCAGATCTGGGCGCGGATCGCGGGGAGCTTCGCCGGGTCCATCGCGGCGATCTGCGCGTGCTCGTCAAGCAGCCGCTCGAGGCGGGCGATGTCGCCGTAGCTGTCTGCGCGGGCCATCGGGGGGACGAGATGGTCGATGATCGTGGCGTGGGCCCGCCGCTTGGCCTGGGTGCCCTCGCCGGGGTCGTTGACGAGGAACGGGTAGACCAGCGGCAGGTCTCCGAGGGCTGCGTCCGGCGCGCAGCCCGCGGACAGCGCGGCGGCCTTGCCCGGCAGCCACTCGAGGTTGCCGTGCTTGCCGACGTGGACCACGGCGTGCGCGCCGAACCCGGCACCACCAGTGCCACCAGCGTCGCCAGTGCCGTCGGCGCCGTTGGAGCTGCCGGCGCCGACGGAGCTGCCGGGGCTGCCGGGGCCGCTGCGCAGCCAGTGGTAGGCCGCCAGGTAGTGGTGGCTCGGCGGCAGGCCCGGGTCATGGTAGATCGCGATGGGGTTCTGGCCGAACCCGCGCGGTGGCTGGATGAGGATGACGATGTTGCCGGCGGTCAGGGTGGCGAGGACGATCTCGCCGTCCGGGTCGGCCGAGCGGTCGACGAACAGGTCGCCCGGTGCCGGGCCCCAGTTCTCCTCGACCTCGGCGCGCAGGTCGGCGGGCAGCGTGGCGAACCAGGCACGGTAGGTCGCGGCGGCGATGCGGACCGGGTTGCCGGCAAGCTGCTCGGCGGTCAGCCAGTCCTCGTCCTGCCCGCCCGCGGCGATCAGCCCGTGGATGAGGGCGTCCCCGTCCCCGGCCGCGAGTCCGGGCAGCGCGCCGGGCCCGTCGGCCGGGCCGACGTCGTAGCCGGCGTCGCGCAGCGCGCCCAGCAGCGCGAGCACGCTGGCCGGGGTGTCCAGGCCGACGGCGTTGCCGATCCGGGCGTGTTTCGTCGGGTAGGCCGACAGCACCAGCGCGATCCGCTTCTGCGCGTTTGGGATGTGGCGCAGCCGGGCGTGGCGCACCGCGAGCCCGGCGACCCGCGCCGCCCGCTCCGCGTCCGGGACGTAGTGGGTCAGGCCGTCGGCGTCGATCTCCTTGAAGGAGAACGGGACGGTGATGATCCGGCCGTCGAACTCGGGGATCGCCACCTGGGTCGCCGTATCCAGCGGTGACAGGCCGTCGTCGCTGCCCTCCCACTGGGCCCGCGGCGACGTGACGGCCAGCGCCTGCAGGATCGGCACATCGAGCGCGGCCAGCGCCCCGATGTCCCAGTCCTCGTCGCGCCCGCCCGCGCCGACCTCGGCCGGGTTCGCGCCGGAGGCCGCCCCACCGGCCGCCAGCACGGTCGTCACCAGCACGTCCGCCTGGCCGAGCACGTCCAGCAGCGCCGGGTCGGCGGCGCGCAGGGAGGCGCAGAACACCGGCACCGCCCGTCCGCCCGCGGCCTCGACGGCGTCGGCGAGCGCGTCCACGAAGGCGGTGTTCCCGGCCAGCTCGTGCGCCCGGTAGTAGAGGATCGCCACCGTCGGCCGCTCGGCGGTGGGCTCGGCGGCCTGGCCGGGCCGCGGTCGCACCCCCCACGGCGGGGTCGGCAGCGGCGGGTCGAACCCGTGGCCGGTCAGCAGGATCGTGTCGGAGAGGAAGCGGGCGAGCTGGCGCAGGTTGTGCTGGCCGCCGTGGGCGAGGTAGGCGTGTGCCTGCGCCGCGGCCCCCGCGGGCACCGACGACAGCTCCATCAGCTCCGCGTCGGGCACCTGCTCGCCGCTGAGGACCACGACCGGCAGGCCACTGGCGAGGACGGCGTCGAGCCCCTCGGGCCAGGCCCGACGGCCGCCGAGCAGGCGCAGCACCACGAGGTCGGCGCCGTCGAGCAGCGCCGGCAGCTCGGTGTCGTCGAGGCGGGTCGGGTTCGCCAGCCGATAGTCCTCCCCGCTGGCGCGCGCGCACGACAGGTCCGTGTCGGACGTCGAGAGCAACAGGATCACGGACGGCTCCCCAGGGTTGGCAGGGACGACGACGACAGATGTTCGGCGGAGCCGGCGGCCGGCGGCGCACCGGGCGGGACGAACGGAAGGCCCGCCGGCGGACCGTCGGCGAGCAGTGCCCGCAGCGCGCCGGTGTCGAGATGGTCGGCGACGAGATCACCGAGGACGTCCAGGCGGCGCTCCCGGACCGCGGCGAACGAGATCTCACCGCGGGGCTGCCACGGCGAGCCGGTCCGGGCGGCGACGTCGGTGAGGAACGCCCGGCGGAACCCGTCGTTCTCGAACGCGCCGTGCCAGGTGGTGCCCCAGACCGCACCGGCCCGGCAGCCGTCGAGGAACGGCTCGCCGCCGTGCACCGTCGCCACCCCGTGGTGGATCTCGTAGCCGCGCACCGGCTGGCCGTAGGCCACCCCGACGGGCCGGCCGAGGGTCTTGTCCGCCGCGAACCGGACCGTGACCGGCAGCAGCCCGAGGCCGTCAATGGCCCCCACTCGGCTCTCCACCTCGTCGACGATCGTCGCGGCGAGCATCTGGTAGCCGCCGCAGACGCCGAGCACTGGCCGCCCGGACGCCGCCCGGCGGGCCAGCGCGCCGTGCAGCCCGCGCCGGCGCAGCCAGCCCAGGTCGGCCACCGTCGACCGGGTTCCAGGCAGCACCACGAGGTCGGCGGCGTCGAGGTCCTCGGGCCGGTCCGCGTAGCGCACCGCGACACCGGGCTCGGCGGCGAGTGCGTCCAGATCGGTGAAGTTGCTCAGGAACGGCAGCCGCACCGCTGCCACCCGCAGCGGCCCGGCCGGGTCTCCCCTGGTCTCGCCCGGCGCGGGCAGGCCGAGTGAGTCCTCGACGTCCAGGTCGAGCCCGTCCTGCCAGGGCAGCACGCCGAGCACGGGCCGGCCGGTGAGCCCCCGCAGCATGTCCAGCCCCGGTTCGAGCAGCGCCCGCTCGCCACGGAACTTGTTCACGACGAAGCCGGCGACCAGCGCCTGGTCCGCGGGCTCCAGCAGGGCGAGGGTGCCGTACATAGCGGCGAACACGCCGCCGCGGTCGATGTCGCCGACGACGATCGCCGGCAGGCCGGCCGCCCGGGCCAGGCCCATGTTCGCGATGTCGTTCGCCCTCAGGTTGATCTCCGCCGGGCTGCCGGCGCCCTCGCACACCACCACGTCGAAGCGGGACCGCAGGTCGGCCAGGCTGGCGAGCACCTCGGTGAACAAGCGGCCCTTGAGCTCCCGGTAGTCGAGCGCGCCGGTCTCGGCGACCGGCCGTCCCCGCAGCACGACCTGGCTGCGGTGCCGGGCACCCGGCTTGAGCAGCACCGGGTTCATCGCCGCCTCCGGTTCGATGCCGGCGGCGGCGGCCTGCATGACCTGGGCGCGGCCGATCTCCGCGCCGTCGGCGGTCACCCACGAGTTCAGCGACATGTTCTGGGCCTTGAACGGCGCCACGCGCACGCCCTGGCGGGCGAGGAACCGGCAGATGCCGGCGGTCACCACCGACTTGCCGGCGTCCGAGGTGGTCCCGGCGACCAGCAGCGCGTTGCCCATCCTGCCCACCCGCCCCGTGCCGCCGGTCATGCCGCGACCGCCCGGGCCTGCCGGGCGGCGGCGACGAACCGGGTCGCGGCGCCGGGCATCCCAGCCCAGTGGGTGTGCAGGTAGGAGGCGTGGACGCCGCCGCGGACGAAGCCCTCCACGATCTCGGCGCCCGCCGCGTCGCGCCAGCGCCAGGCCGGGGCCGAGTCCCGTACCGTGCCGCCACCGGCCGGTGGGATGGCGGCCGTGCGGTGGAACTCGTGCCCGCGCACGACCGTGCCCCGCGGCGCGAGCACCGAATCGGTGGCCGCGGCCGCCTCCCGGTAGCCCAGGGTGAGGCGGGGGGTCATCGCCGCCGCCACCTCGCCGAGCACCCCGCACATCGGCGCCCCGTCGAGGGCGCTGCTGAGATAGAGGAGCCCGGCGCACTCGGCGGCGACCGGCGCGCCGGTCGCCGCGAACGCCCGCACCGCGGTTCGCAGGACGGCGTTCGCGGTGAGCGCACCGGCGTGGACCTGCGGGAACCCGCCGCCGATGACCAGCGCCGACGTCCCGCCCGGCAGCGCCTCGTCCACGGTGGGATCGAAGGGGGCGACGTCGGCGCCGGCGGCGGTGAGCAGCTCGGGTAGTTCGGTGTAGCCGAACGTGAAGGCCGGACCACCGGCGACCGCGACCACCGGACGCGGACCGTCGGCAATCGCGCCAGCGCCGCCGATCGCGCCGTCGTCGGCGCCTTCGCCAGCCCCAGTGCCGTCGCCAGCCCCAGTGCCGTCGCCGGCGCCGGCGAGGGCGGCCCGCGGATCCCAGGGCTCGGCGGGGAGGTCGGGTGCCGTCGCCGCGAGCGCGAGCAGCGCGTCGAGGTCGAGGTCCGCGGCGGCGACCGCACCGAGCTCGGTCACGACATCCCGGGCGGCCCCGGCTCGCTCGGCGGCCGGTACGAGGCCCAGATGACGCGACGGGGTGGCCAAGCTGGCCCGCCGGCGGACCACACCGAGCACCGGCATGGCGATCTCGGCCATCGCCGCGCGCAGGATCTCGGCGTGCCGTGCGGAGCCGACCTGGTTGAGCACGACACCGCCGATCCGTACCCGGGGGTCGAAGGCGCGGAACCCGTGCACGGTCGCGGCGACGGACCGGCCGGCCGCCCGTGCGTCGACGACCAGCACGACGGGCGCCGCGAGCAGCGTGGCGACGTGCGCCGTCGAACCGAACCCGGGACGGGTCGCGTGCCCGTCGAACAGGCCCATGACGCCCTCGATGACGGCGATGTCGGCTCGTCGCGGGGTCAGTGCGGCGTGCAGGAAAAGCGGGCCGATCCGTTCCTCGCCGACGAGCCAGGGGTCCAGGTTGCGCCCCGGCCGGCCGGCGGCCAGCGCGTGGTAGCCCGGATCGATGTAGTCCGGGCCGACCTTGTGCGGCGAGACGGCGAGCCCGCGCGCCCGCAGCGCGGCGAGCAGGCCGGTGGCGATCGACGTCTTGCCGGCGCCGCTGGCCGGCGCGGCCAGCACGATCCGCGGAATTCTCATGGCCCGCTCACCATTCGATCCCCCGCTGGCCCTTCTGCCCGGCGTCCATCGGATGCTTCACCTTGGTCATCTCGACGACGAGGTCCGCGGCGGCCACCAGCCGCGGGTGCGCGCGGCGGCCGGTGATGACGACGTGCTGGAACCCGGGGCGGGCGGCGAGGGCCGCCACGACGTCCTCGACGTCGACCCAGCCCCACTCGATCACGTAGGTGAACTCGTCGAGCACCAGCAGCCCGTAGGTCTGCGCGGCCAGATCGGCCTTGATCCGCTCCCAGCCCTCGGCGGCGGCCGCCGCGTGGTCGTCGAGCGGCCCACGCTGGGTCCACGACCAGCCGGAGCCCATCTTGAACCAGTCGACCGGCGCGCCCTGGCCGGTCCGCTCGTGGACCTCGCCGAGCGCCCGCAGCGCGTTCTCCTCCCCCACCTTCCACCGGGCGCTCTTGACGAACTGGAACACGCCGATCGGCCAGCCCTGGTTCCAGCCGCGCAGCGCCAGCCCGAAGGCGGCCGTCGACTTCCCCTTCATCTCACCCGTGTGGACGATCACCAGCGGTCGGTTGCGCCGCTGCCGGGTCGTCAGACCGTCATCGGGGACGCTCGTCACCTGCCCCTGCGGCGCCATCAGGCGACGTCCCTCAGCGCACGGACGGTGGCCGCGAGCCCGGCACCGACCGCGGCGCTGTCCAGGCCTGGACTGTCTCCATGACGTCGTCGCCCGTCCGCTCGTGCGGGCCGGGAGCCAGCCGTGGCCCGGGATGCGGCCCCGGGAGCGAGGCCCGGCGCGGAGCCGGGGGCAGCAAGCTCGGCGAGGCCGAGTAGCGGGGCGCCCAGCATGCCGGCGAGAGCGCCCGCGAGTCCGAGCCGGACCCGGCCCGTCTCACAGTCGACGACCACCGCCGCGACCCTGCCGCGGACGAGCAGCTCGGCCGCCGGGCCCGGCGCGGGCCCCGCGGTGTGCCGGCCGTCGGTCAGCACGACGAGCAGCGGCCGGCGGCTCGGATCGCGCAGCTGCTCCCGGGCGAGGGTGCGGTGCGCGAGCAGCAGGCCGTCGGCGAGCGGGGTGCGCCCACCCGACGGCAGGTCCGCGAGCCGCGCCGCCGCGACGTCGACCGACGACGTGGGCGGCAGCGCCAGCGCGGCGGCCTCCCCACGGAAGGTGATCAGGCCGATCTTGTCGCGGCGCTGGTAGGCGTCGAGGAGCAGCGAGAGCACCGCCGCCTTGACCGCACCCATCCGCGCCCGTGCCGCCATCGAACCGGAGGCGTCGACGACGAACAGGACGAGGTTTCCCTCCCGGCCCTCGCGGCGCGCCTGCCTCAGGTCGGCCGCCCGCAGCACCAGCCCGGGGCCACCCCGCCCCGGGCCGCCTGATGCGGCGCCGCGGCCAGCATCGTCGCGACGATGTGCAGGTCCCGCGGCCGGCCGGCGGGCACGTCGGCGCCGACGACCGCGCCCGCGCCGGTGACCGCGCGGGATCGCCGGCCGGGGACGCCCCGGCCGACGCCGGGCACCTCGAGGCGCCGGGCGCGGAACGTCTCCGCCGGGGCGACCACCCGGGAGGGTGCCGCGCCCCTGTTCGCGCCCGCGGGCGCGGCGGTGGCCGGCGGGGCGTCGCGGGTTGGCCGGTCGGACGCGTCGTCGCCGACCGGTGTGTCGTGCTCCGCCGCGCCGGCGGAAGCGCCGCCACCGGATCCGTCCGGCCCATCCGGCCCATCAGACCCGTCCGGCCCGGGGGGCGACACATCCCGCTCGCCGGCCGGACCGGCCGGACCACCGGCGGCGGCGTCCGGATTCGCGTCACGGGCCGGGTCGTCGGCGCGGTGCTCGCCGCCCGGCTCCTCGGCGGTGTGCTCCCGGGCGGCGTCCAGCGCGGCGTCAAGCTGGTCGGGGTCGAGACCGGGCTCGTCGAACGGGTTGCGGCGGCGGCGGTGCGGCAGCGCGAGCGCCGCCGCGATCCGGACGTCCGCCTCGGTGACCTCGGTGCGTCCCTCCCAGGCCGCGTGCGCCACAGCGGCCCGGGCGGTCACCAGGTCGGCCCGCAGCCCGTCCACCTCGAACGCCGCGCAGACGGCGGCGATCCGGACCAGTTCCCGATCGGGCAGCCGCACGGCGGGCAACGCCGCCCGGGCCGCCGCGATCCGCGCCGACAGCGCCCGCTGTGCCTCGGCGTAGCCGGCCGCGAACGCGTCCGGGGCGGCGTCGAAGGCCAGCCGGCGGCGGACCACCTCCGCCCGCGCCGCGGCCTCCCGTGGGGCCGCGACCTGCACGGTCAGACCGAACCGGTCGAGCAGCTGGGGGCGCAGCTCGCCCTCCTCCGGGTTCATCGTCCCGACCAGGAGGAACCGGGCCGCGTGCCGGACCGACACCGCGTCCCGCTCGACATGGGCTACACCGAGCGCCGCCGCGTCGAGCAGCAGGTCGACGAGATGGTCGTGCAGCAGGTTGACCTCGTCGACGTAGAGCACGCCGCGGTGCGCGGCGGCGAGCAGCCCCGGCTCGAACGCGACGACACCCGCGGTCAGCGCCCGCCCGAGGTCGAGCGAGCCGACCAGGCGGTCCTCGGTCGCCCCGACGGGAAGCTCACACAGCCGGGTCGGTCGACGTTGCACCGGATGGTCCCGCCGCGCCGTGCTGGCGGGATGCGGGCCGTCCGGGCAGTCCTCGGCCGGGCTGCCCGGATCGCAGGAGAACCGGCAGTCGGCCACCACGTCGACCGGTGGAAGCACCGCGGCGAGAGCACGCACCGCCGTCGACTTGGCCGTGCCCTTCCCCCCGCGGACGAGCACGCCACCCACCTGGGGCGAGACCGCGTTGAGGATCAGCGCGAGACGCAGATCGTCCATACCGACGATCGCGGTGAAGGGAAAAGGGGGCACGGCCACCACCTCGCACCGGCAGATGTCCACGCCTGCCGCTAGCACGGGCCCAGGAACTGCTGTTCACGGGCGGGCGGCCGAGGTGTTCTGGCTCACCGCGCCAACTGGTCGCGGCTCACAGTGGCGGGACCGCCCCGGCCTTGGCGCCTCGCGCCGCACCGAAGTTCCCCTCGTTTCGCCTGGCAGGAATCGTGCCATGGGAGGGTGCCCCGCGAACAGTGACTAACAACACCCGCCATCCGGCCGCCGCCATCCACGTGACGCCCCGGCCCCGGCGCCGGCACAATCACCCCGTGCCAGGCAGCCCCTCATCGCCCGAAGCGGAACACGCGACCGCCCAGGCCGGTGCCTTCGGCGTGACCGTCGTCGGGATCGGCGAGGACGGCTGGGACGGCCTCGCCGACGCGGCTCGCGAAGCCCTGGCCGGAGCGGATGTCGTTCTCGGCGGTGCCCGCCAGCTCGCCCTCGTCGCCGGCTGGGTGCGCGCGACCGAGGCATGGCCCCGCGACCTCGCCGCCGCGGCCGCGGCCCTGCCCGACACCCACGCCGGGCGCCGCCTCGTCGTGCTCGCCAGCGGCGACCCGATGCACTACGGCGTCGGCGGCACCCTCACCCGGGTGCTCGGCCCAGGCCGGGTGAGGGTGCTGCCCGCGCCGTCGTCGATCTCCCTGGCCTGCGCCCGGCTCGGTTGGCCGGTCGAGGGGGTCACCGTCGTCAGCACCCTCGGCCGGCCCTACGCCGCGATCGGCCCCGAGCTGCGGGCCGATGCCAGGGTGCTGGTCCTCACCGGCGACGAGGACGGAGCCGACCGGGTGCGCCGGCTGGTCACCGAACGCGGCCTCGGGGCCGATCTCACCGTGCTGGAGCGCCTCGGCGGTCCGCACGAACGGGTCCGCGTCCATCCGGCCGGGCCGGCCGCTCTGCCACGGCACGACCGGCTCGCCATCGTCGCGGTCCGCTGCGCGCCCGGCGAGCATCGGGCCGTCGCCAGCCAGGTGCCGGGCCTGCCCGACGAGACGTTCGCCACCGACGGCGTGCTCACCAAGCAGGAGGTGCGGGCGATCACGCTGGCCGCGCTCGCCCCGGCGCCCGGTGAGCTGCTCTGGGACGTCGGCGCCGGCAGCGGCGGAATCACCACCGAATGGCTGCGTGCCGACCTCCGCTGCCGGGTCGTCGCCATCGAGCCGCGGGCGGATCGCGCCGCCCACGTCCGGGCGAACGCCGAACGCCTCGCCGGCGTCGTCGCGTCGCCCGCCGGGGCCGCAGCCGGGGCCGCGGCCGGACGGCTGCGTATCGTCGAAGGTCGCGCACCGGACGTGCTCGCCGGTCTGCCGACGCCGGACGCCGTGTTCGTCGGCGGCGGCGCGAGCATCCCCGGAGTCATCGACGCCTGCCTGGCCGTGTTGCCGCCGGGCGGGCGCCTCGTCGTCAACGCGGTCACGATCGAGACGGAGGCCGTGCTCGTCGACTGGCATCGCCGGGCCGGCGGCCGGCTGCGCCGGATCGCGATCTCCCATGCCGAGCCGGTCGGCTCCTTCACCGCCTTCCGCGCGGCGCTCCCGGTCACCCAGTGGGTCCACACGACCCGATCTGAACCCGTGATCCCGACAGGATGAGTCCGAAGAGCTGAGAGTCTTCGTCCGCTCCCAGTCCCAGAGCCCGTCACAGAATCCCGAGCTTCGGGCTTCCACTGCCGCCACTGCTTCCGATCAAGAAGTGCGGATTTCGGCTGCGCGAACAACCGAAATCCTCATTTCTTGCGGATTACCAAGCTACTCTGAGCCCCATTTGCACCTATTGGCATGAATTGCTCGCGCTACGCGCTCGGCGCCGGCTCCGAATACCCTTGGGACCCTTGGTGCCAGCGGGATGCTGGCACGTCGGCGGTATGGCCGGCGGAGAGTGCCCGCAGAGCGGTCAGGATGCCGGCGACGTCCGGCCAGGTCGGTGGGACGAGGCCGGCGCCAGCCGGGCGGTCGACCATGACGACCGGCACGCCGAGCAGCCGGGCCGCGTCCAGCTTGGCGACGGTCAGCGTCCCGCCGCTGTCCTTCGTCACCAGCACCCGTATGCCGTGCTCGCGCAGCAGCCGGGTCTCCCCGGCGACGGTGTAGGGACCACGGTCGAGCAGCACGGTGTGCCGCGGCGGCAGCGTGTCCGTCGGCGGATCCACCGCTCTGATCAGATAGTGCCGCTCGGCGTCCGCGGCGAACGGCGCGAGCTGGCGACGGCCGGTGGTCACGAACACGGCGCCGCCCGGCGGGCAGAGCTCCCGGGTCCGGTCGGCGGCCGCCGCCAGGTCGCCGACGCGATGCCAGTCATCACCGGGCCTGGCCTGCCAGCCGGGCCGTGCCAGGCGAAGCAGCGGCACCGCGGAACCGGCGCCGCCCGCATACGCACCGCCCGAGTGCGCGCCGCCCGAGTGCGCGCCGCCCGAGTGCGCGCCGCCCGAGTGCGCGCCGCCCGCCTCGTCCGGTGCGGGCGACGGGCCCGCGCAGGCGGCGACGGCGTGCGCGGACATCGTCGCCGCGAACGGATGCGTGGCGTCGACGACGGCGTCGACCGCCCGGTCACGCAGGAACGCGCGCAGGCCGGTGACTCCGCCGAAACCGCCGATCACGGTCTCCCCCGCCGGCAGCGCCGGGTCACGCACCCGGCCCGCCAGCGAGGTGACGACGTCCACGCCCGGTTCGGCGACGAGCGCGGCGGCGAGGTCACGGGCCTCGCGGGTGCCACCGAGGATCAGGACACGCACGCGCGGTCCCGTTCGACCGAATACAGGTGGCTGTCGCGGAAGCCTGTCGCGGCGAGTGCGTCGCCGACGACGATGACCGCCGCCCGGCCGATCCCGGCGGCACGCACGGCGGCGGCGATCGTGTCGAGCCGGCCGCGCAGCACGACCTGGTCCGGGCGTGACGCCCAGGCCACCACCGCCACCGGGGTGGCGGCGCCGTAAACCGGCAGCAGCTCCTCGACGACCGCCTCGATCCGCTGGATGGACAGGTGGATGACCATCGTCGCCCGGGCGGCACCCAGGGCCGCCAGCGTCTCCCCGGCCGGCATCGCGGAGGCGTTCTCGCTGGTCCTGGTCAGGACGACGCTCTGCGCCACACCCGGCACGGTCAGCTCCCGGCCCAGCTCCGCGGCAGCCGCGGCGTACGCGGGCACCCCGGGGCACACGTCGTAGCGGACGCCCGCGGCCTCCAGCCGGCGCATCTGCTCGGCGACGGCGCTGAACACCGACGGGTCACCGCTGCAGAGCCGGGCGACGTCCTGCCCGGCGGTGTCGGCCTCGACGAGATGGCCGACGATCTCGTCGAGGGTCAGTGGAGCGGTGTCGACGAGCCGGGCGCCCGGCGGGCAGTGCGCCAGCACGGCCGGGTCGACCAGGCTGCCCGCGTAGAGGCAGACCGGGGAGGCCGCGATCAGGTCCCGGCCGCGCAGGGTGAGCAGGTCCGCGGCACCGGGGCCGGCGCCGATGAAATGAACGGTGATCGCGTCGCTCCCTAGAACGGCATGGAGGGCCGTGCCACGGCCAGCCGGTGAGGCATCACGGCGGGCTCAGGAAAGTGGCGCAACGGTGGTCACTGGAGCCTCCTTGGAGGATTGTGCGTCCCCGCGAACGGATGGGCGTCATGACGGCGAAGTATCTGACTCACCCGCGGCGTCTCGCGGGCTCACAGTGGCGCAACCGCGCCGGACTTCCACCGGCTTCCTTGCGCCGTCACGAGGCCCCACCGTAGGTCCGTACCGGATCGAGCGTCAACACCCGCTCCGGCGACCGACGTCTCCCGCCGCCCAGGCCGGGCTCAGAAGCTGCCGACGGCTTCCTTCTCGTCGTCGTAGATCTCGAACCTGCGGCCTTCCGCGGCCGCCTTCGCGTCGCGGCCGCCCGAAACGAGCCGGGGCAGGTGACCCGACCGGAGCTGTCAGCCAGCCGGGTTCGTCGCGGTGACCAGCCAGGTCGCGGCGGGGAAACGGACAGCTCCCCGCACGAGATGCCGACGCAGCTCCGCCCGCACCTCGTCGAGCAGCGCCGACCAGCCCTGCGGGCCCAGGGCTGGCTGCAGTTGCTGCCGGGCCGACCGGCCGGTGGAGGTGCTCAGGATAGTCGCAAGCCGTTCCTCGACCCCGTCGGTGCCATCGGCCCCGTAGTCACATTCGAAGTCGAGGGCGTTGATCGCGATGTCGGACCAGCCCGCCGCACCCAGGACGCCCGCCAGCCGGTCGGCGTCGGCGAAGGCGGTCGGGCCGGGCTCGCCGGGCGCCGGATCCGCCGGCGGCGGGACCAGCCGCCCGGCGAGCACGCTGGAGCCGAGCGAGAACATCGGGTTCTCCTCCCGGCCACGCCAGCAGGCGAAGACCAGCCGGCCCTCCGGCGCCACAACCCGGCGGATGTTCGCGAACGCCGCCGTCGGGTCCTCGAAGAACATCACACCGAAGCGGGAAACGACCAGGTCGAACGGCGGGCCGGGTGCTTCCCCGCCCAGGTCGAGAACCTGCGCGTCCCCGACGACGACGGTGGCGCCGGGTACCCTGCTCCGCGCCGCGTCGACCATGACCGGCGAGATGTCGACACCGACCACGCTCGCTCCCGCGCCGGCCCCGGCTGCGAGCAACGTGCCGGAGCCGCAGCCGACGTCCAGTAGCCGCTGCCCGGGCCGGACCGCCGCCGCGCGGCTGATCGCCGCGGTCACCGGCGCGAACAGGGCGTCGAAGAGCGCCTCGTTCGCGACCCAGCCGGAGGCGTTGTCGCTCCAGGTCAGCCGCATCTGCTCGTTCTGCACGCCCTCGACGGTAGTGCGTCGGCGTTATCCCGCGGCAGGCGTGAGCGCGGCCGACCGGCGGCCTGGACACCGAGCCCGGATTCCCCTGATCGCCGGGCGCGGAGGTTCTAGTTGCTGTAGAGCCGCCGGGGCGCGAGGAAAACGGCGGTTCGCCGTTGCTCGGCCATCACCCGGTCATACGTGGCCCAGTCGTCGTGCGTGCCGCCCGCGGCGACGAAGACCTCCCGCAGCAGCAGCCGAAGCCGCTCGGCGTCGATGTCGGGACGCGGGTCGTCCGGGCCGATGAGCTGCGCCTCGCCCTCGGCGGTCACCCATCGCCACCCCGACCTGACCGTGACGGTCAGCGCGGGTCTGGCACGCAGGTTCGCGAGCTTGACCCGGCCATAGGTGACGAAACCGACGACAGGGGTCGCGTTCAACGGATGCAGCAGGACACCGACATTGACCACGGACGACTGAATGCTCTGGTCGGCCCGCAACGTCGAGACGACCGCCAGCCCACTCTCCTCCCGGCCCAGCGCCGCCAGGTCGTCAATCGTCGCCACAGCCATGCCTCCCCGTTTGTCATCGCGTCCGCTCGCCCGCCCAGCATCGTTTCACGGCTCTGAGCGACCGTGGCCACCGTCCGGGGCCCCGGGTGCCGGGTTTCAGAACGCCGGGCCGAGCAGGAAGCCGCCGGTCGCGTCGATGGTCTGCCCGGTGATCCACCGCGAGTCCGGCGAGGCGAGGAATGCCACGACATCGGCGATGTCGGCCGGCCGCCCGATCCGGTTGAACGCCGACCACGACGCCGCCAGCTCACTCATCCGGGGATCGGCGAGGAAAAACGCGATGTCGGTCTCGACGATGCCCGGCTCGACAGCGTTGACCGTGATGCCGCGTGGCCCGAGTTCCAGCGCGAGAGTGCGTGTCATGGCGTTGAGCGCTCCTTTGGTCATCGCGTAGGCGATGACCATCGGTGTCGCCGCGCCTCGCCCTCGGCCACCTGGCCCCCGGACCGGATCGCGGTCCCGTTTCCGGGAATCTGGTCGACCGCCCCGGGAACCGGCGCGGACAGATCGTCACCCAACGTGACGATCTGATTCAGTTCGTCGATGTGAACGACTCGCGGGACGTGCGTGCTGACCTCGCTTTCATCCACCTGCCGGAACGACATGATGATGATCAGGTCGCCAGGGTGAACCAGGCGGGCGGCGGCACCGTTCATGCCGATGATCCCGGAGTCCCGGGGCCCCTCGATCGCATAGGTGACCAGCCGGGCGCCGTTGGTGATATCCACCACCTGCACCTGCTCACCCTCGACGATGTCGGCGGAATCCATGAGCGTCCGATCAATCGTGATCGATCCGACATAATGCAGATCCGCCTGGGTCACGGTGGCCCGATGAATCTTCCCGCCAAGCAGAGTGCGCTGCACGCGATTTCCTTCAGAATTCGGTCGAGATCATGAGTGGGAATTCCGGGTCAGCGAACGGTCACAGACATCCCGCCATCCGCGTCCCGGCGGGACAGGCCGCCGGCACACTTGCGTCACGTCCTCCCCACGGGCTGTTCCCGTGGCGGGTGAGCTGCGGTCAGGGCACGTCGGTCGATCTTTCCGCCAGCTGTGACGGGAAGCGTGCCCAGCACCGTCACGGCGCTCGGCACCATGTAATGAGGAAGAAGATCCGCGCACCAGGTGAGCACCTCGTCCGCGAATGCGCCGTCCGCTGCCGGTCCCGAAAGCGCCGAGCCGCCGTCGACCTGATCGACGCCACGATCGGCATCAGGAACGACGAAGGCGAGCAGCCGGGGCGCCGCGGTGTCCCGGGACACCACGACCGCCGCCCGCCGCACCCGGGGGTGGGTGGACATGGCGGCTTCCACCTCCTCCAGCTCGAGCCGCATTCCCCGGATCTTCACCTGGTTGTCAGCCCGGCCGACGAACTCCAGCCAGCCGGCACTGTCCCATCGCGCGAGGTCCCCGGTCCGGTACATTCGGGCGCCATCGCCGGAAAACGGGTTGGCGACAAAACGCGACGCGGTCAGCACCCCGCTGTTCACATAGCCGCGGCCGAGCAGGAATCCGGCGACATACAGCTCGCCGATCACGCCGTCCGGCACCGGCTCCAGCCGGTCGTCAAGGAGGTGAATCTGGGTATGCGGATTGGGCCGACCAATGGATGTGGCGAGACGCTCAGCGCTATCCCGGTAGATCACATGAGAAACGCCGATCGTCGTCTCGGCCGGGCCGTACCCATGGTAAAGATCGGTGTCGACCTGAGCTCGGAAGCGTGCGAAGAGGGCCGGTGTGAGTACCTCGCCTCCGCACCAGACATGCCGCAGGGAGGCCAACGCGGGCGTGCCTTCCGCCGCTTCCAGCACGACGTCCAGCATCGACGACACCAGATAGACGAAAGTGACCCGCTCGGCCTCGATCAGGTCGACCAGATACCCCGGGTCGAGCTCACCCTCCGGCTCCGCCACGACCACCCGGCCCCCGCAGACGAGTGGCAGCAGGATCTCGTTGATCGAGATGTCGAACGACAGCGGAGCCTTGAACAGCGAAGCGTCGCCCGCGCCGAAGGTGAACAGGTCCGTCACCTGCCACCGTAGTCGCTCGGCGATCGCCTCATGGCGGATCATCGCCCCTTTCGGGGTGCCGGTCGAGCCGGACGTGAACATCACATAGGCCAGACCGGCCAAGGGGATCGAAAGATCCAGCGGTTCCGGCGACTCGTGGCCCCAGGCCCACGCGCGCAGATCGACCGGCACGGCTCGCACCCCGTCGACCAGCCCGTCGGGCTCATCCGGCTCCCTCGGCACCTCGGACGTCTCCGGACCCGTCACGATCAACTGCGCGCCCGAGTCCGCCAGTACCCGCCGACGCCGCTGGTCAGGCCAGGACGGCTCCACCGGGACGAAGGCGCCACCGGCGACCATGGCCGCGAGGACCGCGACGATCATCTCCGCGGATCGCCCCAGCCGGACACCCACGACACCCTCCGGCTCGAGGCCGTGGCGGCGCATGGCCCGGGCGAGCTGGAACACCCGGTCTCCGAGCTCCCGATAGGTGAACCGCCCTTCTGGCGCCACGACAGCAGGCGCATCCGGCGTTCTCCGCACCTGGGCGACGAACAGATCGACCACGGTCGTCACGACCGCCGGCGCGCTGGTGTCGTTACAGCATTCGAGAGCGACAGCCCCGTCCGCCGCCGGCACCGGCGACACGCCACCCCTGAAAAGCGCACTCACAAGCATGCCCCATCTGTCGATGGCGAAACGGAACCCGTCGCCGCCCCCACCGGATCCGACCACCGGCGCGTCCAGGATTTACCGCGGAACCGGAGCACACAACCGACCGGGCGGCGACCAACATAAACTTTAGCAAGTACAGGTGTCTCGTTCAAGGACAATCCCATCCACACGACTCGGCCAGTTGAGTCTTTTCTATCGCCGACCCCGGACTCGCAGCATTCCTGTCAGTTGGCTGTGAGACGGAAATAACTCAGTAGTAATCCGATGCCCTGCGGTCATCGAATCCGTGGATTCACCGGCAGCCGACCGGACTCCTCCCGACATAGCCCGAGGCCTTTGCCGGAACCACTGCCACCGGAATCCGAGAATCGCGGCGCCGGCCGGTCCGGAAGGTTGCGCGAGAAGGCGGCCACGGCCGTGGTGAACCCCGCGGCCGTGGCGCGCAGTCAGCTGGAGTCGTCTGTTCCGCGCCCTGATGCCAGGGCAGCGAGGGCGTCCAGCGCCCGGACCCACGACGTCGCGAGGTCGCTGACGACCTCCATGGCGGGGCCGTCCGGTCCACGGGACCATCGCGCCGTGAGCTCGGGACCGCCCGGACCGTCGAGAACCCTCACGATCAGGCTCACCGGGAAGGGATCGGGCTGCTCGGCGTTCCAGTCCGCGAAGAGCTCCTCGTCCTCCGCGGCGACCGCCCAGTCGGCCGTCTCGCCCCGTGTCAACCGGCCGACGTAGTTCAGGTAGACCGTGGGCAGCGGTGCGGCGGAGAGCTCGGGCGCGGTCCGCGGGTTGAGGAAGCGCAACATGCTGTAGTCGGTTCCGCCGTCGGGAACGGATGCCATGAGTGCGTGCACCCGGGCCGCCGCGGCGTCCACGGAACGCTCGCCGAACACGGCGCCGTCGGTGGCGTCCCGTTCGAGGAGGAACGGGAAGATCTCCGCCATCCAGCCGACCGTTCGGGACAGGTCGACATCCCCCACGATCTGCTCCTGCCGGCCGTGCGCCTGGACTGCGACGATCATCCCCGATGTCCCGCTCTCGCCTGGGCGGGTCCGGTCGGCGACGGCCAGGGACAGCGCGGCGAGCAGCAGCTCGTCCACACCGATGCCGAAACCGGCGGGCACCGTCGACAGAAGCGGCGCCGCCCGTTCCGCAGGCACGCTCACCGTCACCGCCTGGGCCGCGGCCGCACTCACCTGCCCGGCCGCACCCACCTGCCCGGCCGAGCCCTCCTGCCCGGCCGCCGAGCCGGTCTGCCCGGCGGATTCGGCAAGCCCGCCGGCCTCCACCGGATCCACGGGCCGGGCGACCCATTCCACGGGCGTGGCCCGGCCCAGCAGGTCCGACCAGAACGGCAGCCGTGACGCCGTCTCCGGGGCCCGCGCACGGTCGTCGAGGCGGCGCGCCCAGTCGGCGTACGAGACGGGAACCGGCGCGAGCCGGGGCGGTTCGCCTGCCGCGAGCGCCTGCCAGGCGGCCGCGAGATCCTCCAGCACGATCGACCAGGAGACACCGTCGATCAGGGCGTGATGGATGATCAACAGGAGTCGGCCCGGACGCGCGCCGCCCGCGTCCAGCCAGACGGCCCGGATGGCCTGCCCGGCGTCCGGATCGAGCTCGCGGTTGGTCGACGCCGCCAGCTCCGCGATCAGCGACCGACCGGCCTCGCTGTCGAAGCCGTCGCCCGAGGCGAGGTCAGTGGCGTCGACCCGCCGGATCCAGCCGCCGACGTCGACGCCGCCAGGCGGCGCGATCACCAGCGACCAGGCCGGACCGCCGTCCGCACCCACCGTCGCCGCGCCCGGGGGAAGCGCCAGCCCGCCGGGCAGGTCCGAGCGGACAAGCCTGGCCCGCAGGACGTCGTGCTGGTCGACGACGGCTGTGAGCACCCTGGTCAGCGTCGCGTGGTCCAGCCCGCAAGGCGTGCGCAGCAGCACCGGCGAGGAGAAGGACGCGAAAGCGTCCGTGCCGTCGCTCGTACGCCCGCGCCCGCGCGCCGACTGCAGCGCCGGGGTCGGTGGGACGACCACCGCCGCCGCGGCCTGGCCGGGCTGCGGGGCCTCCGGGCGCGGCGCGCGGCGCCGCACGACCGTCGCGAGCGCGCCAGGCGTGCGATGGCCGAACAGCAGCCGCGGAGTCACCACGAGACCGGCGGCGCGGATCCGGTTCACCAGCCGCATCGCGACGATGCTGTCGCCGCCGAGCGCGAAGAAGTCATCGTCGACGCCGACCTGGTCAACCCCCAGTACCTGCAGGAAGGTGTTGACCAGGATCTCCTCGATGTCGTTCGCGGGCGCGCGGCCGGCGGTGGCCGTCGCGGCACTCCCGTCACCGCGATCGTCGCCACCGGAGCCACCGGAGGTGCCAGAGCCACCGGAGCTGCCGGCGGCCACGAGGGCGGCGCGAGACGCGGTTGCCGCGGGGATCGCCGCCCAGCTCAGCCGCAGTGCGCTGAGCGGTACGGACGGATCCGCGGCCACCGCGGCGAGGACGTCCCGCAGGCGCTCGGCGATCCGGTCCACGCCGGCGCGGTCGAACAGGTCGTCACTGTAGGCGACGCCGATGGTCATACCGCCCTCGGCCCCGCCCCGTTCGATGAAGTCGAAGGACATGTCGAATTTGGCGTCCGCCCGCAGCACCGGTTCGGGACGTGCGCTGATGCCGTCGAACGCCAGCTCGTCGACGACATCGGACGCCGCGAGATACACGATCATGACCTGGAACAGGGGATGGCGGGCCAGCTGCCGCGGTGGGTTCACCGCCTCCACCACCCGGTCGAACGGCAGCTCCTGGTGGTCGAGCGCGGCGAGGTCACCCGCGCGGACCCGTCCGAGCAGCTCGCCGAACGACGGGTCGCCCGCCAGGTCGGTGCGCAGGACCACGGTGTTGAGGAAGAAGCCGACGAGGTCGTCGAGCGTGTCATCGGTCCGGCCGGCGACCGGGCTGCCGATGGGGATGTCCTCCCCCGCCCCCAGCCGGTGCAGCAGCGTCGCGACGGCTGCCCGCAGCACCATGAACATGCTCGCGTTGTGGGCCCGACCGACCGCGCGCAGCGCGCCGACGACGTCGTCGTCCAGGGAGATCTCGACGATTCCGCCGGTGTGGCTCGGCTCCGCCGGCCGCGGCCGGTCGGTGGGCAACGCCACCTCGTCAGGCAGGCCGGCCAGCGCGCCGCGCCAGAACTCCCTCGAGCGCGCGGCGGGGCTGGTGACATCGGACTCGTCGCCAAGCAGCCGCTGCTGCCACAGCGTGTAGTCGACGTACTGGACGGGCAGCGGCGCCCAAACCGGTGCGGCACCCGCCGCTCGCGCCCGATAGGCCACCGACAGGTCACGGGCCAGCGGACGGTCCGAACCCTCGTCCGCCGCGATGTGATGCACGAGGAACTGTGCGATGTGCAGCCGGGACGAGCAGCGGACGACGGTCACCCGCATCGGCGGCTCGTGCTCGAGATCGAAGGAATACGCCGCCGCCCGGGCGAGGATGTCCGCCAGGCCCGCCTCACCCGGCTCCGGCTCCAGTTCCAGCTCCGGTTCGGCGTGGTCCGCGCTCGTCGGCGGGATCCAGTCGACCACCTCGAACGAGATCCGTGCCCGGGAGGGATCGAGGACGCGCTGGAACGGCTCGCCGTCGGCGCTCGGGAAGACGGTGCGCAGCGACTCGTGCCGGGCCACCACGTCGTCCACCGCGGCGCGTAGGGCGGCCACGTCCAGCGGGCCGGTCAGCCGCCAGGTGATCGGGATGTTGTAGGTCGGGCTGGGGCCCTCCAGCTGCGCCAGGACCCACAGGCGCCGCTGCGCGGCCGACAGTGGTGGGTGTTCCGGCCGCTGGTGGCGGCCGACCGGCGGGCGGGCGGTGCCCGCCGCCTCCATCCGCCGTGCGAGCCCGGCCACCGTCGGCTCCTCGAAGACCGTGCGGGGTGTGATCTCCACCCCGAAGGTCGAGCGGATCGCCGCGCACAGCCGCATGACGAGCAGCGAATGGCCGCCGAGGGCGAAGAAGTCGTCGTCCCGGCCCACCCGCTCGACGCCGAGCACCGCGGCGAACCGCTCCGCGAGCAGCTCCTCGCGGGCGTCCCGGGGCCGCCGGCCGCCCGCCAGGGTCGGCGCGGCCGGTTCGGGCAGCGCCGCCCGGTCGAGCTTGCCGTTGACCGTGCGGGGCAGCCGCCCCAGCACGACGAATGCCTGCGGAACCATGTGCACCGGCAGCACCCGGGCCAGGTGGGCACGAGCGTTCTCGGTCAGCTCGTGCTCGGTCAGCTCGCGCTCGGTCAGCTCGCGCGCCGCCAGCTCGTGCGCCGCCAGCTCGTGCTCGGCCGGATCGCCCGCCGCCGGTTCCCGCTCCGCCGGCACGGCTGGGCCTGCCACCAGGTAGGCCACGAGCTGGAGGGCGGGCGGTGCGTCCGGGCGGAAGACGACCGCGGCCGCGTTGACACCGGCGACCGTCTCCACGGCACGCTCGATCTCCCCGAGCTCGATCCGGAAGCCCCGCAGCTTGATCTGGTCGTCGGTACGCCCGAGGAAGGCGAGTGCGCCGTCGGGCCGCCGCCGGGCCCGGTCACCGGTGCGGTACATCCGCTGGCCCGCCGGGCCGAACGGGTCGGCGACGAAACGGCCCGCGGTCAGGTCGGGGCGGCCCAGGTAACCCCGGGCCAGCCCGGGGCCGGCCAGGTACAGCTCGCCCGCCACCCCGTCCGGGACCGGCGAGAGCGCCGCGTCGAGAAGGTAGGCATACGTGTTGGCGATCGGCCCCGCCCAACCAGGCACATCCCGACCCTGGCCCTGGCCCGATGCGTCCTGGGCCGGTGCGTCCTGGGCCGGTGCGTCCTGGCCCGGTGCGTCCTGGGTGGGGTGGTCCGGATCGCCGGCCGGCTCGGGCCGCGGGTCGGTGCCGGCGCTGTGCCAGCCGTAGGCGTCGACCGAGTACTCGGTCGGCCCGTACAGGTCGTGGCTCACCATTCCCGGCGTCGACCGCAGCCGCTCCCACAGCGCCGGCGCGGTGGCCTCGCCGCCGACCATCAGCACCCCTGGCCGGTGGCCCTCGGCGCGGAGGAAGCCGTGGTCCAGCAGCTCCTGGAGGTAGGTCGGCGTCAGGTCGAGCACATCGATCCGCGCCCGCTCGATGTGGTCGACGAGCGCGGCCGCGTCCCGCGCGGTCGCTTCGCCGACCACATGGACCTCATGTCCGGCCAGCAGCCACAGCAGAGGCTCCCAGGAGCCGTCGAAGCTGAACGAGGCGGCGTGTACGACACGCTGGGCGCCGCGGTCCGGTCCGGCTGCCTCCTCGGCCGGCGCCATGAGGTCGACCGCGTGGGACGCGAAGAGGTTGGCCAGGCCACGGTGGGTGCCGACGACCGCCTTGGGGCGCCCGGTCGAGCCGGAGGTGTAGATGACGCTGGCGGCGCTGTCCGGCAGGGGTCGGGTGTACCCGGCGAACGCCCGGCCGGAGCCCTCGCCGTCCGCGGCTGTGCCGTCAGACAGCAGCACGACCTCGGCGGCGGCGGGCGGGAGGCGGTCGGCCAGCACCGCCGTGGTGAGCACGGCCACCGGGGCCGCGTCGGCCAGCACGAACGAGAGCCGTTCGGGGGGATGCTCGACGTCCAGTGGCAGGTAGCTCGCGCCGGCCGCCAGCACGCCGAAGATCGCCGGGACCATCAGCGCACGTGGCAGCGCAAGGGCGATCACCGTCTCCGGGCCGCCGCCGATCCCGTGCACGAGCCCGGCGATCCGGTCGACCTGCGCCGCGAGGTCGGTGAACGTGGCCCGGCCCGTGTCGGTGACCAGCGCGACCCGGTGGGGGAACGCGGCCACGGCCCGTTCGAGCAGGTCCACCACCGTGTCACCGCCCGGGGGCAGTTCTCGCCGGGGGCCGGCCGCCGCGCGCAGCGCCGCCGCGCGCTCGCGGTCGTCCACGATCTCCAGCTGGCTGACCGGCCGGTCCGGCTCGGCGACGAGCCCGGCCAGCAGGCGGGTCAGCCGGTCGGCCAGCCGGGCGCCGCCGGCCGGTTCGATCACGTCGGTGGCGAACTCGACCAGAATCGTGATCTCGTTGCGCGCGGCACGGTCGACGAAGGTCACGTCCAGGTCGAACTTGGCTGTCCCGACCTCCGGGTTGATCCAGGTGACCGGCCCGCCGAGCAGGTCCCGGTCGTCCTCGGCGAGGTGGTGGTAGCCCGCCATCACCTGGAACAGCGGGTTCACCCCGGGCACGCGGCGCGGGTTGACCGCGGCGACCACGTCCTCGAAGGGGAGGTCCTGGTGGTCGAAGGCGGCCAGGTCGGTGCTGCGGGTCCGCGCCAGCAGCTCCCGGAAGGTCGGATCGCCGCCCAGGTCGGACCTGATCACCAGGGTGTTGACGAAGAAGCCGACGAGCCGTTCGAGCGCCGTGTCGGTCCGCCCGGCGATGGGAACGCCGATCGGGATGTCGTCACCCGACCCGAGCCGGTGCAGCAGGACGGCGATGGCCGCGTGGGTGAGCATCGACATGCTCGTCCCGGTCCGGGAGCACAGCTCACGCAGGCCGGTCGCGACCGCGCCCGGCAGGACGCGGACCACCCGTCCGGACGCCCCGTCGCGCACCGCTGGCCGTGGCCGGTCCAGCGGCAGCCCGATCTCCTCCGGCAGGCCGCGCAGGGCCTCCAGCCAGAACGCGCGCTGCCGGGTGGCCAGGCTGTCCTTGGCGGCCGGATCGCCGAGCAGAGCGGTCTGCCAGAGGGTGTAGTCGGCGTACTGGACCGGCAGCGGAGCCCATTCCGGCGCCGCACCGGCCCGCCGCGCGGTGTAGGCGGCGTCCAGATCCAGCAGGAACGGCCGGTCCGACCATTCGTCGGTCGCGATGTGGTGCAGGATCACGACCAGTGTGTCGCCGGTGTCGCCGCGCAGCACCATCAGCCGCAGCGGGATCTGCGCGGTCAGGTCGAACGGCTCCGCCGCCGCCTGGGAGATGCGGGCGGTCACCTCGTCCCGCGCACAGTTCTCGACGGTGAGACGGGGCCGGGCGGTGGTCGGGTCGAGGATCCGCTGGTAGGGCTCGCCGTCGACGACGTCGACGACGGTGCGCAGCGCCTCGTGCCGCTCCAGCAGGTCACCGACGGCCGCGTGCAGCGCCTCGACGTCGACCCGCCCGGCGATCTGGAACGCGATCGGGTAGTTGTAGGCGGTCGAGCCGTCGCCGGCCGAGGACGTCAGCTGGTCGACCAGCCACAGCCGGCGCTGCGCCGCGGAAAGCGGGATCCGGTCGGGGCGCTCACCGGCGACCAGCGGCGGGCGGGTGGTCGCGGGTGCCTGGCCGGCCACCTTCGCCGCCAGGGTCTCGACCGTGGGGGCGTCGAACAGGTCGCGGATGGCCAGGTCGATCTCCAGCGTGGCCCGCGCCCGGCTGACCACCCGGGTCGCGAGCAGCGAGTGGCCGCCCAGGGCGAAGAAGTTGTCGTCGGCCCCGACCTCGGGCAGACCGAGGACGTCGGCGAACAGGTCGGCCAGGGCCTGCTCCAGCGCGGTGGCCGGTGCCCTCCCGGAGCTTGTCGCCACCGGCTCGGCCGGCGGCAGCGCCGCCACGTCGAGCTTGCCGTTGGCGTTGCGGGGAATCGCCGGCAGCGGCACGAAGGCCGACGGGACGAGGTAGTCGGGCAGCAGGGCGGCGAGGTCGGTACGCAGGCGACCGACGATCGCGGCGGCGGCGCGGGCCGCCGTCGGGTCGTTCGTCACCGCCACGCCCGGCGCGGGCCGGGAAGCGGGATCGTCGGCTGGTCGGACCACCGGCAGCGCCCGCGGGCCGGAACCCCGCACGAACAGGGCGTCGAGCCGCCCGGGGTCGTCCGGGCACGGGGTGAGAGCGGCCTCGTAGCCGAGGCTGTCGGCCAGCTCGTACAGGTCCTGCGGCTCGACCGTGGCCGCGGCGGACGCCGTCGGGCCTTCCGCCGCGACGACCTCGGCGGCGGCGAGCTCGGCCGCGATCCGGGCGTCGGGAATACCGGCGAGTCGCACCCGTGCCGGTGCTTCGGCGCCCAGCAGCGCGCCGAGGCTCTCAAGGTCACCGGTGTCGACGCCCCAGGCCAGCGAGCGCGGCTCGGACGACGCGGTACCGGCATCGGTCCCGGCATCGTCCGACGCGGTCCCGGCGTCGCCGTCGAACACACCGGACCGCAGCACCACGTCGTACCGGTGCCTGGTCAGCTCGTTGCCGAAGCGTCCCCGCCGGACGCGCACCGACACCTCCAGGCCCTCCTCGGCGGCGATCCCGAGGAAGAACGCCGGTGCCACCACCAGCTCCTTCTCCAGCAGCATGCGCCGGTCCACCGCGGCGGTGAGCCCGGTCGAGGCGACGGGCCTGCCGCCGGAGCGGGCGAGCTCGATCGCGGTGTGGAAGATCCGCAGTCGACCCAGGTCGCGGACGTCGCCGACGAACAGCGAGCCGCCCGGGGCCAGCAGGGCGAGCGCGGAGCGCAGCACCGAGGCCAGGTAGCCGGCGCTCGGGAAGTACTGGATCACCGAGTTGATGATGATCGTGTCGAAGTAGCCCGCGGGCAGCCCGTCGGTGACATGCGCCGGCTGGTTGCGCAGCTCCACCCGGCCGAAGCGATCCGGGTCGGTGGCCAGCTCGGCGCGCAGTTTCGCGATGACCGGCGCGGCGAGGTCGGTGCCCCAGTAGGCCTCGACCTCGGGTGCGAGCCCGCCGAGCAGGAGGCCGGTGCCGACACCGATCTCCAGGACGCGCCGGGGTTCCAGCGCCCGGATCCGGTCGAGGGTGGCCGCCCGCCATTCCCGCATGTGCTCGAACGGGATCGGTTGGCCGTCGTAGCTGGAGTCCCAGCCGGCGAAGTCCTCGGTGAGCGCGGCGGTCGGGATTCGCTCGTACTCGTCGCTGTAGATCTGGCGCCACTCGCCGACCTGGTCGTCCTCGCTCGCGGCGGTCTCGGCGGCCGACCGCTCCGCCGGCACGACGTAGGCGACGAGCCGCTTGGAGCCCGGCAGGGCCGGGTCGTCCGTGGCGATCACCGCCGACTGGCTGACCGCCGGGTGGCTGTCGAGAGCGAAGGTCACCTCCCCGAGCTCGATCCGATGGCCGCGGATCTTCACCTGGTCGTCGGTCCGCCCGAGGAAGTCGATGTTGCCGTCGACGCGGCGGATGGCCAGGTCACCGGTGCGGTACATCCGGTCACCGGCCCGGAACGGGTCGGCGACGAACCGGGTGGCGGTCAGGCCGAAGCGGTCGAGGTAGCCGCGGGCCAGGCCGTCGCCGGCGATGTACAGCTCGCCGGGGGCGCCGTCGGGCACCGGGCGCAGCCACCGGTCGAGCACGTAGATGCTGGTGTTGCGGATCGGCCGGCCGACGGTCGGCGTCGGGCTGTCCGCCGTCGGGGCACCGAGCGTGTTGATCGTGTACTCGGTCGGCCCGTACAGGTTGTAGCCGGTCGTGTCAGCCGTGTCGCGCAGCCGGTTCCAGACCGAGTCCGGGACGGCTTCGCCGCCCAGCATGACCAGGGGCGGCCGATGGCGCCCCCCGGCCGGTTCCGCGCCGGCGGGATCCTCGTCGCGGTCGAGCAGGCCGGACTCGAACAGATGGGCCGCGTAGGTCGGCGTCACGTTGACGACGTCGATCCGGTGCCGGTCGCAGTAGGCGACGAGGCCTTCGGCGTCCCGGCGCAGGTTCTCGTCGCAGATGTGCACCTCGTGGCCCTCGACGAGCCAGAGCAGCTCCTCCCAGGACATGTCGAAGGCGAACGACACGGTGTGCGCGATCCGCAGCCGGCGCCCGCCGGCCGCCGCCACCGTCGGAGTGAAGATCTCCTCCTGGTGGTTGAGCCACATGTTGGTCAGGCCCCGGTACGGCGTCACGACGCCCTTGGGCCGGCCGGTCGAACCCGACGTGTAGATCACATATGCCGGGTGCTCGAGCCGGTCCGCCCGGTCACGGGCGAAGGCGCCGAGCTCGGCGTCCGACAGCGCGCCTGACCCGGCCGCGGCCAGCTCGGCGGCCACCGCGCCCTGGTCGAGGACCAGCCAGGTCGCGCTCCCAGCGCCCGGTGTGTCCGCGGTGGCCGGCACGTCCGCGTCGGCTGGCACAGCCGCGTCCGCTGGCGCACCCGCCAGGTAGCGGGCGGTCGCCCTGGTGGTGACGAGGATCGCCGCCCGCGCGTCGACCACCATCTCCAGCAGGCGTGCCGGCGGGTGGTCCAGCTCAAGTGGCAGATAGGCGGCGCCGGTGCGCAGGACGGCGAACAGCGCGACGACCATGTCGACCGTCCGGCCGAGCCCGAGCGCCACCACCGTCTCCGGCCCGGCGCCCCGCGCGATCAGCAGCCTCGCCAGCTGGTTGACCCGGTCGTCGAGCTCCCGGTAGGTCAGCCGCTGCTCATCCAGGACCAGCGCCACCTGCCCGTCGAGGCGCTCGGCCGAAACGGCGAGCAGGTCGGCGATGGTCTCGGTGCCCGTCGGCCGCGTCGGCACCGCCAGGGCCTCCTCCAGCCGGGCCCGCTCCGCGGGCAGCAGGGCGTCCAGGGATCCGACCGGGGTGTCAGGGTGGTCGGACAACGCGCCGACCAGCGCCAGGAGGCGGTCGAACAGGGCCTGCGCCGTCTCGGGCGCGACCACGTCCGCGCGGTACTCCAGCCGCGCGGTGATGCGCGCGCCCGGGAACAGCACGAAGGTCAGCGGGAAGTGGGTGTGGTCGAGGCTGGTCCCGCCGGTGATCCCGTGCCGGGCGCTGGTCTCGTCGTTCGCCACCTCGTCGATGAAGTTCTGCAGGACGTACAGCGTGTCGAACAGCACGGGATGACCGCTGGCCTGCTGGATCTCCCCGAGCCCGAGGTACTCGTGGTCGAGCAGGTCCAGTCGCTGCCCGGTGATGCGGCGCAGCAGGTCGCCGACCGACTCGCGGGGATCGAGCCGGACCCGGACCGGCACCGTGTTCAGGAACAGCCCGACGACCTCTTCGATGCCCTCGACCTCGGTCGGCCGGCCGGCGACGGTCGTGCCGAACACGATGTCGTCCGACCCGGTCGCCGACGCCAGGACCAGCGCGAGCGCGGCGTTGAAGAGCGTGTTCAGGGTCACGCCCTGAGCGCGGGCGGCTGCCCGCGCCGCGGTCGCGGTCGCCTCCGGCAGCTCGGCGGTGATCCGGCCCGGGGCGACCGGTGGCAGGCCACGCGCGGCCGGCACCACCAGCGTCGGCTCCTCCAGGCCGGCCAGCGCCGACCGCCAGGCACGTCCGGTGGCCTCGGTGTCCTGCTCCCGCAGCCAGGCCAGGTAGTCCCGGAAGGAACCCCGCGGAGCGGGGGGCGCCGCCGCACCGCCCTCGGCCGCGTACAGCCCGAGCAGGCCCTCGACGACGAGGGCGCCCGACCAGCCGTCCCACAGCAGCACCTGGCGGTTCACGATCAGCCGGTCGTGCCGCTCCCCGAGGTGGAGGACGGTCAGCCGGAACAGCGGCGGCCGGGCGACGTCGAACGGGCGGGCCCGGTCGGCCGCGGCGATCCGCTCGGCCTCGGCCGCCCGTTCGGGCTCGGCCAGCCCGGACAGGTCGACTTCGGTGACCGGCGCGGGCAGCTCAGCCGCGATGACCTGCACCGGCTGGGGCAGACCGTCGCTGAGGAAGCCCGCGCGCAGCGTCGGGGTCCGGGCCATGAGCGCCGCGCAGGCCCGGCGCATCCGCTCGGCGTCGAGACGGTGGTCGAAGTCGAGGGAGAACTGGGCGGTGTACGCGTCACTCGTCTGGTCCAGGGACCATTGGAAGTACAGGCCCTCCTGCAACGGTGAGAGCGGCCAGACGTCCTCGACCGCCGCCGGGAAGTCGCGGGAGATCCGTTCCCGGTCCTCATCCGAGAGCGCGACGAGCGCGGCGGACGTCTCGGGCGGCGGGTCCGGGAGCCGCTCGGACGCGGATTCGGGCCGCGGGGGCGCGAGCGTGGCCAGCTCCAGCAGGGCGTCCCGGAAACCGGTGGCGAGGCGTGCTGTCTGCGGTTGCGACAGAACGGTCGTCAGGTAGGTGAAGGTCGCCCGAAGCACCGGGCCCTCGGCCGTCTCCACGCCGACCACGTCGACGGTCAGCGGGTAGCCGACACCCAGACCGGGGTCGGGCGCGGCGGCGAGCGCGTCGAACTCCTGCGCGGGCCCCCAGTCGGCGCGTTGGTCGGCACCGAAGCGGCCCAGGTAGTTGAACAGGATCTGGGGCCGACCGGCGCGGGCCAGAACCGGCCCGGCCAGCGGGTTGGCGTAGCGCAGCGGGCCGAAACCAGCACCGCTGTCCGGGGCAGCCCGCAGGCTCGCCGCCACCTCTGCGAGCGTCGCGCGCGCGTCCTCCCGCACCGGTCCCAGCCGGACCGGCGCGATGCTGGTGAACCAGCCGACCGTGCGGGACAGGTCCAGGCCGGGGACGATCTCCTCGCGCCCGTGCCGCTCGAGATCGACGAGCAGCTCGCCGTCGGCGTCCTCCCGGCCGGCGCCACGGTCGTCATCGGTCGGGCGGACCGGGACCGCCAGCCGCAGGCCGGCGAGCAGCACCGCGGTGACCTCGGTACCGGTCGCCGCGGGAACACCGGTGAGCAGGGCCGAGGAGGCCTGCGTGGGCAGCTCGACGACGAGGCGTTCGGTGTCGGCGGCCGTCCCGACCGCGGCGGGTCCCAGCGCGGCCGCGGCCGAGGTACCCGCGGCGGTGAGCGCGGGCGCGGATTGGCCGAACGGGCGTCCGCCCGGCGCGAGCGTCGCCAGCCAGTGGGTCAGCTCGGCGAGCCGGTCCGGTGCGGTCGCGTACCCGGCGATCACCTCGCTGAACGCCTTCAACGACGTGCCGACCGCGCCGAGCCGCGCCGGCCGGCCGGCGCTGGCCGCCGCATACGCGGCCTCGAGGTCGGCGAGCAGGATCCGCCACGACACCCCGTCCACGACGAGGTGGTGGGCGACGATCACCAGCCGGCCGGGTTCGGCCGGACCGGCGTCGAGCCAGACCGCGCGGACCATCACGCCGGCGTCCGGGTCCAGGCCACCGGCGGCCGATTCGGAGGCGGCCGCGATGGCCCCGCGCAGCCCGGCCGGCGCGAGCCCGGCGACGTCGACGCGGGTCAGCAGATCGGCGTCGGCCGTGCTTCCCGGCGCGCCGGTGCCCGTGGCGGGTGGATCGATCTGGAACAGCCAGATGCCCGGCGCGGGCCGCAGCAGCCGGGTCCGCAGGGCGTCGTGGTGCACGAGGATCGCGCCGAGCGCGGCCCGCAACGACACCTCGTCGGCACCGGCCGGCGTCCGGATGAGAAATGCCTGGTTGTAGCGCTGGATCTCGCCGCCCCAGTCGGCGAGCTGGGCCACGATCGGCGGTGGGGTCAGCAGGCCGGTCGAGGTCGGCGTCCCCGGGAGTCCCGGGACCACGGCTGTCTCGGACGGCGTGGCTGTCCCGGATGGCGCGCCTGCCTCGGCCGCGGTGGACGTCCCGGCTGGTGCGGCCGGGGTGCGCCCTGCCACGAGCGACGCGAGCGCGGCCGGAGTCCGCTGGACGAAGACCTCGCGCGGGGTGAGCGCAACGCCTTCGCGGCGCGCCCGGTTGACCAGCTGGATCGCGATGATGCTGTCACCACCGAGCGCCACGAACTCGTCGTCGGCGCCGACCCGGTCCAGTCCCAGAACGTCGGCGAACACCGCGCACAGGGCACGTTCCAGATCGGTGGCGCCCGACCGGGCCGAGGTGGCCGCGGTCGGGTCCGGCGCCGGCAGCGCGGCCCGGTCGAGCTTCCCGTTGCTGGTCAGCGGCAGCGCGTCGAGGACGACGACCGCCGACGGGACCATGAAGTCCGGCAGCGCCGCCGCGGCCCGCGCCCGCAGTGCCGGGCCGTCGACCTGGTGGCCCGCCCGCGGCACGGCGTACGCGACCAGCCGGTGCCGGCCGGCGTCGTCCGCACGCGCGATGACGACCGCCCGTTCCACCGCCGGATCGGCGGCCAGGACCGCCTCGATCTCACCCGGCTCGATGCGGAAGCCGCGGATCTTGACCTGGTCGTCGGCGCGGCCGAGGTATTCCAGCGCGCCGTCCGGACCCAGCCGGGCCAGGTCGCCGGTGCGGTACATCCGCTCGCCGGGGTTGCCGTACGGATCGGCCACGAACCGGGTGGCGGTGAGGCCGAACCGGCCCAGGTACCCGCGCGCGAGCTGGGCGCCGCTGACGTAGACCTCCCCCGGCACGCCCGGCGGGACCGGGGTGAGGTGGCGGTCGAGGATCCGAGCCCGCAGGCCCGGCAGCGGCTCGCCGATCAGGCCTCGCCGGGCGGCGGCACCGGCGGCGCTGTCCCGGTCCAGCGGCAGGTACGTGACGTGCACCGTGGTCTCGGTGATCCCGTACATGTTGACCAGGGTCGGCGCGTCGTCCGGATGCCGCTCGTACCACGGTGCCAGCCGGCTGGTGTCCAGCGCCTCACCGCCGAAGATCACCAGCCGGAGGCTCAGCTCGTGGGGCCCGCCGGCGCCCGGATCGTCGCGATCGGCGTCCATCAGCGTGGCGAAGGCCGAAGGGGTCTGGTTGAGGACGGTGACGGACTCCCGCCGCAACAGGTCGAGGAACTGTCCCGGTGAGCGGGAGACCTCGTGGTCGACCACCACGAGCCGGCCGCCGTACAGCAGCGGGCCCCACAGCTCCCACACGGAGAAGTCGAACGAGACCGAGTGGAAGAGCGTCCAGACGTCGGAGGAGCCGAAGTGGAAGTGCCGCTGGCTGTCGGCGAACAGCCGCACCACGTTGCGGTGCGGCACCTGCGCGCCCTTCGGCCGGCCGGTCGACCCGGACGTGTAGATCACGTAGGCGAGATTGTCGGGCCGGGCCCGGCCGGCCGGGTCGAGCGGACCGGACTGCTGCTGCCCGGACTGCTGCTGCCCGGTCAGGGCCGCGTCGACCAGCGGATCGTCCAGCACGACCATCGGCACGCCGATGCGGGGCGGTAGCGTCGTCCGGGTGGCCGCCGTCGTCACCGCGCACACCGGTGCCGCGTCACGCAGCATGAACGTGATCCGGTCCGCGGGGTAGGCCGGGTCGACCGGCAGGTAGGCGCCGCCGGCCTTGAGCACGGCGAGCAGGCTCACGACCAGGTCGAGTGACCGGGGCAGCGCCACGGCCACGATCGACTCCGGCCCGACGCCGCGCTGGCGCAGCAGCCGGGCCAGCCGGTCCGCCCGCGCGTCGAGCTCGGCGTAGGTCAGCTCCGTCTCGCGCCAGCGCAGCGCGACCGCGTCCGGGGTCCGGCGGGCCTGGGCCTCGAAGAGGTCGGGCAGGGTGGCCGCCGTCGCGTCGCCAGCCGGCAGGACACCGGCTGGCAGGACACCGGCCGCCGCGGGCGCCGGAGCGAGGGCGGCGAGACCGCGCTCGGCGGCGGGAACGGCCGTCACGGCCCCGATCGGGCGGTCCGGGTCGGCCGCGATCTCCGCCAACAGCAGGAGCAGGCGGTCGGCCAGCCCGGCGACGGTCACGTCGTCGAGGACACCGTCGGAGTAGCTGAAGGTCAGCCGCAGCCGGTCCCCGGGAATCACCCGGATGGTCAGCGCGTAGTGGGTCCCGTCATGGCCGTCGACGGCTTCGAGCCGCGGGCCGCCCGGTGGGATCAGCGTCGCCGTGTCGAACGGGTAGGACTCGAGGACGAGCAGGCTGTCGAACAGCTCACCCCGCCCGATCGACGTCTGGATGTCGGCCAGGCCGACGTGCTGGTGGGCGAACATCCGGGCCTGGGTGACCCGTGGGTCCGCCAGCAGCGCGGCGAACGTCATCCGCGCGCTCACCGTGACCCGCACCGGGACGGTGGTGACGAACAGCCCGATCATGGACTCGACCCCGGGCAGCTCCGGTGGTCGGCCCGCGGTCGCCGCGCCGAAGACGACATCGTCACGCCCGACCGCGCGGACGAGCGCGACGCCGTACGCCGCGCGCAGGATGGTGCTCAGCGTGACGCCTCGCTCGCGGGCGAGCGAGCCCAGCCGGGCGGTCAGCTCGGGGCCGACCTCCCGCTCGAGGGCGGCCGCCGAGCCGCCGGCCCTCGTCCCGCCGGCGGCGGTCAGGCCGGCAAGCAGGGTCGGTTCTTCGAGATCGGCCAGCTCGTCGCGCCAGGCATCGTGGGCGGCGCCGGAGTCCTGAGCCCGCAGCCAGCGCAGGTAGTCCGCGTACGGGCGTGGCGCCGGCAGCCGTGCGGCGACGGCCGCCGGGCCGGCCGGGTCCGCGGCCAGGGTGAACAGCTCACGTAGCAGCAACGGCAGCGACCAGCCGTCGACGATGAGGTGGTGGGCGCAGACAGCCAGCCGCGCGCTGTCCGGCCCGGTGCGGATCCACAGGAAACGCAGGAGCGGCGGCTGCGCCAGGTCGAACCGGGCCACCCTGTCGGCCGAGACGAGCCGCTCCATCTCGGCCACCTGCTCGGCGGCCGGCCAGGCGGAGAGGTCGACGACCGTCCATTCCGGTTCCGCCTCGGCGACGATGACCTGGGCCGGCGCACGGCCGTCGGACAGGACCGCGGCGCGCAGCAGGGGGTGCCGCTCCAGCAGGACCCGGGAAGCGGCCCGCAGGCGACCGGGGTCGGGATCGCCCCGCAGGTCGAGGACGAACTGGACGACGTAGACGTCAGGCGTGTCCTCACCGTCGACGAGGCGCTGGAACAGCATGCCCGCCTGCGACGGCGACAGCGGCCACACGTCGGTCAGGCCGGGCAGCCGGGCCCGCCAGCGCTCGACGTCGTCCGGATCGACCGAAGGCAGCTCCGGGAGCGCGGACGTCGAACCGACCGCCGCCGTGCCCGCCGTGTCCGCGGCGCCCGCGCCGCCCGCCGCACCCGCGCCGCCCGGCTGATCCACAGCGGCGGCTGCCGCGGCGTCCGCCACCGTGGCCAGGCCGGCGACGGTGGGCGTGGCGAAGACGTCCGCGAGTGCCACCGTCACCCCGGCCGCCGCCGCGCGGGTGACCACGGAGAAGGCCAGGATGCTGTCGCCGCCACGATGGAAGAAGTCCTGGTCGACGCCGATGTCGGGCTGGCTCAGCACGGCCGCGAAGACGTCGCGCAGGATCTCCTCGGTCCGGGTGGCGGGCGTCCGTCCGGACTGGGCCGCCGCACCGAACTCGGGCGCGGGCAGGGCGCGCCGGTCGAGCTTCCCGCTGGGGGTGATGGGCAGTATGGGCAGCACCACGAATGCCGCCGGCACCATGTAGCCGGGCAGGAACGACGCGGCGTGCGCACGCAGCTGGTCGGTGAGCGCCCCGGTTTCGGCCGGGGTGGCCGCCGGGACGACGTAGGCGACAAGCGCGCGTCCCGCCGGCCCGTCCTCCCGCGCGATGACGGCGCAGCGCGCGACCGCGGGGTGGCGCGCCAGCACCGTCTCGATCTCCCCCGGCTCGATCCGGAAACCACGGATCTTGACCTGGTCGTCCGAACGGCCGGCGAGGAGCAGCTCACCGTCCGCGGTCCAGCGGGCGAGGTCACCGGTTCGGTACATCCGCTCGCCGAAGCCGAACGGGTTCGCCACGTAACGGTTGGAGGTCAGCGCCGGGCGGGCCAGGTAGCCATGGGCCACGCCGGAACCGGTGAGGTAGAGCTCGCCGATGACGCCAGGCGGCACCGGCATCAGCGCGCCGTCCAGCACGTAGGCCCGGGTGTTGCGCAGCGGCGTGCCGACCGTGATCCGCTCGCTCTCGCCCGCTGACTCGCGCACCTCACCGGTCGTCGCCCAGACCGTCGTCTCGGTGGGGCCGTACACATTGGTCAGGCTCGCCGCGCGGGTGCGCAGCTCCCGCGCGAGGTCGACGGTCAGCGGCTCGGCGCCGCACAGGACCCGCACGCCGGGGTAGGGAGCGGTGTCGGCGGCAAGGATGGAACGCCAGCGCGACGGGGTCGCCTGGGCCAGCGTGACCGCGCCGACGCTCAGGAGCTGGGCAAGCTCCGAGGGGTCCCGCGCCGCCTCACTGGCGACGAGATGGACCGAGGCGCCGACGGTCAGCGGCGCGAGCAGCTCGACGGTGCTCGGGTCGAACGCCAAGGTGGTCGCGGCCAGCACGCGGTCAGCCGGCCCGATCCCCACGGTCTCGGTGAACTCCGTCAGGAAACCCGACAGCGATCGATGGCCGACCAGGACGCCCTTGGGCCGGCCGGTCGAGCCCGACGTGTAGATGACGTACACCGGGCTGTCCGGGGCGATGGCAGGCGGCCACGGCGCGGACGCGGATTCGGATTCGGGCTCCGGTGCCATCTCGGACACCGGTGCCGGCTCGGACACCGGTGCCGGCTCGGACACGGGTGCCGGCTCGGACACCGGTGCCGGCTCGGACACCGGTGCCGGCTCGGACACGGGTGCCGGCTCGGACACGGGTGCCGGCTCGGACACGGGTGCCGGCTCGGACACGGGTGCCGGCTCGTCGACGAGAACGAGGCGGGTCCCCGACGCGAGCGGGATCCCGGGAGCCAGCTCGCGCGTCGTGACCAGCACCGCCGCCGCCGCGTCCTCGACCATCAGGGCGAGGCGGTCGGGTGGGTAGTCGACGTCGAGCGGAAGGTAGGCGGCGCCGGCGCGGCCGGTGGCCGCAAGCGCGACCACCAGCTCGATCGATCGGGGCAGGGCGATCCCGACGATGGAGCCCGGCCGGGCGCCGCGGGCGGCCAGTCGCCGCCCGAGCGCGTCAGCCGCGGCGGCCAGCTCACCGTAGGAGATCGAACGCTCGGCGGTGACCAGGGCCGTCCGGTCCGGGTCGGCCTCGGCCCAGGACATGAAGGGCGCCACCCACGGCTCGCCCGGCGTCGGGCCCGCCGCGGTGCCGGTCCCCGCCGCGGTGCCGGTCCCCGCCGTGGTGCCGGTCCCCGCCGCGGTGCCGGTCCCCGCCGCGGTGCCGGTCCCCGCCGTGGTGCCGGTCCCCGCCGTGGTGCCGGTCCCCGCCGTGGTGCCGGTCCAGGCGCCCACGAGGTGGGCGTGCTCGTCCGGCGTGAGCAGGTCGATGAAGCCGATCGCCGCGGCCGGGTCGGCGAGCGCCGCGGTGAGCAGCCGCTCCAGCCGTGCTCCGAGGGAGCGTGCGAACACCCCGGACACCGAGCCCGGCTGGAATGTCGTCTCCAGTTCGAGCGAGTCGGCCCCGTCGGGCCCGGTACCGATCTCGGCCACGACCATCAGCGGGAACTGCGCCGTGCCGTTGTGCAGGGGACGGCGCTCACCACGCAGGCCATCGCCGTCACCCTGGCTCGAGCCGCCGCGCAACGCGGCGGCGGCCTGCGTGCGGACGGCGAACATCGTGCTGAACAGGCTGGACACGCCGTCTGACCGGTCGGGGTTGAGCTCGCGCACGACGTCCGCGAGGTCGACGTCAGCGTGCGCGAACGCGCCCCGGCAGACGTCACGGGTCCGCCGCAGCAGGTCGGTGAAGCTGTCCATCGGTCCCACCGGGAGACGCAGGCAGATCGTGTTGCCGAAGTAGCCGATGACGCCCTCGGTCGCGGCACCCTCCCGGTTCACGACCGGCGAGCCGACGGTGACGTCGGTCGCCCCGGTCACCCGGTGGATCAGCGCCGTGTAGGCGGCCAGCAGCACCATGAACGGTGTCGCGCCGTGGGCGGTCGCGAGTTCGCGGACCTGCCCGGCGAGCTCCCCTGCCGCGAGGTGGACGACCTGCCGGCCGGTGTCACGACGGCCCTGGGCCGCAGCGACCGGCAGGTCGGCAGGGTCGCGGTCGTCGGCGTCCGGCCCCGGCAGCCGCACGGGTTCGGCCAGCGGCAACAGCCGGTTGCGCCAGTAGGTGAGGCCCTCTGTCGGAACTGGTTGGTCCGCGACCGGGGCCGCGGCGTCGAGGAACTGGACGGCGGCGCCGGCGCCCGCGCCGTCCTTCCCGGCGTAGGCGGCCTGCAGGTCGCCGAAGAAGACGTCCCAGGACGCGTCGTCCCAGGCGATGTGATGGGCGGCGAGTGCCAGGGTGTGCAGCTGCGGACCGTGCCGCAGCAGGGTGACCCTCAGCGGCGACTCGGCGGTCAGGTCGAACGGGCGCCGCGCCGCTGCCAGCGCGATCGCGCGCGCACGCCCGCCCGGTTCCGCGGCCGGCTCGGCCGAGAGATCCACGCTGTGCCACGCCGGCAGGATGTCGTCCCGGACCACCTGCTGCAGCTGCCCGTCCGAGGTGGCCCGGTAGGTCGTGCGGAGGATCTCGTGCCGACCGGCGACGGCGTTCAACGCGCGGTTCAGGGCTTCCGGGTCAAGCGGGCCGGTCAGCTCGAAGGCGGCCGAGATCGTGTAGGCGGCGCTGGTGGGGTCAAGCCGTGACAGGAACCACATGCGGCGCTGCGCCGGACTGACCGGGTGCCCCTGGCCGGCTGTCCGGCGAGGCCGGTCGCCGACGCCACCCACCGGGTCGCGCGTCAGCCGCTCGGCAGCCAGCTGACGGCGAAGCAGGTCGCGCCTGCGCTGCGCGGAGTCGGGACTCGCCACAGTGGACGTCCTTCCGGTGATGAGGCTCGGGACGAGGGGCATCGACTGGTAACCGATGGGTTACCGCTTCAGGGGCCGGTGAGCGGCCGGTGACCGACAGGGGCGACGGCCGCTGCCTGGGGCAACGACCGCCGACTGGCGGACAGGCGGCACCGTCCTCACACAGATTAGGTGAAGTTAACCTAATGTAGGCGAGATCGGAAATGCAACCACCAGTTCGGATCGGCCCAGATGGTCGGGCCCTGCGGTGCGCTCAGACCAGGCGTCCGGCATCAAGTCGGACGATCCGCGGGAGGCGTTCGATCGTGCTCGGCCGATGCGCGATGACGACCAGCGTCCGGCCGGGTCGCAGCCGCTCGACCGCCCTTTCCAGCCGGAGCGCGGCATCCGGGTCGAGATCGGCCGTCGCCTCGTCGAGCAGCAGTACCGGTGGATCGATGAGCGCCGCCCGCAACAGCCCGACGATCTGGCGCTCACCGGCGGAGAGCCGTTCACCCCGGGTGCCGAGATCGGCGTCGAGACCACCCAGCCGGGACGCCCAGTCGCCGAGGCCGAGGAGGTCGACGGCCCGCTCCATCGCCGGCCGGCCCGGCTCGCCCGGCACGAGCGCCAGGTTCTCCGCCAGCGTGCCGGTGATGATGTGCACCTGCTGCGGAACGAGGACGATGCGGGCCCGAACCTCCCGCGCCGGGACGGCCCGCAGATCGACGCCCCCGTAGCGCACCGCCCCGACGTCCGGCTCGTAGAGCCCGGCGAGCAGCTTCGCCAGGGTCGTCTTCCCGGACCCGGTGACCCCGACGAGGCCGGCCCGGTCGCCGGTCGGGAAGGTGACCGAGACGTCGCGCAGCACCTGCGCGCCGTCGACGTAGCCGAAGCCGAGGGCGTCGGCGACCAGGTCGCCATGGGTCGGCAGGCCGCCGCCCCCGCGGGCGCCCGCCACTTCCGCCAGTGCCGGACCTGTCCCCGGGACCGGCGCCGGGTCCGGCACTGGCGGAAGTGCGTCGAGCAGGTCCGTCAGGCGAGCCAGGCCCACCCGGGCCAGCTGGGCCTGGCCGGCCAGTCCCGACAACGTGAGCACGCCTTCGAACAGGTTGCGGGTCGCGACCACGAAGACGACGACCGTGCCGACGCCGAGATGCCCCGCACGCACCAGCCAGACGCTGAGCAGCAGCAGCGCGGCGGTGGCCAGCCCCTCGATCATGCCGAACAGCTCCAGCCGGTTCTGCACGACGAGCGTGCGGTCCGCCACCTGCTGGAGCCTGTCGTTGTCCTCTCGGAATCGGCGAGTCCACTCCTGGGGTCGTCCGGGGGCGACCAGGGCCTCATGCGCGCTGAGCGTCTCGGTGAAGGCCGCCGTCATCGCCGCGTCGGCCGCGGCCTGGCGACCGAACGCCTCCGGCGCGCCCCGGTTGAACCAGGCCACGATCGCGATCGCCAGGGGCAGGAACAGCACGATGAGCAGCAGCGCGAGCAGCCACGAACAGACCAGCAGCAACACCGTGGTCAGGGCGATGGTGAGGCTGACGCCGACCAGGTTGGGCAGCTGGTCGCGCAGGAAGAGCGTGAGGTCGGCGATCTCGCCGGTCGACCGGCGCAGCAGGTCACCGGTCCGGTGGGCCTCGATGAATCGCAGGGGTGCCCGGGCGAGGCGTGCCACGACGAGATCCCGCAGGCCGCGGATGGTCCGCTCGCCGGCCGCGGACAGCAGCAGCTCCGACCAGCGCAGCAGGAGCATCCTGGCCAGGGCGAGCCCGACCATCAGGACGACCGCCTGCCACAGCCGGCCCCTGTCGCCCGCGGACACGGCGTCGACTCCCCACCCGATGGCAGGCGCGATGCCCACCACCGCCGCCGTGCTGGCCACACTCGCCAGCAGCGCGGCGGCCAGGATCGCCCGGTGCGGGCGCAGGTACGGCCAGAAGCGCCGGAAGGTGCCCGCGACGGGCGGGTCGTCGGCCAGTACCCGGACCTCAGCCATCGCCGCCCCTCACACCGACGGTTCCCGCGCCGCCGCGCGAGCCGGCGGGCACGTGCTCGGCGGCCGGCACGGAACGCGCGGGCGCGGGCGCGGGGGCCAGCCGGATGACCCGATCGGCGGCGGCCAGGACAGCCGGTCGGTGGGAGATGACGACGAGCGCGGTCCGCGGCGACCATTCGCGCAGCCGGCGCAGGATCGTGGCCTCGGTCGCGGCGTCGACCGCCGCGGTGGCGTCGTCGAGCACGAGCACGTCCGGACGTCCGACCAGCCCACGTGCCAGCGCGAGCCGCTGCCCCTGCCCGCCGGAGACGGTCGCCCCGCGCTCCCCCAGCTCGGTGTCGTAGCCGTCGGGCAGGCTCATCACGAAGTCGTCGATCGCGGCCACCTCGCAGGCCGCGCGCAGCTCGTCGAGATCGACCTCGCGACCGACCCGGATGTTGTCCGCGACCGTGCCCGCCAGAATCAGGGGCCGTTGGGGCACCAGGCCGATCCGGTGGGCGAGCTCGAGGCGGGACACCCTCCGCAGGTCGACGCCGCCCAGGCTGACCGAGCCGCTCGCCGGGTCCTCCACCCGGCACAGCAGGCGGGCGAGCGTCGTCTTGCCGCTGCCGGTCGGGCCGGTCACCACGACGAGCTCGCCCGGGCCGACGGCCAGGTCGACCGGGCCGAGCACCTGCCTTCCATCGCGCCGGGCGGCCAGGGCGGCGGCGCGCAGCGCGGCGCCCGGCGGCGGAACCTCGGCATCGGCCGAGTCGTCGCCAGCGACCGGGGTGCCGAGAACCCCGGCGATGCGCTCCGCGGCGACGCGGGCCTGGCCGCGAGCGGCGAGCAGTTCGACCGCGATCGTGACAGCCAGCGCCAGCGTCGTCATCCAGGAGGTGAAGGCGACCAGGCCACCGATGGTGAGGTCGCCGCGCAGCGCGGCCGTACCGCCGATGGCCAGCCCTGCCGCGATCGCCAGCCTGGGCACGGCCGGCGGGACGGCGGCCCAGGACGCCGAGATCCGCGCGGCGGTCATCGTTCGGTCGGTGAGGACCGCGCTGCGGTCGTCATGACGGCGGACGAGTGCCGTCTCGCCGCCGAGGCCACGGACCGCGGCACTGGCCGACAGCAGATCGTCCACCGCGTCGGCGCGGGCGGCGAAGGCCACGGACAGGCTCTCGTTCGCCGCGCCGAACCGGCTGGGGAAGTAGCTGTTGACGAGCACGACCAGCGGGATCGTGGCCACGCCCACCACCAGCAGCCGCCAGTCGAGCAGGGCGAAGGCGGGCAGCACCACCACGATGGTCACCACGATCCGGACCCAGATCGCGAGGCTCTGCACCCACTGCCGGACGAGATCGACATCCCGGGTGACTCTGGTCGCCAGGTCGCCGTGCCCGAAGCGGGCGAGGGCGGGGCGGTCGAACGCGGCCACCCGCTCGACCAGCGCGGCCCGCAGCGCGTGGGCGACGCCGTTCGCGGCCCGGCCCGACCACCACAGCCCTCCGGCCCCACCGATCATGAACACCACGGCGACCAGCGCCGTCGGAACCGCCCAGGTGACCGTGCCCTGCACCGAGTGCGCGGTGACCCCTCGATCGAGCGCGCGTTGGATACACCAGGGAAGCGCCAGCATGGCGGCCTGCTGGGCGACGGTCGCCAGGCCGCCGAAGGCGAGATCACGCCGCCGGGCCAGGAGCTGGCCGCGGAGCAGCCCTGTCGAGCTGTGCAGCCCAGCGCTCAACCCAGCACCGCCCTGATCGGATGTGCCCACGCCGTCCGACCGCTTCCGTTCCCGCGCTTCCCGCGCTCCGCCGGAACCGAAGCCGTTCGTCCGGGCGGCCGTGAATGCCCGCGGCGCCCGCATGGATCGGAGATCGCGGGAAAGTGGATTTCTCGCCTGTTAGGTATAGCTAACCTAAGAGCTGGGGTCAACCCGCACGGACGGACGACACCCGGCGACACCCGACCTGCGGACCGTGACACAGGATCTCAGAGCCCGGCCACCCACCGCGACCAGTCGAACCGACGGCCGCACACTTGACACCCCGGAACTCCATCCGAAAAATAGGTAAGCCTTCCTTTACTAGACCATCGGAACATATGCCGCCCCTCTGCCTCTCGCCGTCGGGAAAGGCACGGCACCCAGGGAACCGGAGGATTCGGCGTGGTGAAAGTCACGGCACCGCCCCACGACGCGGCCGACGCCGACGCCGACCCCGACGCCGCCGACCGGACAGCGTCCGACCAGACAGCGGCCGAGTTGGCTGAGCTGCGTCGTGCGGTCCGCGGCCGGATCGGCGTCGCGGCCGTTCTGCAGGCACTGGCCGCAGTGCTGTCGATCACCCCGGCGGTCGTGCTGGTGGAGATCGCGCGGCGGCTGCTGAACGACGAGGGCGAGTCGGTGTGGCCGCTGGCCTGGCTCGCGGCCGGCCTGCTCCTGGCCCGGTTCGCGCTGTACGCGTCGGCGAGCCTGCTCAGCCATCTCGCCGACGCCGACCTCGCGTATCTGCTGCGCCGCCGGATGACCGAGCACGTCAGCGCCCTGCCGCTGAGCTGGTTCGCGGGCGGGGTGTCGGCTCGGGTGCGCTCGACGGTGCAGGATGATGTGGGCTCGTTGCACCACGCGGTCGCCCACGCCCGCGCCGACCTGGCCTCGGCGGTGGCCGGCCCGACCGTCGTGATCATCTACCTGCTCTGGGTCGACTGGCCACTCGCGCTGGTCACGGCCGCGCTCGTCGGAATGGCCCAGACCATCCGCTCACGGCTCGCGGTGCGCGCGACCGACCAGGTGAACCGCATCGCGGCAGCCAACAGCGAGCTGACCGCGGCTGTGCTGGAGACCGTGCGCGGCATCAGCGTCGTCAAGGCCTTCGCCGCCGACCAGAGCTCCCGCCGGTTCACGGCGGCCGCGGCCGAGCACGCCGACGCCGACGAGCAGGCCCAGCGCATCTTCCTGCGGCCGCGCGGCGTCGCGCGGGCCACGGTGGCCCCCGCGACAGTGGTGTTCGTGGTCACCGCCGTCGGGACCGGCCTGGTCGCCGCCGGCTGGACCGACCCGGTGGACCTGGTGGCCTTCATCCTCCTCGGTGTCGGCCTGTTCGAGCAGCTCACCCCGATCTACCTGGCCCAGGACCAGCGGGAACGCGCTCAGGACGCGGCCGGGCGGATCAGTGGCCTGCTACGCGAGCCCCGGCAGCCGGAGGTCGACCCCGCCCGGGCCCGCACCGTGGGCACCCCGCCGACCGTCGAGCTCGACGACGTCCACTTCGCCTACCCGGACGGTCGCGAGGTCCTGCACGGCGTGAGCGCGACGCTGCGGCCAGGCACCGTGACCGCGCTGGTCGGCTCCTCCGGGGCGGGCAAGTCGACGCTGGCGATGCTGATGGCCCGGTTCGCCGACGTCACCGCCGGCACGATCCGGCTGGGCGGCGTCGACCTGCGCGACATCGGCCGCGACGAGCTCTACCGCCACATCGGATTCCTGCTGCAGGATGTCGTGCTGCTACGCCGCTCGATCCGGGACAACATCGCCCTCGCGGTCCCGGAGGCGTCCGACGAGGCGGTCCGCGCCGCCGCCCGCGCGGCCGCCGTCGACGACCGCGTCCTCGCCCTGCCGCGGGGCTACGACTCGGTCGTCGGCGAGGACGCGCACCTCTCCGGCGGTGAGGCACAGCGGATCGCGATCGCCCGCACGCTGCTGGCCGGCACGCCGATCGTGCTCCTCGACGAGGCCACCGCGTTCGCCGACCCCGACTCCGAGGCCGCCATCCAGGACGCGCTGGCCGAACTGGCCGCGGGCCGGACACTGCTCGTGATCGCGCACCGCCTGTACACGGTCACCGCCGCCGACCAGATCCTCGTCCTCGACGACGGACGGATCGTCGAGCGCGGCCGGCACGACGACCTGCTCGCCGCGGGCGGGCGCTACGCCCAGCTCTGGCGGGCGCAGCAGAGCGATCGGGAAGGACGAGCTTGACATCCTCGGCGAACACGGCGGGTACGGCGGGTACGGCGGGTACGGCCAGCGTCGCGGGCAGCCTGCGCGGCCTCATCCCAGCCGGCCAGCACCGGCCGCTGGGGTGGTACCTCGCGTCGGTGGCCGGCTACGCCGTCAGCGAGGGAGTGGCCTTCGGTGTGCTGTTCCCACTGCTGACCGCCCTGTTCGACGGCGACACCACCGCGGCGGCATGGTGGCTGCTCCCCCTCACCGCCGCGGCGGTCGCCGGTTGGTTCGCGCACTACTACCTGGGATCGCGAGCGCTGCGGCTGTCCTCGGCCTGGCGACGAGACCTCTACAACCGGCTCGGCGGCAAGCTTGTGACGCTGCCGCTGGGCTGGTTCGACGGGGCTCGGGCGGGCGAGGTCCCGCAGCTGGTCATCGGTGACGTGGCCAGGGTCTCCTCCACGGTGTTCCTCGCGCAGGCCCTGATCGGCGCGGTCGCGACCCCCGCGACGATCGCCGTGTTCCTGCTCGGCTTCGACTGGCGGATCGGACTCGCCGCGCTGATCGCCGTCCCGGTCGTGCTGGTCGCGCTCTCGGTCAGCCGCCGGCTCACCGAACGCTCCGAAGCGGCCGAGAACGCGGCCACCGCCGAGGCCGGCAGCCGGCTCGTCGAGTTCGCCGGGGCCCAGCCGACGCTGCGGGCCACCGGCCAGACCGCCGCCGGCCGCGCCGCGCTCGACGACGCCCTGGCCGACCAGCACCGTGCCTCCCGGCGTCAGATCGTCCGCTCGCTGCCCGGCGAGTACATCGGGGAACTCGGCCTCCAGCTGGCGCTCACCGCCCTGTTCCTCGTCGGGCTCGCGCTCACCACGCAGGACGGCCTCGAACCGGGCCGGATGATCGCCCTGGTCGTGCTCGGCATCAGCCTGCTGCGCCCACTCGACGCCCTGGTCGGCCTCGGCGGCATCCTGCAGGCCTCCGCGGCGTCCGCCCGGCGGATCGCCGAGCTCCTGGCGGTCGAGCCGCTCCCGGAGCCCGCGGACGGCAAGCAGATCGGCCATGCCGGGATCGAGCTGACCGACGTCCACTTCTCCTATCCCGACGGTCCCGAGGTCCTGACCGGGCTGAACCTCACCGTCCCGGCCGGGCGGACCACCGCGCTCGTCGGCGCCTCCGGCGGCGGGAAGACGACCGTCACGAAGCTGATCGCCCGTTTCCACGACGTCGACTCCGGGTCGGTGCGCGTGGGCGGCGTGGACGTCCGCGACGTCACCGGCCGCGAGCTGTTCGGGCACATCGCGCTGGTGTTCCAGGACGTCTACCTGCTCGACACCACCATCGAGGAGAACATCCGGTTCGGCAACCCCGGTGCGACCGAGGAGCAGGTCCGCGACGCGGCCCGCCGCGCCCAGGTCGACTCGATCGTCGCCCGGCTCCCGAACGGCTGGGCCAGCCATGTCGGTGAGGGCGGGCGGCTGCTGTCGGGCGGCGAGCGCCAGCGCGTGGCCATCGCCCGCGCCCTGTGCAAGGACGCGCCCATCGTCCTGCTCGACGAGGCCACGGCATCCCTCGACACGGAGAACGAGGCGGCCGTGCACGACGCCATCGCCGAGCTCGCCACCGACCGCACCGTCCTGGTCATCGCGCACCGGCTCGACACGATCATCCGTGCCGACCAGATCGCCGTCCTCGACGGCGGCCGGATCGTCGAGTGCGGGACGCACCCGGAGCTCGCCGCACAGGATGGCCGGTACGCCGCCTTCTGGCGCGAACGCGAACGCGCCCGCGGCTGGCGGCTGACCACCAGAACCCCGACCGGCACCGCCGGAGATCGGGGCTGACCTCCGCCGACATCCCTGGTACAGCCCCCGGCCGTCAGCGAGTGGTGGACGTCGCCACGCCGGGGCCGCTGCGCGTCGGGCGGGTCAGTCTGGGATCGACGCGGCGCAGCATGGCCGCGGTCAGCGCGAGGGTGGCGCAGGCCAGGATGGCGCCGAAGCCGATGTCGAAAGTCCACATGTGCTGGTTGTGCGCCCACAACGGGTCCGCCGGGTCGGTGCGCAGCCCCTCGTAGCCCAGCTTCGAGACCTCGTTGATGTCCGCGGTGGACGCAAGCGCCGCATAGCCCCACCGCGCCGGCGCGATCCAGGAGACCTGGGCCACCCAGGTCCGGCCGGACAGCGACACCAGGCCACCGGAGAGCATGAGCTGGGCCATCGTCACCAGCACCAGGACGGGCATCGTCTTGTCGGCGGTGTCGACGATCGTCGACACCAG
>NZ_ADGX01000034.1 GCF_000177675.1 Parafrankia sp. EUN1f
GGGCGCGGCGGGCGCGGCGGCCGCGGCGGCGAGTTCGGGCGCGCGGTCGTAGCCGGCGTCGGTGGGGACGATCTCGCCGCGCCGTCCCGTCGCCTCGCGGTGCGCGAGCTCCTGGCGGACGAGCGGAATGATGTGGCGGGTGTAGTCGAGCGCGTCGTTGAAGTTGTCGTAGCCGCGGATGGAGATCAGGTCCGCGCCAAGGTCGACGTAGTCCAGGATCGCCGCGGCCACCGTCTCCGGCGTGCCGACCAGGGCCGTCGAAGCGCCGCCCGCGTTCGTGGCGATCGCCGGCGCCGTCCACAGCGCCCGGTCGTGCAGGTCACCGGCGCGGGCCGCGGCCAGCAGCCGCTGTGACCCGACGTTGGGCGGCGGCTCCTTCAGGTTCTGCCGGAGCCCGGGCGTCCGCGGCCGGCTGGCGGTCCGCAGCGCGTCCAGGACCCGGGCGGCCTTCTCCCAGGCCAGCTCCTCGGTGGCGGCGATGATCGGCCGGAAGGTCACCCAGATCCGCGGGCGGTCGGTGCGCCCAGCGAGGCGCGCCTGTTCGCCGACCGCGTCGATCTGCTCCTTCGTCTCCCGCAACGGTTCGCCCCACAGGCCGAAGATGTCGCCCAGCGCGCCACCGACCCGGTACGCCTCCGCGGACGAGCCACCGACGGACACAGGAATCGTCCCGTTCGTCGGGCGGACCGCCGAGACGAAATCCTCGAACGAGTAATAGGTGCCGGCGTGGTCGAACGGCGTCGTCGAGCTCCAGGCCTTGCGCAGGATCTCGATGTACTCGGCCTGCCGGAGGTAACGCTCGCTCTTGCTCAGCCGGTCACCCTCGCGGGCCTGCTCCTGGTCGCTTCCGCCGGCGATGAAGTGCACCACCACCCGGCCGCCGCTGAGCTGGTCGATCGTCGCCAGCTGCTTGGCGGCGACGGTCGGGTACATGGTGTTCGGCCGCAGCGCGATGATCGGCTTGATGTGCTCGGTGAACTGGGTGAGCGCCGCCGCCACCGTGAAGGGGTCGTGGCCTGCCGAGTGGTAAGGAACCAGCGTGTAGTCGAAACCACCCTCGTCGAGCAGCCTGGCGTACCGCTTCAGATAGGACGGGTCCAGCCCGCTCAACCGAAGCTGGTTCAGCTCGTTGGACGGATTGACGTTGATGGCGCTGATGAACTCGACGGTCACGAAATACCTCCGCGAGGCGGGACAGGCGTCCACGCCTGGACTGACTGCCAGAAGCGAGGGCTGAGGGCGCAGGGTTGAGGGCGCAGGGCTTAGGGCTGAGGGGGAGACGGGCTGGCGAAGAAACGACCGGAAGTCGGACACGCTTGGACGCGGGCAGGCACCGGCCTGGCTTCGGCCGCGAGGCAGCCCGATCGGCTCCCGGGGCGCACCGGCCTGCCTGACTCACGCGGCTTTCGCGGCCTGGGCCCGCGTCCGGACCCTCGGCCTCGGCCCGTCAGCGGCGAATCGCCGGGTGCACTCCAGCGATGGCGGCGGACGAGCGATGGTGGCGGGCGAGATAGTGGCGGACGAGGTCGATGCGTTCGGTGTGCGCGGCATCGGCGGCCGGCCCGCCTGGCCGCTCAGCGGGGACGACAGCAGGCCGAGGTGAGAATTCCGAAGTCGACGAACCGCCGCCGGGTCAGCACCCGCCCGGCAACCGCCGGACCTGTCGGACGATGGACGGCAGCACACGCACGACGCGTCCTGTGCGTTTCCCCTCCAGAGCTCCCCACCATGTCCACCAGAATGGTGGGAATTATCTGCGGTGTCGAGATCGGATTGCTGATCACACCGATAAGGAATCGTGATAGATCGTTTCACGGGGAGCTCGACTCCCGTCGCCGGCGGCACTCGCCGGTCTCACCGCCCGCGAGCCCAAACGTCAGCGAACCCAACCGCCTGCGGGCCTCGCCACCCGCGGGCCTGCCACCCGCGGGCCTCGCCACCCGCGGGCCTCGCCACCCGCGGGCCACACTGCCAACCGACCCCACCGCCCGCCGACCAACCCCAACACCATCCAGCCCCACCCCCCAGCCCCTGGCGGTACGCCTCAGTAGTTCCTCTTCCACATCTGGTCACGGTGCGTGATGTCGGGTGGCCGCTGGTAGGACCTCGGGGGCGGTTTCCGGCTGTGGAGCGAGATGACAGTCGAGGTTGCGGGTGTGATCGACTTCGGCGTCGTGGCGCCACGGACAGACAGGGGGTCCCCTGGGCACCGCAAAAGCCGAGGGTGTCGGACGCCGGGGGTGCCCGCGGCCCGGTTGGAGCTGGTCGCGGTGAAGAGTTGAGAATTTTGGTCGTTCGCGAGCGCGTAGCGAAGTCTCAAGCCTCGGGCTGCGGCGGCTGCTGCTGCTGCGGCGGCGGCGGCGGCTGCTGCTGCTGCTGCTGCTGCCAGGCAAGTGTTGAGGATCGTGGTCGTTCTCGCGACCACGATCCTCAACACTTGCGGATTGCCAAGTGACTCGTCGCCCCTTTTGTCCCTTTGAGGGGAATTGCTCGCGCTGCGCGACGGCGCGGGATCCCCGGTGGGTGGCCCTGTGGCGAGCGACACGGACCACCAGCCAATATCGGCGGCCCCGGATCCACCGCTGCTCGGGACTTTGCTGCACGCTCTCCCGCAGGCAAAATCCCCAGAGTTATCGCCGGCAGTTGATGTTGACGGCCGTCGTGGTGAGCTTGCGCGCGTCGTCGGCAACGCCGATGACATCGACCTCGACGATGCTGCGCCATCCGGTCAGACCGGTGGTGATGCAGCCGGCACGCTTGTTCGCCCGCCGGTAGGTACCGGAGGCGAGCGTGGCGCTGACGGGGCCACCCACGTTCCGCCATTTTCCGTCGCTGTAGAACTCCTGCAGCTGGATTGTGACGACCGCCCTGGTGGCCTTGCAGCTCCGGTTGACCCACCAGCCGTGCCCGGAGGCCTCACCGGCGGTGACATGGACCCAGTCACCGCGCGTTTCGAAAAGGCAGATAATGGAGCGGCCGCCGTCAACAATCGTTGATTCGTTCACGATGTCGGTGCCGCCACCGCCGGTCGGCGCGGGCGCGGGGGCGGCAGCAGCCGCGTTCGCCGCCGCCGGCGATGTTCCGAGCAACACAACCACGGCCACTGCCGCCAGGATCGACAGGTTACGGAAAAAGTGTTTCAAGATCTACCTCTTCCCAGACCCGCCCAGACGGCGCGGCCGCCATTTTTCATCGGACACAGGAACATAATTCAAATTCCGCGGCGAATTTTCGATGTCGGCATCATTTCGCGAGAGCTCTACGATAGTCAAGCGGGCAAATTCAGTGCACGGACTACGAATCGAGTAGACCGAATTCGCCGCGACGACTTTCCGTGCCACGCCAGGAAAATTCCGTCGAACGCCAGGTGAACGGACGAGAGCACCGCGGTGAGACCCGCCACCGGGTATCAGCAGACCAAATGGTCTAGAGTCGACACGGTGAACGCGACGGTGATAGGCCTGGGAGCCTGGTGCGACTACGTACCCGAAAGCGATCCCCGGGTCCTACGCTTCCAGGTCGAGGAGTTCGCGGTCCTTTCCGACGGGCGCCGCCTGACGTTGACCGCGGACCGAGGCTGGAGCAGCTCGCTCGTGGGCAGCCCCACCACTGACGACGCGTGGAGTTTTCTGACCCTCGCGGAGGTCACGGAGACGGTGCTCGTCGTGGTCGGGCCGGACGAGGGCGACCAGACGACCGACGCGCACCCTTGGGCCTTGCTGGCGGAGCGCCTACGTGCTCAGGATGTCGACACGACCCCGGGGGCTCTTCGGGACCTTCCGTATGAGGTCGTCCTCAGCGAGCGTCTCCAGGCCAGGATTTCGAGCACCTGACGAACCTCCTCCCCCACGTGAGCGCAGGGTCGGGGCCTTGGCCGGAAACCAGGTACACCCCTACTGGCCGAGTAGTCGGCGGCCCGCCGCCGACAGCGCGGTGTCCTCCTGCGGCGGATGAACCCGCACGCACAGGACGTCCCGCAGGAGCCGCTCGAACGGGAGATGCCTGGTCAGGCCCGGGTTCCCCAGCACAGCGACCGCGGTCTCGACCGCGGCGATCGCCGACCGCGCGATCTGGACCTTCACCAACGGCAGCTGCGGCAGGTGGGCTGTCTCGCCGGCCTCGGCCCGCAGCTGCACCCCGAACAGCAGCGTCTCGGCCTGCGCGATCTGTGCGTCGATCTCGCCGGCCGCCGTCTGGATCCGCTCGGTCGTCGCGATCGGACGCCCGAGCGCGGCCGGCACCCGCTCCCGCGCGAACCGCACGAACGCACTGCGGGCGGCCCGCGCCACCCCGACGTAGATCGCCGAATAGGCGAAGTTCCCCAGCGTGGTCGTCGTCGACGGATCCCGGTAGACACCGTCGGGCCCGCGCGGGATCTCGACGAACGCGTCGGCCGGCAGCCGGACGTCGACGTACTCCACATCGTGGGTGTTCGACGCCCGCAGGCCCAGATGGTCCCAGCTGTCACTCCAGCTGATGCCGGGCAGCTCCGCCGGGACGATCACCTGACCGACCCGAGGCCGCCGCGGGTCACCGCCGGGTTCGTCCGCCACCGCCCACACCACGTGGTACGCCAGCGCCGCCCCACCGGTGGCGTACGTCTTGCGGCCGTTGAGCACCCAGCCACCGTCGGGGTGGCGGCTCGCCGTGGTCCTCGGCAGACCGCCGCGGGACGGTGACCCCAGCTCCGGCTCCGAACGGACGGCATTGGCCAACGCCGGGCCCTGGACGCTGCGCCACAGCAGGTCGGCGTAGGAGGCCACCGGCCAGCTGTCGGCCGCCGCCTGCCGCTGATGGACGATGAGGTTGTTGGCTGCGAGCAGCCCGACGGAGGCGTCCCCCTCCCCGAGCGCGACCAGGATGCGCACGGTCTCCAGGGGCCCGAGGCCCGGCCCGCCGTAGCGTGCGGCAACGGTCCCCGTCAGCAGTCCGGCCTGATGCGCCACCTCCAACCCGCGTACCGGAATCGCCCCCGTGCGGTCGTACTCCGCAGCGCAACCGGCGATCTGGGCCGTCACAGCCGCCAACGCCTCCGGCGAGAGATCGGGCACGACCAGGTCAGGCACCTCTACATCATGGTGCCCTGAGGCCAGAGGGTGGGGATGCGTTCCAGGACTCCGCCGGCGAAGGTGCGGTACAGATCGAGCGTCTCCAGGTGGACGTAACCGATGTGGCAGTCGCAGACGTCCAGAGGGCACGTCCGGGATCGCAGCGCTGGGCGGAACGAGCCGTCGTACAGGTTCCCCAGCACGGTCGGGACGAAGTGGCAGCGCCGGACCGTGCCGGCGCCGTCCACGGACACGACGGTCTCGCCGGTGCGGCAGGGCAGGCCGCGGCTGGGATGCGCGGTGCGGCTGTAGGCGAACAGCGGGTCGATCCGCGTCCAGTGGGCGGCCTCGGTGTCGGTGTAGGTGTGGCCGCTGGCCGCGTTCACCCACAGGTACACATGCCGGGGCAGATCCGCGCGCAGGCTGCGCGCGGCGTCCAGGTGCTCGGGCTGCCCCACGATGCCAGCACTGAAACGCACCCCGCGCGCGGCCAGGTCGAGGCACCGGCCGACGAAACGTTCGTATGGCACCTGGCTCGGGTGGTAGGTGCCCCACAGCGCGAGCCGGGACAGATCAGCTTCGCTCGTCCAGTCGACGCGGTGGCTGAGGTTGGTCTGGATCGCGACGCGCTCGACATGCGGGAGGTGGCTGAGCTCCACCAGCGCCCGCCGGTACCAGGAGCGGGTGAGGCCCTCACCCCACGGCGTGAACAGCACCGAGACGCCGTGTTTCTGCTCCCGGACCCAGCGGGTGAAACGCTCCAGCGCCGCCCGGTCCGCCCGCAGCTGCGCCGCGGTGTCGCGGCGCTTCGCGAACGGGCAGTAGGAGCAGTCGTAGTCGCAGCTGGCCAGCGGCCCGCGGTAGAGGATCGTCAGATTCATCAGCGTGGGGTGTAGCTGGCCATCAGGGTCTGGACCCGGGGTGAGAAGAGCGCCGGGCCCAGGGCGTCGGAGTGGGCGAGGCCTTCGGGGGTCAGCCGGAGGGTGGTCGGGGTCTGCTCCAACCAGCCGCGGTCGGCGAAGGCGGTGAGGTCGACGTCCGCCGTGCCGTCGGTGTGGAAACGCTCCCGGTAGGCGATGCGGTCCAGGCCCTCGGCCTGCAGCAACGACTGGATCAGATGGCGCCGGCGGCGCTCGTCGCCGGTGAGGGTGAAACCGACCCGGGCAGTGGTGAAGTCCGCCTCGTGCAGGTAGTCGTCCAGGATCGCGCGCACCTGCCGGGTGCCCACCGCGTATTCGAACGAGTAGTGCAGATCCGAGGTGTAGGAGCGGGCTCCGCAGCCCAGGCCGACCATACCGTCGGTCTGGCAGCAGTACTCCGGCCCCGACGCACGGCCCGGCGCGGGCTGCTGACCGGGTGGGCGGCGGAACATCCGCATGGAGACCTGCTCGTAGCCGTGGGCCAGCAGGTGGTCGCGGCCGAGGCCGTACAGCCGGGTGCGCTGGTCGTCCCAGTCGGTCTCGCGCCGGGCCAGGCCGGTCAGGGGACGGATGTACAGGGGGTACAGGTAGAGCTCCTCCGGGCGCCAGGCCAGTGCCGCGTCCAGGGAATGCAGCCAGGTGGTCGCGGTCTGGCCGTCGATTCCGTAGATGAGATCGATGTTCAGCGTGGGGAAACCGGCTCGGCGGATGCGTTCCAGGGCTGCCTCGACCTCGGCCCGCCGCTGGGGTCTCCCGGCCGCGCGGGCCTCGACGTCCAGGAAGCTCTGCACGCCGATCGAGATGCGGGTGGTGCCGCGTTCACGCAGCACGGTGAGACGGTCGGCGGTCGCGGTGGCCGGCGAGGTCTCCACCCCGAACGGGATGCCGCCCAGCGGTGCGAGGCGGGCGCTGATGTCGCAGAGCCGTTCCAGCTCGGGGGCGGTCAGGTAGGTGGGTGTGCCGCCGCCGAAGGCCACCGTGGCGAACGCGGCGTCGCCCAGTGCGCCGGTGACCGCCACGGCCTGGCGTTCGAGCGCGTCCAGGTAGGCGCCTGTGAACTCCTCGGATGCTCCCGTGCGGGTGAACAGGTTGCAGAAGCCGCAGCGCATCTCGCACAGCGGGACGTGCAGGTAGAGGAACAGCGCGGACCGGTCCTGCGCGGCCCACACGTCCCGCAGCGCGGGGCGCGGCGACAGCGGCCGGTAGGCCGTCTTGTGCGGGTACGCGTAGACGTACTGCTGGTATGGGCCGGTGTACTGCTGGTGTGGGCCTGTCATGCCAGCACGAACTCCCCGTATGGGACGGTCCAGACGACCTCGTGGCCGAGGCGGTGGCCGTTGTAGCCGTCCTCGCCGTACGCGGTCCCGTGGTCCGAGCAGACGATCACGAAGCATGGGCGGCGCATCAGCGCGAACAGGCGGCCGAGCTGCCGGTCGACGTGGCGCAGCGCCGCGGCGTGGGAGTCGCGCGAGTCACCGTGGTTGCGGGTGGCATCGTGGTCGCGGGTGGCACCTGCCAGGTAGAACCAGTTTGGCTGGTGCAGCGCGGCCACGTTGAGCAGAAGGAACAGCCGCCGGTCGGGCGGGAGGCGCCGCATCACCTCGCCGACCCGGTCGATCTGGTGGGTGAGGGAGTCGGGGTCGGTCACGCCGAACCGGGGCTCCCAGTGGCTTTCGGTGAACAGGCCCGGCAGAACCGAGCCGAGCGGGCTGAGCTTGTTGAAGAAGCCCACACCGCCTACACAGACCGTGTGATAGCCGATCTTCGCCAGGCCAGCCGGGAGGTCGGGGGCGTCGAACGCCCAGGTGCCGGGTACGGTGGTCTCGCTGCCGGGGAACTGCCCCGCGAACAGGCGCGGGTGTGGGCCGGGCAGCGCCGGGGTCGGCAGGAAACCGGCGAGCATGGCGGCGTGTGCCGCGTAGGTGAAGCTGCCCGGAGTGTGGCGGCGTTCCCAGCGGCCGCCGGGCAGCAGGCTGCGGAGGGTGGGTGTCTGCCCGGAGGCGGCGAGTTCGACCGCGACGTCGTAGCGCAGGGTGTCGAGCGTGATCAGCAGTAGATCATGGGTGCCGATGATCTCGTTCATGTCACGCATACCGGCGTCGCCCCCGGCTGCTCATGCCGCCACCGCGTGTGCCGCCAGGGCTGCGTGTACCTGGGCGACGTAGGTATCCAGGCCTTCGGCCCAGGTGCCCGGCAGCCCGGTGATGCCGGGCAGCAGATCACCGAACGCGTTGACCTCACCGACCGCGACCCGCCGCCAGCCGATCTGCACAAGCAGGTCGACACCGACCATGAGGCTGCCGGGAAAGCACGCGGCGGCCCGCGCGCACACGTCGAGCGCACGCTCCCAGCCGGTGGAGCCGAGGGCGTCGCGCACCGCGCCGACCGAGCCCCGCGCCCCGCCGAGGTGCAGGTTGGTCATCGGGGAGCGGCTCGTCCGCACGACCACATGAGTCGGCTCGCCGGCGATCACCACCACCCGCAGGTCGAGGACACGCCCGCCGAGCGCGGCCTTGGGCAGCCACCGCTCCACATGCAGCCCGTCCGGCGCCAGCTCGTCGATCAGCTGGGCCACCTCGGGCTCGGTCTCGTAGGCCCGGACCCGCAGCGCGTTGACGAGGCCGGTGCCGGTGCGCGCGGCGGAGGTGACGGCTCTGACCCGCCCGCCGCGCGCGGCCCGCAGCGCCACGACGCCGGATGCGGACGAGCCGTGCGCCGGTTTGACGAACACCTGGTCCATGCCCGCCTGCGCCATCCGCGCCCGCAGGTCGGCATAGTCGTGGACGGGTGGCAGTGCCTCCGGGACGGGCACACCCGCCGACCGCAGCCGGGCGTGGCAGCGCCTCTTGTCGCACATCACGGCGATCTCGTCGACGTCGCCGAGCAGCCGGGCGCCCGAAGCCGTGGCCGCGGCGGCGGCGGCGACGCGCCCCAGCCCCGCGGTGAAGGACGCGTACCACCGCGCTCCCCCGCCCACCCGGGTCGGATCACCGGGCCCGCGCAGCAGCCTGTCCACCTCGGGGTCGCCTCCCGGCGAGTCGATCCGCAGCAGCGAGCCGGGCACGATCGGCAGCTCGCCACCGTGCAGCACCTGCGCCCAGCCGACGACCCGGGGCGCGGCCAGGCCCGCCGAGCGGCACGCGGCCGTGAACAGTTCGGTGCGCCGGTCGCCCGGTGCCCCCACCACGGTGAACATCATTCGGAGACCGCGGTGTAGAACCAGTCGTCCTCCGCCTCCTCCTGCTGACCGAGGTCGATCTCGACGCCGGGCAGCGCGGCGCCGACGCGGTTCATCGCGGCGTCGGTCAGGAAGTGATGGTGCAGGTCGAGCCGCTCGAGGTGGGTGAGCGGCTGGCCGGACAGCAGCGACTCGGCTCCCCGGTCGGTGAGGGTGCCCAGGGCCAGGCTGAGCGACGTCAGCCGCGCGACGATCGGCGCGCCCGCGACAGCCGCGGCGACCTCATCCGCGATCTGGGCGTTCTCCAGGCCCAGATGCCGCAGGGCGGGCAGCCGCTCGCCGCCCAGGATCCCGGCGAGGTCGGCCACGGTCGCGTCGCCGCCGTAGTTGTCGGTACCCAGCCACAGATCGAGGTGCTCCAGGGCGGGCAGGTCACTCCCGCCGACGGCCCGCACCACCGAGGCGGGCAGCCCGCCCGTCTCGAAGCGCAGCGTCCTCAGCGTGCTGCTGCGGACCGGGCGCAGCGCCAACCCGTCGCTCCCGCGGACCCCCAGGTACTCCAGCGCGGGAAAGGCGCCGAACAGGCGGGTGACATCGGACTGCTCGATCCAGGAGATCTCCGCCTCCTCCAGCACGATGTCGCCCAGGAACAGCGCGCGCAGCGCGGGCAGCCGGTCGGCCGCACCCACCAGCAGGTCCACCGGATCGACGGTGTTCTTCGTGTCGTAGGACGCGCCCCAGTAGCCGATGACCAGATGGGTCACCTCCGCGGGCGGGACCTCCGCCAGGAACTTCTGGAAGACGTCGCCGAAGCCGGGGCCCTCGAACCAGGTTCTGACCCGCCAGGCGACGTCACCGGGCGAAGCCCGCGTGCCCGAGTCGCCTGACCCGAAGTACCGATCCGACGACTCGCCTTCGTGCTCGTGCCGAAAATCGACCACCGGCTTGCCGGCGAGCTCGGTGAGGTGCTCGTTGATGGTCATCTGGCCCCCTTCGCGGTGACTGTCGGGAACCGTCCTATCAGCTACCGCCGACATGATCGGGCCGCCGGCCGCCCCGGCAGCCCCGTCTGAGGCTCGAAGCCGAGGTCACCGGCACAGTCCCGCGGACACTCAGAACACCTCGGATCCGAATTCGTGATCTGCTGGTGCCCGGAGGGCGGGGATCAGGGCGCCAACCCGCTCGAGCTGGTGGAGCGGGAGGACCGGCGGGGCCACGTCGGGCGCGGACAGCCGAACACGGCGACACCGACCATGGTGCGCTTCCAGGGGGAGCGACGGTATGTGACACAAAAACTTGCTGTGCACGGAACACCGAGGCCACAGGGGGCTAACACAACCAGGAACCCAGAAACGCCGTTCAAAATCACATTCAGAGCAGCACCAGGACGAGATAGAGGTTTCATCTAGTCAGGGAATGGCATATTCATACTGCGTAGCTCGAAGATCTTCCGGCGCGGGCTCCCAGTCTTTGTAGACGTGCACCCTTCCACCGGAAGCCTTGTACGGAGATTCACTTCTATCAACTACAATGTCACTGACAACAATGAGCCAGGTGGGCTGAAAATCCCTGGCATGCTGAACCTCGTTACGGGTGAGAAAAACGGTCGTGGCAGCACCGGTGCTGCCCTTCACCTCGACATGGAGGATAGTGCCGTCGCGTTCACAGCTCAGATCATAGGGCTTGCCGACGATCTCGATTTTGGTCCAGCCTTCATCGATCAAGAGCTGCCGAGCAGTTTCGACGGCATGCGCCTCGACAGCAGCCGTCAGTCGGGAATCCTGACTGCGCGCCGCTCCGCGCCGACGGGTCTTATTCGGAATACTCTCAGGCTCAATACCTCGCGTAGCAGCGAACGCAACCTGTGACCCAGGGAGCCCCCTCAGAGCAAACAAAGGGGTTGGATCGTAGTCGATGGTTTTCCCGAGGCTTCCATCAACGCCGGACCGACGCATCGCGTCGCTTGCACGAGCGCCTAGCGGGCCATCATTGCTCGCAGCCACCTCAGAGAGATCAAACAGAGGTTCAACTCCGAAGCGGACAGGATAGATCACCGTGCTCGATTCGACCTCGTCGTCCCAGAGCGGCGCCCGCCCAGTGTAGAAGTCGCCGGTGAACCGGCAGATGTAGAGATAGAGGGTGCCAGCCAGCCACGCTTCCGCCTTGGCGCGAGGCCCCAGCGAAGTGCGCTTTGCACCAAAGATCACAAACTGAGGTCGAACATCAGCATCGCGATACTTATCCTTGAAACCCCAGGTCTGAGCCTCGAGGCCTCGCGCCAAGTTGCCCAGGGCCCTCTCACCCAAGTAGATGAACATCGTGGCAGGCAACGTTGATCCGCCCAATCTCGCGACTGATGTAGACGAATCATATCAGCAGACGATCTGCAGCTAGGGTTGCCACCCAGAACATCGACCACCACCCGCACCCCCACCCCATGACCGCCCGACAGGCGGATTGGGAGCCCATCCACACGGCGATCGCAGGTTGTGCCACCACAACCAATGCACATTGACCCAGACGATCTGTGACCTTAGGTAACGATTCGTTACAGAAAGTAAAAATGAACGGCCCGACCGGCCACGACCTTGAAGCGGAATCGACATCGACAGCACGCCACGCGACGTCCCGCATCTGTGGAAGCCGATCGCCAGCCCCTAGGGGCCCGACTTCGAACCGCCTTTCACGCTGCGGCTGGACAACGCTCGCCCCCAGGACGTCGCGGGCCCGGAGGACGCTGCTGGCACTGCATCTCGGCACTGACCGAATTGGGCGGTCACCCAAAGCGCTGGATCAGGCACCGGTGGTGCTCGACGGAGTTTGCGTAAACCGCTATTGTTCCGGTTCCGGGAGGGGTCCCGACGCGCCGAGTCGTCTCGGCACCGCGATCACGGAGGTTCCTCCCTAGTGCGTTCTTCCCCATCCACCGTCGCGCTCTTTCGCCGCACCATAATCTGTGCCGCCGTGACGGCTGCTACCGCCCTCGTGATCACCGGGTGCTGGCCCGTCGATGAGGGTGCCTCCGCCGGTCCCCGTGCGGCTGGCACAGGTCCAAGCGCTACGACCACCGTGACTGCCGCTGGCACAGCGCCCCCTTCCGGCTCCGGCGCGCGGGCTCCGAGCCCTGCAGCCGCCGGCACCGACGGGCTTATAACCTCGCCGCGCTCCAATCCGGCGCTCGGTTCGAATCGCCCGGCAGCTCCACAGGCCGGGCCCACAGCGTCTGATTCGACCGCCGGGCGGCCTTCCGTCGTTACCTCAGCCGCGCCATCGGCCCGACCACCAGCCCAGGCTCCGGACCAGCCAACAGCCGAGCCGCTCGCCGCCCCGGCCGCCGGGCGGATCCAGCCGGGCACCGTCTACCGGGGCCGCACGACCCACTACGGCGCGGACGGCGGGGGCAACTGCATGTTCGACCGGCTGACCGACCCGGCGATGCCGGCCGTGGCGATGAACGAGGCCGACTACGAGACCGCCCGCGCCTGCGGCGCCTACATCCAGGTCACCGGCCCCGGGGGAAGCGTGGTGGTCAAGGTGACCGACCGCTGCCCCGAATGCGCTCCGGGGCAGCTCGACCTGAGCGAGCAGGCGTTCGCCCGCATCGCCGGCGGCGTGCCGGGGCAGGTGGACGTCACCTGGCGCCTGGCCAGCCCGTCGGGCCTCGGGGCCGTGCAGTACAAGGTGAAGGAGGGTTCGTCGGCCTACTGGCTCGCCCTCCAGGTCCGTCAGCACCGCAACCTGGTCACCTCGCTGGAGGTGCGGGTGAACGGGACGTGGACGCCGCTGCGGCGCGAGATGTGGAACTACTTCATCGCGCCGAACGGGCTTGGGCCGGGGCCGTTCACCGTCCGGATCACCGATGTCTTCGGTGAGCGGCTCGTCCACACCGTCAATCTGTCGCCGGGTACGACCCAGCAGGCCACCGGCCAGTTCGCCCGGCACTGAGCCTTTTCCATCGTCGGCTCGGACTCACGGCATCGCTGACCGTGGACCGTGAGATGGAAAAGGCTCACTGAGCAACCACCACCTGAACCATCGGGCCGGCGCTGGGAGATGCGGTCGAACCGCCTTTCCCAGCGCCGGCTGATGGTTCGTGCCGGGTGTCACCTCAGGTGGACGGGGTGAGCTCCTTGCCGGTACCGAACTCGCGGAGCTTGCCGTCCCAGGTGATCTTGCCGTCCTTCACGTGGGCGGTGGTGTAGGCGGGGTTGTAGATCGCGGCGTAGGGCAGCGTGCTCTTGGCGGTGAAGTCGACGGGTGCGGTCAGCCCGCCGGTCTCGACCTTGCTGAGCTTCTTGATCCCAGCCAGGATGGACGCTCTGTCCACGGTCTCGACCGAGGACGCCACCTGCGCGAAGATCTTCACGCCGAGCCAGCTGTTCAGGCTGAGCTCGTCCACCTTCCCGTCGGGCTCATAGGCCTTGATGTCCTCGTTGAACTGCTTGCCGTACGGGGTGGAGGTGTCCCAGGCCGGCGGGAGAACCAGGCCGATCGTGGCCGGGCCGTCGGTGCCCATGGTCTTGAGCTGATCCTGGTCGAAGGCGCTGCCCGCGAAGGCGACCGTTCCCTCGTACCCGGTGGCGCGCAGCGCCTTGACGGCCACGCTCGTCTGCGCGGCGAAGGTCAGCCAGACCACCGCGTCCGGCTTGTTCTGGGTGGCCTGCTGGGCCGGTGCGCTCAGATCCGCCGTGGACGGAGCGAGCTGGACGTTGTTGACCACCTCGACGCCCGCCTTGCTGAAGACGTCGTTGACGGTCTTGCGGATGACGTCAGCGGTGGGGATGTCCAGGGTGACCAGGCCGATACGCTTGGCCCCGCTCTTCACGACGTCCTGTGCCAGGCCGTGGAAGCCGACGACGACCGCGCCGTTGACGTTGAAGGCGAGCGAGTTGGTGAGGTCGAAGCCCGACACCGGGTACTGCCCGATGATCGGCATCTGGGCGGCCTCGATCTGGGCCTTGGTGGCGTCGTGGTAGTTGTCGGACCCGCCGGCGATCGCGACGATGTCCTTGTCGGCGAGGATCTCGCGGTAGCAGTTCGCGGAGTCCGTCGCGTTCTGGTGGTTGTCGCAGAGCTTCAGCTCGAGGGGGCGGCCGTCGATCCCGCCGCTCTTGTTGATCGCCGCCACCGCCGCCCGGGCGCCCGTGGCGTACTCGGGGTTGCTGCTGACCCCGCCGCTCAGGCCCCCGATGGCGGCGATCTTGATCGGCTGACCGGTGAGGCCGCCGGATAAGTCGGCCTTCTCCTCGTCGCCGCCTCCGCCGCCGCAACCGGCCAGCACCGCCACGAGTGACAGCGCCGCCGCGAGCGCGGCCACGGGCGTCCTCGCGCTTCTTCCGAGCATTCCTATCCCCATTCTTGTGGACGAGCGAGGTGGTTCAGCAGAGATGGTTCGGGTGAGGTGCTTCAGGAGAGGTAGAGGGCGGCCAGGCCGTCGAGGTCGGTGAGCCACCGGCTCGCGGGGCTTTCGTCGACAATCTCGCCGCGGCGCATCACATAGGCCCGGTCCGCTCGGCTCAGCACTGACCGTGCGTTCTGCTCGACGACGACCACCGCGACGCCGCGGTCGGCCGTCTCCCGAACGGTGTCAAGTAGGCGTTCACGTATCAGCGGAGCGAGGCCGAGCGACAGCTCGTCGATCAGCAGCAGCCGCGGAGCGCGGGCGAGCGCCAGCGCGAGGGCGAGCATCTGCTGCTCGCCACCCGACAGCAGCGCGGCGCGGTGCCGGGAGCGGTCCGCGAGCGTCGGGAACAGCTCGATCGACTCCGCGCCGCCCCGGACGAGCCGCAGTGACTGACGGACGGTCAGCCCCGGGAAGACATGGCGCTCCTCGCCCATGAAGGACACGCCCCGGCGGGCGCGCCGATAGACGGGAACCCGGTTGCACGGCTCCCCGAACAGGCGGATCTCCCCGCTCGTCGGCCTGCTGTACCCGGCCAGCGTGCGCAGCAGGGTGGTCTTGCCCGCGCCGTTCGGGCCGAGCAGCGCCACCACCTCGCCGGGGCGCACCTCGATGTCGATGTCGTGTAGAACCGGCACCCGCCCGTAGCCGGCCGACAGCCCGCGCGCCTCGATCGCGGCCGAAAGTCCGGACTGCGCTGAATCCGCCTGGGACTTCCCGGGAATCGTCGACACGCCACCGCGGCCTCCGCCGCGGCCGCCACCCGGACCACCATCACCCATCCGTCATCCTCCGTACTCTGAGAGTAAGTGGCAGCGCCGACACCAAAAGCCCGAGGAAAGGGCCTGCCGGGCCGTCGACATCCGCCCACCGCCGCATCCCACGGGGTCTTGCGAGTGAATGCTCACGACCTTACGCTGCCAAACAGGGGTCCGCAATGGCCTTCGTGGTGGCCGGCCAGCCGAATGCGCGCGGCCGGCCGGCCGCCACTCGTTCCCGAGCCCTGGGGGTGTCATGGATCCGCGGACCATGCTGCAGTTCGCGTTATTAGGCCTCGGCGTGGGCGGCGTCTACGCGGTCAGCGCGGTCGGAATCGTGGCGATACACCGCGGGTCACGAACAATCAACTTCGCGCACGGCGGCATCGCGCTGTGGGGCGCGCTTCTCTTCTACTGGATGCGCGACAGCCACGACATACCAAGCATTCCGGCCGCCGTGCTGACCCTGCTGGCGGCGGCGCTGTTCGGCGCCGGGGTCTACCTGCTCGTCATACGATTCGTCCGGCACCGGACGCAGCTGTCCCGCATGGTCGCGACCCTCGGTCTGCTCGGGCTGCTGATCGGCCTGGCGCACACCCTGTTCGAGAACGCCCCGCGGGTGCCCGACAGCGCCTTCCCCTCCGGCGGGGTGGATGTGTTCGACCAGAAGATCCCGTACGAACGGATCATCATCTTCCTGATCGCCGTGGTGGTCGTCCTGGGGCTGGCGGCCTGGTCGGCGAGCGCCCGGCTGCCGCTCATGACCAGGGCGATGGCGGAACACGAGTCCGCCGCCCAGGCACTCGGCGCGTCACCGCACCTGCTGGGCAGCCTCAACTGGGCGCTCGGCTCGGCGCTGGCCGCGGCGAGCGGCATCCTCGTCGCGCCCATCGTGGGGCAGTTCGACACCGCGATGCTCCAGGTGATGGCGTTCGCGCTGGCCGCGGCCCTGCTCGGGCGGTTCGACAGCTTCGGGCTGGCGCTTGCCGGCGGTGCCGCGCTCGGCGTCGGCGAGAGCGTGGTGACGCACCTGGTGGCGGAGCATGTGCCGAGCCAGTTCCAGCTGGGCTGGCCGCAGACGGTGCCGTTCGTCGCAGTCATGGCGATCCTCGTGCTGCGCCGGGACGGCGCGAGCAACCGGCTGCCCGCGGTGCCGGCGGCTCCGGTCGCCGCCGGGCTGTTCCGGCCCGTCCCGGCGGTGATCGCGCTTGCCGGAGCGGTCGCCGTGCTGCTGTTCGGCAGCGCCCAGTGGCAGGACGCGGCGATCCTCTCCGTGGTCTTCGGCATCCTGGTGTTGTCGCTGGTCGTCCTGATCGGCTACGCCAACCAGATCAGCCTGGCGCAGATGACCGTGGCCGGTCTCGGCGCCTACGCCGCGGTCCGCCTCGATCTGGACATCCATCTGCCGTTCGTGCTCGCCCCGGTCGCCGGTGCCGTGGTCGGAGCCGTCGCCGGCCTCGTCGTCGGCCTTCCCGCGCTGCGGGTCCGGGGCATCAACCTCGCCATCCTCACCATGGGCCTGGCCGTCGCGGTCTCCGGAGTGCTCTTCGACAGCACCCACTACACCGGCGGCATCGCCGGTTCGCAGCCACATCCACCGACGCTCTTCGGCCTCGACGTGGACGCGGCGCGCCATCCCGACCGGTACGGGCTCGTCGCACTGTTCTGGCTGGTGGTCGCGGCCGGCGTGGTGGTCGCCGTCCGGCGCTCGGGGCTCGGGCGCCGGCTGCTCGTCGTGCGGACCAACGAACGCGCCGCCGCGTCCGTCGGGATCAGTGTCGCGCGGGCAAAGCTGTCCGCCTTCGTGATCTCCTCGGCGATGGCCGGCGCCGCGGGTGTGCTGCTCGGCTTCCGCAGCTCATCGGTCACGTTCACCCAGTTCTCGTTCCTGGAGTCGATCAACCTGGTGAGCCTCGCCGTCATCGCCGGCGTCACCGCGGTCAGCGGCGGTCTGCTCGGTGGGGTGCTCGCCTTCGGCGGCCTGGTCTACCTGGTCATCGCCAAGCTGCACATCGGCTTCGTCACGGACAACTACGCGACGATCTTCGGTGCGGCGCTGGTCGTCACGGTGCTCCTGCACGAGAACGGCGTGGCCTGGCGGCGCAGCTTCCAGCATGACCCGGCACCGATCCCGCCGGGTGAACAGCCGGCGCGGGCCGGTACCGCACTGGTCACCGCGGACGTCTCGGTGCGCTTCGGTGGTGTCGCGGCCGTCAGCGACGTGTCCCTTCGTGCCCTGCCCGGTACGGTGACCGGCCTGGTCGGCCCGAACGGAGCCGGCAAGACGACCCTGCTCGACGCGATCGGCGGCTTCGCGGCCACCAGCGGCGGCCAGGTGCTGCTCGGCGACCGGCCCCTCGGTGCGGACGGCGCCGACGCTCGGGCCCGCGGCGGGCTGGGCCGGGTCTTCCAGGCCGGCGAGCTGTTCGAGGACCTGACCGTCGCGCAGAACCTGCGGGTCGCGGCCGAGAACGCGGGCGGTACCGACGGACGGCTGACCGCACCGGCCCGGGCAGCCCTGGAGCGCTTCGGGCTGACCGCGGACCTGCCGCGGCTGCCCACCGAGCTCCCGATGGCGAAACGGCGCCTTGTGGGCATCGTTCGGGCCCTGGCCAGCAATCCCGCGGTGGTGCTCCTCGACGAACCGGGGGCTGGCCTGTCCATCACCGAGATCAGCCAGCTGGCCGCCCACCTGCGCGACCTCGCCCACGACTGCGGGCTCACCGTGCTGGTCGTCGACCACGACATGGCGCTGGTGATGTCGGCCTGCGACCGGATCGTCGTGCTGCACCAGGGACGGGTCCTCGCCGAGGGCACCCCCGAGGAGATCCAGGCCGACGCCACGGTCCGGGAGGCGTACCTGGGTGACCCGACAGATCCAGCATCGGTGGACCCGGCACCAGCGGACCCGGTACCGGATCCGTCCCTGGCCTGACGCGCGACCACGCATTCTTCACGGCGACCGCCGACCGGCGGCCGGCGACGTCGCCGGCCGGACCGGCTGTTCCGCTGATTCGGGGTCTGTAGGCGGAAGCAGGGAGGAACGCCCATGGTGCCACGCCGTGAGGATTTGTTCTGCGCACCGACCCTCGATCGCCATGATGGCGCGGGCGCCGAACAGCACGTCGGCGCCGAGCGCCGGCTCAGCGCGCACCAGGCCAGCCGCCAGCTCCTGCGAGGCGACGGTCTGGTGATGTGCGTCGGCCACGACATGGACCGCGAAGAAATGTCGAGTGCCAGCCGGGAGGCCGTGCCGACGCAGGGCCGCGTCGTAGGCCGCCATCGGCTCGACAGAGGTCATCTCGAAGACAGCGAGATGTCCGACGAGCGCGCCGCGCAGCCGGCGGTGCAGGCCGAAGTAGGACGCCAGGTTCACCGACGCGAGGGTCGGACCGGGCACGCGGTCGAGATAGGCGCCGTAGCGGGCGCTCAGGCCGAGCCCGCGCATCGTCAGGCCGAAAAGAATCTGGTGGATGTCTCGGGTGGCGCCGTTGCCGTACTCGTCGGCCTGGATCTCGACCAGAGCAGCCTTCGCCGGTCCGGTGAGGCGGGGAATGGCCCAGGAATGCGGGTCGGCTTCCTTGAGCTGCAGGGGCGAACGGTGGATGGCGAACTCCCGGAAATCGTCAAGGGTGCCGTCGTCGGCGAGATAACGCGACAACGACGGGCCGGACGGCGCCGTGGTGATTTCCCGAAGCGCCGCGGGAATGGCATCGGCGTCCCGGCTGTCGCACTGTGGCGCGGGAACCGTCGCCGCTTCCTGGCGGATCCGGGACTCCAGCTCGTCCTCCAGCTCATGGCGCAGCGTGAGCAGCCCGGGCGCCCACTCCCAGCGCTCGTCCACCCCGGCGAAACCGCGGTAGTGCAGCTCGTAGAGGCAGTAGAGGGCCAACGCCCCGTCCTCGCCGTAAAGGAGATCGTCGCCGGGCCGTGGAACCGGACCGATGTCCGCGCCTGCTCGCGCCGGCTGTCGAAGAGTGCCCGTGACGAAGGCGCTGAGCGGACCTCGGGGGCGTGGCAGCGGGCCGGGCCGTAGATCTTCCGGCCGCGGCACGGTTCCGTATGCGCTGTCTGGCGGGGCGTCGTCGATGCCGGCCGCCGCGGCGCCACCGACTTCCCGACCGCGGGCGGTCCCCGCCCCGGGGGCTGGCGGCAGCCGGGGTCACGGGTCCCTCCGCACGCTCGCGCCGGCGGCCATGACCCCGCGCAGGACGTCCGCGTTCGGGTCGAAGGCGTTTGCGTCCGGGTCAGAGCCATCCGGGCCGGATTCCCGGCCAGCGCTGGTGGGCCTGCCCCGCTGACGGGCACGCAGCAAGGTGACTCCGGCCAGGAGGTAGCCGGCCTCGGAGCTGAAGGCGCGACCCTCGGCGTGCAGCTCCCCGAGCCGCCGGTGGACAGCCGGCTCACGGCTGTGGCGGCCGAAGGGGATGGGCCGGGCGCACCAGTCGACGACGAGATAGCCCAAGCGCGCGGCGTGGTCGATCACCCCGAGGGGGTCCGCGATCGAGGCCATCATCAGCATGAGGACGTCAAACGGTCCGGACAGCAGCCGGCACGTCACCTCCGCACCGCTTTCACCGCCCCACAGCTCAGGGGCGGAGGTGTCACCCGTGGGGGCGGCCAGGTAGGGCGGGTTGGCGATCGCGACCCGCTCCGGGCCATCGAAACCCTGGTCGAAGAAGTCACCTGGCTCGACGGAGTAGTTGGGCGGCGCCTTCAGCGCCACCAGCCGGCTGGCGATCCGGAATGATTCCGGATCGCGCTCGAAGCCGCGGACCTGAACCGGAGCCTCGCAGCGCCGCAGCGCCTCGACGATCGGCAGGCCCGACCCGGCCCCGAGTTCGACAACACCGTCGCGCAGGTACGGAGCTGCCGATGCTGACCTCAGCAGACGTTCGACGCACCAGGCATAAAAGGTGGACTCGACCGGGTCATAGAACATGCCTGCCCCCTCGTCGGCGCACACCCGCAACGGCGCGCACCCGTACCGCAGGCCTGCCCGGGAACCGGGCGGTAACACCCGGCCGTCATATCTCGGTCAGGCGCGGACGGGCTCCTCGGCACCGGCCTGCTCGTCGAGTTCCGAGTTCTGGTCACTGGATTCCGGACCGCCGCCCTGGCTGCCGGACGTCGCCGGTACCTGATCGTTCTCGTCGTGGGCGGCCTGTGCGCTTTCGAGGTTCCCCGTCTCCTCCCCGCCCTCTTCGGAGTCGTCGTCCGGAGAGCGCACGACCTCACCGTCGCGGATCTCGCCCCGCCAGGATCCGGTGGCCTCGCCGCGGAGCGTGATGAAGCGGCGGAAGTGCTTCAGATCCAGTCGGGCTCGCCGCCCGCCCGCGCGCCACATGTTCCCGGTCTTCTCCATGAAGCCGCTGGGGTAGTACTCCATGGCCAGCAGCACACGGGTCAGGTCGTCGGCAAGCGGATGGAAGGTGACCGCGCCCTTGACGGAGCCTTTCGCTCCTTCGGAGGTCCAGGCGATCCGGCGGTCGGGGACCTGTTCGGTGACCTTTGCCTGCCAGCTGCGCCGGGACTTGAAGACCTTGACCCGCCAGTTCTGCTCGGTCTCGCTCTTGGCTTCGACCGCCTCGACACCCTTCATGAACTTGGCGAACTCGGGATACTGGGTCCACTGGTCGAAGGCCACGGATACCGGGACGCCGATGTCCACCGACTCCTCGATGTTCGTCGCCTTGGGTGGGCCGCCTTTTCCGCCGGCCCGGCCCTTGAGTGAGCCGAGAGCCCCCTTCACCTTGTCCTTGACGTTCGACATGACCGACCCGGCCGCCGCCCTGAATGGAGACTGACCCTCGGCCAGGCGTCTCGCGCCGTCTATGAGCGACGAGGTCTGCCCGTCGGAGTCGCTCAGGTGATTGAGTCTGTCCGTGCCGGAGGCGAGACGTTCGCCGATACTGCCGGCCAGCCGGCTGCCGCCCGCCTTCGCAAGGTCCTGCACCTGGTCGGCGAGCCTTCTGGTTGCCGGGTTGTGCAGGAGCACTCCGGTCAGCCCGTTCGATTGCTCCGTCGGCTGCGTCATCGCGAACCTCCACCGGTCGATGCCTGCGCCGTCCGCTCGCGCGGGCCACGGAGGGCATCCCTACGCTGCCCGCCAGACCTGTCGGGAACCCTGCGGTCGGCGGCGTCGTGGCCGTCGCCGGCGCTGCGGTCCTGGCCTGCCTTGTTCTGGCCTGCTTCGCTCTGGCCTGCCTCGCTCTGGCCGGTCGTGCTCGTGTCGTCGCCGCGGCGCGGCGAACCGCTGTCACCGTTGTGGCTGGTGCCTGGCACCACCGAGGTGGCGACGTCCTCCACGGCGCCGCGCACTGCCTCGCCCTCGTCGCGGGCGAGCTTCTCCGAGCCGCCCAGTGTGGCTGTCAGCCGCTCGGTTCGCTGCGCCAGCGTGTCGGAAAGCCGGTTGATCTGGGCCTCGTACATCGCGACCGCGGCACGCCGACCGGCTTCGGTGGCCGGGCCCCGGAGCTGACTGATCAACTTTTCGCCATCGGTCGAGCGCGTGAGTCGGCCTACCTGGTCGCGCAGGATGTCCTTCGCGTGGTAGTTGCGGCCGGAAAGCCACATGCCCAGGCTGATGGCGGCCTTGGCCTTCTTCGTCCGGCCAAGGACATAGCCTCCTATCAGTGCCAGGGCGCATTTGACGTTACTCATCAGGGCTCCTTTCGCTCCCGGTCGTCTCACTCCCGGTCGTCTCACTCCCGGTCGTCTCACTCCCGGTCGTCGCGCGTGCCGCCGCCGCCCGCGCGGTCGGCGGGCTCGCGGGTGTTCCGCTGTTCGCCTTCCCCGCCCCAGCCCCATCGGCCCGAACCGCCGAAGGTGTCGCCGGTGGTGTCCACGGCGGGCGCTGTGGTGCGGACGTGGGCCGGGAAGTCGACGAAGTCGACCGCCGGCAGCGGTCCGACGTAGTCGACCTTCAGAGACGGACGAGCCGCCCGTACGCGCTCCACGGCCGCGTCGAAATCGGACAACCTGTCAGCAGGCACGAGAAACGCCCAGCTGAGCGCCGGATCCTCCGGGCCGCCGTGATGCCGGCGCGGCCGGTCCGCGCGTGCCAGCGGACGCAGGTCATCCAGGATCTCCTCCGCCTGCGCGGTCCGGCGCGCGACGACGAGGTCCGCGATCCGCTGGCCGAGCTGGATGCGGGCGTCCAGGTCATCCGGAGGCGGAGCGTACGCCAGCGGGGTCCTGGCCACCGCTTCCGCGAGTTCGGTCTGCTCTGACTCCTCAATGTCGAGATACAGCTCGACCAGGCCGTCGATCGCGTCCAGCTGTTCGGGCAGGCCGTCCTGGACGGGTTCGAGGACCTCGGTGCGGACCGCTTCGTCGTCCGGGGCGACCGTTCCCAGCCGCACCGGGAGCACCGGGCCGTCGGCGAGCAGCCGCTGGAGGATCTCCAGATGCCTTATGGCTTCCTGTTCGCCCAGCTCGCCGACGTCCGACGTCTCACTGACGACCGCGGCGAGCGGCCCCGAGCGCACCAGGCGCAGCGACGCCGCCGGGTGTCCGATGCCAAGTGCAGGGCCGGGTCCCGTGTCCCGCTTCTGGACCGGGAAGGGATGGTCCGCCCGGACTATTCCGTAGAGCACGACAGGCATGGCTCAGCCTCCCCGGCCACCTCGGCGCTCCGCCGGAGCGGATCGCCCGGCGGGCAGGTCCCGCGCGTCGACGCCGGAGTCGGACGGCGTCCCGCGCAGGACCTCGGCGACGTCCTCGGCGGTTTCCTTGAGCCCGCCCAGGGCTCCTTTGACCCGGTTGCGGGACGTGCCGTCCGTCACCTCCCGCATGAGTCCCGGCAGCCCCTCCACCTGCTCCTTCGGCTGGATGTCCAGCCGGTTCACGGCTTCTGCGAACCGGAGGTACGTGTCGACGCTGGCGATCACGATGCGCGCGTCGATCGTGAGGATCTCGATACCGACCAGCGCGACACGCACGTAGGCGTCGATGACGATGCCCTTGTCGAGCACGACGTCGAGGACGTCGGCCAGTCCACTCGGTCTGGGTGCCCGTCCCATGGGATAGCTGGCGACGGTCATGGCACAGTCCTCGCCTTCTCCCGGGAACCAGCGCCCCGGGGGTTTTCCCAGGAGGGATCGGCCGCGGCCCGCGGGCCGGGCCAGCCGTCGTCCGCGGCGAGCAGCCGGCCAGCTCGCGCGACGGCGGTCTGCGCCTCCTCCTCCGACAGGCCCAGCGACTCACGTACCTGCACCAGGCTGGCGCGGATCTCCAACAGTGCACGGCCGAGATCGTCGATCTGCGTGGCGGTCAGCCCACCGCCCTCCATCCGGCGGATGGCCTGCCGCTCCAGGACCTCCCGGAGCAGCTCCAGGACGACCACCACGAGCTGGCCGAGCCCGCGCCCGACGTCCTCTGGGTCCGCGTCGAGTCGCAGGCGCTGGCCGTCACGATGCCCGGCGGTCGTCATGGCCGGACCTCGCCGGCTCCTTCGAGCGCGGTCTGGACGCCGACCAGAAGCAGGCGGAGATCAACCCGGAGGAGGTCCACCCCGGCGAGCGCGACGACCACGTCGCCGCTGACGACCGCGCCGGTGTCGACAAGCCTGTCCAACAGGTCCGCGAGCGGCTGCGCCGAGGTCCGCGCGGTGCGCCCCGGGCGGCGCGAGGGCGCCGAGGCGGTTCCGCGCGCTGAGCGGCGGGCAGGTCCCTGGTAGTGCTGCGGCAGCCCTTCCAGCCGCGGGAGCCCTTCCAGCCCCGGCTCACCCGTTCCTGGCGGCCCTCCCACCCGGCCCCGTGGCTGTCGCCGGGCACCGGCGTCACCGCCGCGGTACCGCGGTGTCGGGACGAATCGCTGATCAGTCACGCTCTTCACCTGGTTCGTGCAGTGAACCGTCATCCGGCCACCCGCCGTGCGGGACGGCAAACCGGTCGGATCGCCTCGCTTCCGCCGCGCCGGAAGCCTCCGCCGAACCCGGTCCGGCTCCCGGCCCGGGTCCGGCTCCAGCACCGGACATCCCGTCCCCGCCGAGGGTCAGATGGACGAAGGAGTAAGGCGGCCACGGCCCTGTCACCACGGCGGCGTAACCGACCTCCGCCAGCGGCGGGGCCAGCCGCTCGGCCGCGTCGAGGAACTCCTCCTCCTCGTCGCGGTTGACGAGGTAGGCGCAGTCGAGGATCCGGTCCGGCCGGCTCGGGCGGCGGGCGACGTCACGCGCGTGCGCGAGCAGTTCCCGGCGCGTCCGGTCCACGAGGCGGGATATCTCCTCGCGCCGTCGTTCCTCCTCGCACAGCTCGTCTCGGCGGGCCGTCAGGTACGCGGTACCCGCGCCCGGGCTGGTGGTGGTGTCGCCATCCCCGGTCGATCCCGCTCTCGCCAGTTCCGCCGCGTCGGCATAGCCGGTCGGGGTCGGGACCGACTCGTCCGCGGCGAGGCCGGCCGGGTCAGGTGCGGTCGAGCGATCGGCGTCGATCCGAAAGCCCCACTCGCGCGCGCCGCGCAGCGCGTCGAGCGCGCCGGTCAGCTCGGCCTCGGGATCGTCGAGGACGCCCATGGCCTCACGCTCGCCGGCGAGAACGGTCCCGAACCGGAGGGGCAGCACCGCGGCGCGGTCCTGCAGCTCCCGCAGAACCTGGTCATGGCCGCGCGCCAAGGCGGCGAGACGTCCCGTCTCGGAAAGGTCCTCTTCGATGTCGCTCAGCAGCGCCGGGTCGATGGCCGAGACCACGAGCGAGACCCCGCCACGCGTGACGGCACGGGCATCGGTGTCCGCGGCGAGGCCCGGCAGGTCGTCGACATCGGTACCGGCAGGGACGATTCCATAGGCGTACAGCGCCCGATTCCGCTCGCTCCCCACTGGCCGGCCGTCGCGACCGCTGGCCCACCTGCGACCGCTGGCCCACCTGGGTTCGTCGCGGCCTCCAGGCTGAGGTGTGGCGAGGCGGTCGCCGGTGGCTCGGTGGTCGCCGCGGGACTCCGGCCAGGCAGGGCAGGACACCGATGCGCGGGACGCCCCGGCCGAGGGCGGGCCCGCGGGAGACGAGAGCGCACCTTCTGCAGCGGAGGGCGGGCCTGCGGCCGTTCGCTCGCAGGCGACTCTGGTGATCTCCTGGGCCAGGAGTTGCGCGAGTTGCGCACGCGCGACCTCGCGGGCCTCAGCCACGGCGTCGGCCAGCACGGCGGGCGCGAGCCGGGCCGCCAGTTCGTCGAAAGAGCCGAGATCAGCGTCCGCCGCGTCCACGGTCAGACCTCCTTCCCCCGTCCTCCTCCCAGAACGGCCGCGACTCGTCCCGGCGGACCGCCGCCGCCCGGCGCCCGGCGAGCGGCCGCATCGAGGACTCGACCGCCTCCGGTTCCCGGTGGGGACGAGCCTGGCCGGCCGAGCCTTCCAACCGGGCGAGCCTGGAGCGCAGTTCATCGTTCTCCGCGTGCAGCGCCCGTACGGTCTCCTCGCGCAGCTCTCGCTCCTGCTCCTGCTGCAACGACCGTGCCTCACGGCTGTAGAACGGGTCGGTGGTCCACCAGTCCAGGCCCATCTCGCGGGCGGTGTCGGCGGATGCGATGAAAAGGCGCAGCTTGAGCGTGAGGAGCTCCACGTCGAGAACACTGATGACCACGTCACCGACGATGACGACTCCCTTGTCGAGCACCCTCTCCAGCACGTCAGCAAGAGAGTCCGAGTGCCGCCCGCTCAGCGTGCGCAGCCGCGCGGAGCCTGCGAGAGGAGCGCGATCTATCGTCATGACTCACGATCTTCCGAGGGTCATGCGACCCCGGGTCAAACAAACACGACATCCGGCCTGGACCGCATTCCCGCGGCGGGTCGGCGGCTAGTCGGTGGCGCCACGCACGAACCTCCGCAGCCGCTCGTAGCCCATCAGGCAGCCTGTGTCGTCAACGTCGAGTCGGTAGGTGGCGATCACGCTGGTAGTCGACGGTATGCGCTCCAGCTCGATCAGATCGACCAGGAACGACCACCCGGAGTCTGTCCTGCGTGCCCCGGTGACCCGCTCGGGAGCCTGGCCCACCAGCGTTCCGAACTCCTCAAGGCAACGACTTGCGACAGTGGCAAGCCCTCTGCCCGCGGCCATCTGCGATGCCCGTCGCCCGTCCGCCGGATCGTCGGTTGGCATGGCTCCTACATGAGGTCTGTCGACCCCTCTCGGGTCCGTGGAGGGCAGGTCGACCCGAAACACCCCTGCGTGCGTTCCCATGCCCACTCGATGTCGGCGCAAACGTGCTGTTCGCGGCGCAGCCTCCCTGCGACCGCGAGAGCGGAGGGACCCCCTCATGGCACGTCCAGGGCGCTCAGCGCAGCCAGCGGTGGTGGTGGTGCCGGATTAACGAGTCGGGCGAGAGGAATCGGTACTTCATGACCAACAAGAAGACCAACAAGAAGCAGCAGGCGCAACAGGCTCGCTCCGAGGTCCCGTCGACAGTGGCCCGTTCGGATGACAAAGCCGTGCGTACCTGGAAGAAGACCCACGATTCGGCCGTGGAGACGTACGGGGAGGGAGAGCGGGCGCACCGAGCGGCATTCGCCTCCCTCAAGCACACCCATGAGAAGGCCGGCGACCACTGGCAGCCGAAGGCAGCTGCCGGCCCATCGGACGAGCAGGCGGCGAAGCCGACCGGGCAGGCGCTCAGTCATCCGTCTCCGACGGCGGAAGGCGTCGACGCCAACGCCTCCGTCGCACACCTGCGCGACATCGCGGGAGATCTTGAAATACCAGGTCGTTCGACAATGCGGAAGGCGGACCTCATCGCGGCCATCAGGAAGGAGAACCGGCGAGCCACCGCAGCGGCCCGCCGCCGCAGCGGCTCGTGACGCCTGAGCTGAGTCGAGGGCGAGGCCTACCGGCTCGCCCTCGCCGCGGAACGTCCACGGAGCGTTCAACATCGCGACCAAGCCCGTGGTCGACAGCCAGCTGCTCGCCGAGGCCCTGGGCGCCCGCACCGTGTCATTCGGTTCCGGCCGTATCGCTGGTTCCGTCTGGGATCAGCCCCGCCGGGTCAGGAGCTCCTGGGCCTTGGTCCGCAAACCGGCGGACAGCACACCCCAGCGGTTCTCGTCGCCCTTGAGCAGGGCCGCGGCGGCGTCCCGCGCCTGGTCGAACGTGGCGTGCGGGGGGATCGGCGGGAAGTCGGGATCGGTGCGGACGTCCAGCACGGTCGGCCGCCGGGCCGCCAGCGCCCGGTCCCAGGCACTGCCGATCTGCCCCGGCTCGTCGACGGCGATCCCGTCGAGCCCGATCGACCGGGCGAAGTCCGCGTAGGACACCTCGGGCAACGTCTGGGACTGGGGGAACTTCGGCGCGCCCTGCATCGCCCGCATCTCCCAGGTCACCTGGTTCAGGTCGTTGTTGTGCAGCACCGCGATCACCAGCCGCGGGTCCGCCCACTCCTGCCAGTAGCGGGCGACGGTGAGCAGCTCCGCCATCCCGTTCATCTGCATCGCCCCGTCACCCTCGAAGACAATGACCGGCCGGTCGGGATGGGCGTACTTCGCCCCGATGCCATAGGGCACGCCCGGGCCCATCGTCGCCAGCGTGCCCGACAGTGATCCCCGCATCTCCCCGCGGAACCGCAGGTCACGCGCGTACCAGTTCGCGGCCGAACCGGAGTCCGCGGCGAGGATCGCGTTGTGCGGCAGCCGCGACGAGGCCTCCCAGAACAACCGCATGGGATTGATCGGCTTTCCCTCGACGAACGCCTCCCGCTCCACGGTCTCCCACCAGCGGGCGACGTTGCTCTCCACCGTCTCCCGCCAGCCGCGGTCCTCCTTCCGCCGCAGCTGCGGAATCAGCGCGCGCAGAGTCGCCGCCGCGTCACCGACCAGATTCACCTCGTACGGATACCGCATCCCGATGTACTTCGCGTCCACATCGATCTGCACCGCCCGGGCCTGGTCCAGCTCGGGGAGGAACTGGGTGTACGGGAAGTTCGACCCAACCGTGAGCAGCGTGTCGCAGTCCCGCATCAGCTCATAGCTCGGCCGGGTCCCCAACAGGCCGATCGCCCCGGTGACGAACGGCAGGTCGTCCGGAAGCACATCCTTGCCCAGCAGCGCTTTCGCCACCCCCGCGCCCAGCAGGTCGGCGACCTCCACCACCTCCGCCCGCGCACCCCGGGCGCCCTGCCCCACCAGCATCGCGACCCGCTGCCCGGCGTTGAGAACCTCCGCCGCGGCACGCACCCCGTTGTCATCCGGGGACACCTCCGGCCAGCGGACACCCAGGCTGGAGGGAACCATCTTGAACTCGTGCGACGGTCCCGAATAGGCCAGCTCCTGGACATCCGCCGGAATGATCACGCAGGTCGGCGCACGCTCGGCGAGCGCAACCCGAAAAGCCCGGTCCAGCACGTTCGGCAGCTGCTGCGGGACGGTCACCATCTGCACGTATTCGCTGGCGACGTCCTTGAACAGGCTGAGCAGGTCCACCTCCTGCTGATATGACCCACCGATCGCCGAGCGATCGGTCTGGCCGACGATCGCGACCACCGGAACATGGTCGAGCTTCGCGTCGTACAGCCCGTTGAGAAGGTGAATCGCCCCCGGCCCCGACGTCGCCGCGCAAACCCCCACACGCCCCGAGAACTTCGCGTACCCGACCGCCGCGAACGCCGCCATCTCCTCATGCCGCGCCTGTACGAAACGCGGACGGTTCCCGGCCCGGCCCCACGCCGCCAGCAATCCGCTGATCCCGTCACCTGGATATGCGAACACCTGCTCGACACCCCACTCGCACAGACGAGCGAGGACATGGTCTCCGACGGTCTGGCTCATCCCAGGGTGTCCTCTCTCTGGTTCCGGTCTCCTGTTCCGGCCCGCTGGTTCCGCATGCGGGCGCGCACCGACACAGACGTGCTCCCGGCGGGCATCGCCCGCCTTCGACGGCCGTCCCCGGACCGCGGGTACCAAAACGCATCCGCCGACAGGGCGATACCGCGGTTTTCCTCCGGCAGTCGGGCTGGACCCCGGATGTCAAAGCCGGGCAGACCGGATAAATCGTGTGGATGAGAGGAGATCGGAATGGCTACCGCCGTGGCAGGGGTGATGACCCGACAGCCGACCATCGTCCGGCCGGACGAGACCCTCGCCGAGGCCGCACGGGCGACGCGGGAGACCGAGGCCGGCGACGTCCTCGTCGTTGACGTGCGCGCGGTCCGGCGGCTGCCCGTGGTGGAAGGCACTCAGCCCGTCGGCATCATCAGCCTCGGCGACCTCGCTTTCACCCGGGACGAGGAGACCGGACCGTCCGCCCCCGCCCAATGCTGGAGCGGGCGGGCCTCCCCCGGCTGCTGGGCACAACGGCCATGTCCGGCCCCGACCCGCCGGACCTGTTCACTGCGGCGATCGTCGGCGCGACACGGAATACGGTAGAGAAATGCAACAGGGCAGCCCAGGTAAAGAGAGTTTCTGGCTGGATTCCGGGAATCCAGCGGATCACCGAGACGGAGCCGGCCGGGCAGACCTGGTCGAACAGATGCTGCTACTACTCGGAATCGGACAGAGGCTGCCGGAAGAGGACGCACCGGGACCTCGACCTCGGTAGCTCGTCGGCCGCGCTCACGCGGGCGGCAGGCACCGAGGTATCACATTCCGCGTTTCGGTATCACATCGTTTCGCAACACGTTCCGCGTTTCCACCTGAACGGCATTCATGCGGGATGGAAGCGTGGTTCCGGACCAGCCAGCGGCTCCTCGCAGTAGGGGGAGAGGGCCGTCAGACGCGGTGAGGCTGTGCGGCGAACGCCTCGTTGACGGCGTGCCCGCGAAGGTCCTCCAACTCGTCGGCCTGCTCCCGGGCGCGATCGAGGAGATGATCGAGGAGTTCGGGGCTCAGCCTCGCGTCGCGGTTCGCGACGGCCCGCAGCGTCCGCCACAGTCGTGACTTGCCGTTCACGCCGAGCCACAGTGTTTCCAGCTCGATCACCGAACTCATCGGCGAGCGCCTCAGCAGCCGGTTGTTCAGCTTGAGCCGGCCCACCTTCTCCGCGACACGCCCGGCCAGCTCCTTGTAGCCCCGTCGCGGCACTCCGAGCATCCCCATGATCTGTAGCAGGGTCGCCCGATCCTGCTCGACCGCGGCCGCCGTGCGTGCCAGCGCGGGACCGGCTGGAGTGCCGTGGTGCACCCGCGCCAGCCGATGCGCGAGATCGACGCCAGTGCCGGCACCAGCGAGGTGATCATTGAGATAGGTACCCAACAGTCGCGGATCCGATTCGTTGGTCACATGACCCATGCCCTCGGGTTGCCCGCTGGCCGCCATCCCAAGCCGCCGGAGCCTGTTCCGCCGCCGCGGCGGGCGGGGCCCGTGACTGGTGCGGCGACCCGCCCGGGCAACGGCTCGCCGCCGCGGTGCTCACGGCGGTCGCCGGCTCCGACATCCTCCATTTCACCCGTACCCGACTGGAGCAGGCAGCGAGGTAGAACCCGTCTCGCCCCGGCGTGACCTCGGCCCGATTTCGCGCATGCCGGCCGGGCAGGCTCCCGGCGGGAAGGGAACCGGCGGACCGCCTGACTGCGCGGAACGAGCAGCGCGGCAACGGCGCGGAACGAGCAGGGAGTGGCGATGCGAATCGGCTACAAGCTCACGACGGAGGCCTTCGGGCCAAAAGACATTGTCCGACAGGCCGTGGCGGCCGAGGAGGCGGGCTTCGACTTCGGCGAGCTCAGCGACCGCCGCTTCACCCTCGGCCTCGGCTCCGGCGAGCGGCTCAACGAAGCACGTCGTGGGCCGGAGTATCAGGCGATCACACAGCGGCACGCCATGCTGCGCGAGGCGATCGACATCATCCGCCTGCTGTGGAGTGGCGGCGGCTACCAGTCATACGACCGGACGGCACACAGCTTCGAGGAGACCATCCCGCCACGGCCCGGCGTGACTGTACTCGCCTATGCTGAATGCAGTGAGTGAGCATGGGGTCTTTGACGCGATGGCGCTGCTGGACGCGATCGAGCGGGCGGCACCGGCCGACGCCGCGGATGTACTCACCACGCGGCTCCAAGAGGACCTGGGAGCCCTCAGCGCGTCGTTCCTGATCGCTGACTACTCCAGCGACATCCTCGCCAGGTTCTCCAGCCCCCGCGACGGTGCGATGGTCATGGAGAAGGTACGCGTGCACGGCACCCTGCAGGGCCGGGTACTGCGCACCCAGCGCCCGTCCTCGGACCTCGACGGTGATCGGCTCCTCATCGTCGCGCCGGTCACCGGTCGTGGCGAGGCGATCGGGGTGATCGAGGTCGTTTTCCCCGCGCCCGCGGCCGAAGACGGCGCCGGTGCGGCGCCCGTCGGAACCACCATCGCGGATCACCTCGACCACCTGACGACCGAGATCTCCCAGGCCGCACATCTGTTCGCCTACACGGTCGTCCTCAACCGCCGCTACACTGACCTGTTCGAATGGGGACGGCGTTCGGTACCCCTCGAACTCGCGGCAGAGATCCAGCGCAGGCTGCTGCCGGACTCGTTCACCTGTGAAAGCGCGCAGGCCTCGATCGCCGGCTGGCTGGAACCATCAGCCGCGGTCGCAGGGGATACCTTCGACTACTCCTTCGAACCGGCCGACCTGTACCTGTCGCTGACGGACGCGATGGGTCATGGGCTGGCCTCCGCCCTCCTGGCCACCGTGACGGTCAACGGTCTGCGCAACATCCGCCAAGTACCGGCCCCGCGGGATCTGGCGGCCATGGCAGACCACGTGAACGCCCTGATGGTGGAACACTCCAACCTGGAGCAGTTCGTCACCGGCCTGTTGTTCCACATCGACCTGCCCAGCGGCGCGTTGCGCGCTGTCAACGCCGGCCACATTCCCTTCTACCTCATGCGGGGTGGCATGGTCGAACAGATCGGCTGGCCGCCGGAGCCCGCGTTCGGAATGTTCCCGGAAACCGCCTACGCCGTCCGTCATCTGCAGCTGCGCGCAGGCGACCGCCTCCTTCTCGTCACCGACGGAATGATCGACCGCAACGCCGCCCGGATCGACCTGCCCGCACAACTCTCGGCGAACAGCCACCTGCACCCCCGGGAACTCGTCCAGCACCTTGCCAGGCTCGTCCTCGACGCCTGCGACGGCGACCTCCAGGACGACGCGACAGTCATGTGCCTGGACTGGCACCAACGCAGCGGACCATCGCGCCGGGTCTCCAGCGGGGCCGACCCCAAACGCGCCTCCGGCCCCGAACGGTGACGACACCATCGGCCGCGGTTGGAGCGGCAGGGCTACTACTTGATGATGGCGTCGACAGTTTTCTTGAGGGCGCTCGGCTGGGCCGGGCTGTCCGGAGCCTTCCTCTTCGCTTCCAGCAACCGTTCCCCGATCTCGGACAACTGCTTGCGGCCAAGCGCCTCCCGAACCCGGGGAAACAACTCCCGTTCTTCCTCGTCGATGTGGCGGGTCACGTTCTCGATCAGAACCGCCGCCTTGGGATCGAAACGCTCCGCCTCCGGCGAGAGCGCGGCCAGCTCCGCGGCAAGGAGGTCCGCGACGTGATGCTCCTCGTACGATTCAAGGATGTCGTCCTCCAGCGTCGGCAGCAGACCACACACCTCCGGATACATGACCTCGTTCTCGATGTAGGTATGCACCGTGAGCAGTTCGATGATCTTATCGACAAGCCTGCCCTTCGTAGCGTGAGCGTTCTTCCCCGCCTCCTCGAAACGCTTGAACGCAGCCTTGATCGCCTTGTGATCTTCCTTCAGGAGCACGATGGCGTCTGTCGACATTTCATCTCCTCCAAATCTTGACGAAGTGAGCTCCGCGCAGCCGTTCCCAAGGCCTTGGGAACGTCGCGCGACACGTCAGGCATCAGCGTCGCCCGGTGGTGACATAGCCGCGTCCCCGCTCGCCGATCCGAGCCTGCACCGCGCCAAATGTGGCCAGGCTCGCGGGCCGCAGCCCAAGCAGCCGCTCGGGCGGCAGGTCGGGCACATTGACATTGAGCAGAAACGGTGGCCCGCCGTACGACACCAGCCACTGATGGCACGGCCGGCGACCATCACCGAGGACTCCCAGTGAGAGGGGTCCGTCGCGACGGACGAGACCGCCATCGCCGGCAGTCCGTGGGTGACGGCGGTGAGACCCGCTCCGACCGTGCCGGAGTGCAGTACGGCCTGCCCGGCGTTCGGCCCGTGATTGATTCCGGACAGCACGAGGTCGGGAGCCGGCCCGAACGCGCCGCGGACGCCGACGAAGACAATCAGCGCCGGGGATGCGTCGGCGGCAAGAGCCGCCGCGTCTGCGATGTGGCCGAGAGCCGCGGCTGCGGCGTGGTAGCCACGACCTCCCGCCGCTCGGCGCGCCGGTCGTGCACATAGCCTCCGTTCTCCCCGCTCACCGTGACCGGCCGGGCGACGATGCCACTGCGCCTGACCAGCGTCGGGAGCACCGCCCCCGCCTCTCCTCCAAACGGCGCGCACAGCCGGGCCTCCACGTCCATGATCGCCAGAAGATGCGCGATCCACACGCCTCGCCCACCGGCATGCCCGGTCGCGAACACTCCACGACAAATGCCGTCACCCCCTTGAGGTTGCCCGCCCACAGCGGGCCCAACCGGGGTCCAGGACAGATCACCGTCAAGATCGCACGGCCCCGTTGCCACACCGGTTGCCATAAAACGATCATCCGATGATGGAAAAATCCCGCTATTTCCGCAGGTCATGGTGGACAGAACCGGGCACAACCCGAACCGCCAACCCACGATCCCGCCCCCGCGATCTCCATCCCCGATCGAATAGACGGGCCGCCTACCACTGGAAACGCGCGGTCACACCGTCGTACGTCCACCACCCACGCACCGGCTGCCACTGCCGGGTGACCCGCACGGGGCCGCGCTCCGAGCACGGCGCGCGGCCCGACGTCCCGGGCCCACGGCACGCCGATGTCCGGGCCGGCCACCGTCGCCAGACGGACTGGAGCCACAGCTGCGATCCGTCCGAACGACCTCGGCCGGTTTCACCGGCGACACGTCCGCCACGAGCCTGTCGCAACAGGACCGCTGCGGTCTCCTCAGTGGGGTTAGGACTGTTCGATCGTGGCCAGGGCTGCTTCGGTGTCCAGGTCGACGAAGGCGGCCGCGTAACGCTCCGCGAGGGCCAGGGCCACTTCGTGGCTCTGGTAGCCGTCGGTGCCGAGGGTCGACAGCCAGATCGTGAGCCCGTAGGCGGCGGAGGCCCGGTAGTGGAGCCACGCGTCGTCGGGGGCTGGGCGGTCTGGTACGTCGAGCGCGGTGAGGTATTCGTTGATGAGGTCGGCCTCGGCGCGGCGCCGGTCCTCGACGGTCAGCGAGCCTGTGAGGAAGTAGCCGACGTCCTGCGACCATGCGCCGCGGCGGGCGACCTGCCAGTCGAGGAAGCCCACGTCGTCGCCGGGCAGCACGTAGGTGTTGCCGATGTGGGCGTCGGCGTGCAGCAAGGTCACCGGCCCGCGGTTCAGCGTGGCGACGTAGCGAGCCCACAGGTCGACGTGGCCGTCGCCGTCGTACGCGGTGACCGCGGCAGGGAGGCGGGACGCGCCGCGTTCGAGACCTCTCGGTGTGTAGGTCCGCAGCCCCGACTGGAATCCCTGGGTCGGCGCCCAGGTCTGGACCCAGGCGAGATGTGGTTCGGTGACGGCGGAGAAGCCCCAGTAGCGGCTGTGAAGACGCGCCAGTCCACGTAGGCCGCTGGCGACCTGGTCCACCGTCATGGGACGCGTTGAGTCCCGTGGGTCGCCACCTCGCCTGGTCACGTCCTCCATGACGATGAGGTAGTCGAGCCCTGGGCGGTCGATGATTACTTTGAAGGCACGTGGATGATCAACGGGAATCGGGACACCCGAGGCGAACAGATCAGCCTCGTTGAACAGGTTGCCGTTACGGGCGTGAATGGCCCGGTGTATGCCCTCAGCCTTGAGGAAAACCCTGCTGGGGCCGGAGCCCGCCGCGTAGGTCAGGTCGAAGCGTGCGCGGCGGTTGGTGCCGTCGTCGCGTGCCGCCAGGGTGGCGTCCTCGACAACCGCGCCCGGACAGCTCTCGGCCAGCGCCGCGGTGAACCACCCGGGCGTCGCCTCGGCCCAGTCGGCAGGGATCCGTAACGGGACGGCTCCGTTCGAGGCATCGGCATCTCTGAGCGACATACGTGAAAAGTATGTGCTCACTTACCTTTGGTCAACCGTGCCTTCATGCGGGCCGACGGCGCCGGCTCGTCCAGCGGCTGGGCGGGGCCGGCGCCGCGGAGCGGGCACGTTACGTCGCCTTTGCCTGCTCCGCGATCGCACTTTGTCCTGTTCGTCCGCCGTCAGGGCTCAGTGGTTCGCCTGCGGCTTCTCCGGCGCCGCTGTCCGAGCGTCGATGGCCGGGCCTTGCGTGGCCGCCCAGCTAGACAGGAGCCGCAGGCCGTCCGCGTCGGGCGAGCCCGCATCGGCGTAAAAGGCGATCAGGGACAGCCCAGGGTCAGCGGGTAGCTCCATCACCTCGAAGTCCAGATGCAGATCACCGACGGCCGGATGGTGGATCTGTTTGCGTCCGGTACGGTGCAGCCGGACGTCGTGGGCCGCCCAGCGGACGCGGAAGGGATCGCTGCGGGTACCGAGCTCCCCGACCAGATCGATGAGTCCCCGATCATGGGGATCGCGCCCGGCCTCGGTGCGCAGCGTGCTCACGCTGTCGTCGGCGGCGCGTTCCCAGTCGAGCCAGAAGTCGCGGGCGTGGGGGTCGAGAAAAGTGAACCGGGCGTGGTTGACCGGCTGGCCTGCCGCGCGGACGGGGCTGGTGTAGACGGGCGCGAACAGCGCCCGGCCGAAGGGATTGGCGGCCACGGCATCCAGGCGGGCGTTGTTCACGATCACCGGGATCTCGACCATCAGATCCAGAAGACGTTCGAGGCCGGGTCGCACCCGCCGGGTCGAGGGCCGGCGGCGCGTTCGGGCGGCGGGGCCGGCGGCACGGGCCAGATCGAGCAGGTGAGCGTGCTCGGCTTCGTCCAGCTGTAGGGCGCGGGCGACGGCGTCCAGCACGCTGTCCGACACGCCCGCGAGGTCACCGCGCTCGATCTGGGCGTAGTACTCGACGCTGACGCCGGCCAGGTCTGCGACCTCGCTGCGCCGCAGTCCCGGTACCCGCCTGCCCCGGCCGTGGGCGGTCAGCCCGGCCTGACCGGGGGTGAGTTTCGCCCGGCGGGAGGTGAGGAACGCCTTGACCTCGTCACGGTTGCCCACCAGGCCAGGCTAGGCGCGATCCCGGACTCGAGGAGTGGGCTGCCGGTACACCTGCCAGCAGCACCTTCTTCGCATGCCCCCGGCCTGGTTGCATCAGTTCGCCGCCCCTGGGCCGCCACGGGGATACCGACTTCGGGCGTTGCACGCCAATGGCGGCGTTCTGCAGAAAACGCGAGAAATGCAAGAAATGTAAGAAGGAGCCATTGATGAAGCACGTATCTCTCGGGGGTCTCGACGTCTCCCGGATCGGCCTGGGAGCGATGACCATGGCCGGCACCTACACCAGCGGCGGAGGTCTCGACGACGCCGAGTCGATCCGCGCGATCCACCCAGGCAGAATCTCGATGATGTCGCGCGGACGTCGAACCACCCGAAATGGGCGTAGGCCCGGTGCTTATATCAAGTCCCGCGCCCGACAGGAGAAAAGTGATGAGTAGTCGCGTGCAGATCGGCGTCGTCTATCCGCAGAACGAACTTCGAGGCGATCCCGACGCCGTCCGGCGAGTGGGCCGGGCCGCCGAGGAACTGGGATTCGACCATCTCCTCGCCTACGATCACGTGCTCGGTGCCGTCCACGCCGGTCGGACGCCTCCGCTGACAGGCCCCTACACCGAGCATGACCCGTTTCACGACCCGTTCGTGATGTTCGCCTACCTCGCGGGTATCACCGAGCGAATCGGTTTCGCCACAGGGGTCCTGATCCTTCCGCAGCGCCAGACGGCCCTCGTCGGACGGCAGGCCGCCGACGTGGACCTGCTGTCCGGTGGTCGGCTGCGCCTCGGTGTCGGGGTCGGCTGGAACCCGGTCGAGTACGACGCCCTCGGCCAGGACTTCCGTACCCGCGGTGCCCGGCAGGAGGAGCAGATCGAACTGCTGCGCCGGCTGTTCGAAGAACCTGTCGTCGACTTCGCGGGCCGCTTCGACCGAGTGGACAGGGCCGCGCTCGTGCCGAAACCGGCGTCGCCCGTCCCGATCTGGCTCGGTGGGGCGAGCGAAGCCGCGTTCGACCGGGCCGCCCGGCTCGCGGATGGTTTCATCTTCTTCGGTGGCGGCGGCGTCGACCACGTCATCGGTGACTGGGAACGGCTCCGTGATCGCGTGACCGGTCTGGGTAGGTCGGTCGACGGTTTCGGCGCGGAGTACGTGGCGCTCCCACAGGGCGGGGTCAGTGGCCTGACGGCGGAGATCGACGCCTGGCGCGAGGCGGGTGGTACCCACGTCTCGGTGGTCACGATGGGCCTCGGCCTGCAGTCCGTCGACGGCCACATCAAATATCTCGCCGCGGTCGCGGACGCGCTCAACCTGTCGTGACGACCACCGATGCGGGGTCGAACCGCCGACCTTCCACCTGTTTGGCGGAAGGTCGGCGAGCGGGGTCGCGGTCGTGGGTCAGCTGCCGGGGAACGCACCGGGGTCGACGGAGCTCGTCGACGCGTTGCCGCTGATGACGCCGTACAGAGTCAGCTCGTAACTCGTGTACCGGTCGTACGAGAGCGTCTCGTCGAACTTGCTGAAGTCGCAGTCGCGGGTGAAGCGGGCGTTCGCGTCGTCCCAGTCGGTCCCGACCGTGTAGAAGACCTCGTAGTTGCCGTCGGGGATCCCGTCGGCGGTCGTCGATCCGCCCGCCTGCACGTACACATTGCGGATGACCTCGGTGCCCTGGGTCAGCTTCACCACCGCGTCCGCGTCCGACGACGCCTTGACGGTCAGCTCACCGCCGCCACCTCCGCGCCCGCCGGGCAGGCTGCCGTTCGCGGGACGACGGGTCTGGTCCGGCGTGCCGACGGGAAGGAACGCGCCGACCGTGAAGCTCCGACCCGAGTCGGCGGTGGTCAGCTCCTGCGCCGCCTGGCGCACCTGGTTGGCGCCGTCGGCGCTGGCCGCCCTCGGCAGCCCGGAACCACCCGTGCACAGTTTCTTGTCCTGCGCGTCCTGGGACAGCGAGGTGAGGTCTGCGGCCAGCTCGTCGAGCGCCGTGCGCAGCTTCCCGTGTGCGGCGTCGACGCTCTCCGGCGGGCGCACCTCCGCGAGCTTGTCGGCCTGGCTGGTCAGGCTCATGGCGGTGGCGGTGAGCGCGGTCGACAGGTCCTCGGGCGTCAGCGCCGCCCCGACGCCGTCGAAGGCGGGGTCGAGGGCCTTGTCCAGATCCGTCAGAACGCCCTGGTAGGCGTCGGGTGTCAGCCGCGGTTCGTCGGAGCCGCACGCGACGAGGCCGGTGGCGAGAACCGGAAGCAGGACGAGCAGGAAGGTGTGGCGTCGCACCGTTGGAACCCCTCTATGTGCAGTACGGGCACTGAGAGGATATTTTTGGTCACCTTCCGCAGATTAGTTTGTCACCTTTTCGACACATCAGCCCACGAAAGGTGGCATCGCCGGGACGGCTGATCCGTCCCCGCGAGATCGGAGGACGCCGGAGGACGACGGTGCCGCGCGGCCGGCGTGGCACGGCACCGTCGTCAGATCACGGGCTCAGATCACGGGCTCAGGTCCGGAACGGCCCGGTCACCTCGAAGGTGATGCCACCGGATGACGATCCGGTGGTGCCGCGCTGGGAGGAGAAGTAGAGCCGGGTGCCGTCCGGGGAGAACGCCGGGCCGGTGATCTCCGACGAGCCGTGGCCGGAGAGGCGCAGGATCGGCGCGACGACCTCGGTCGGCGTGATGATGCAGATCTCCAGGTTGCCGCCGTCCTCGGCGACGTACAGGTCGCCGTAGCTGGAACCGGTGATGTTGTCCACGCCGGTCAGCGGCGCGCTTCCGCCGGTCACCAGGGAGTCGTCGTAGGTCAGCTCGAACGCGTTGGTGGCGCAGTTCAGCTTCCAGACCCGGTTGTCACCCTTGGTGGTCCACCACACGGTGTTGTTCGCATAGTGGACGCCCTCACCGCCGTTGAAGTGCTTGGCGGCGGAGACCTGGTTGCGCGTCGCGGTCGGCGAGCCGTCCGGGTCGGGGACGGTCTGCCAGGTCGCGGTGCCCGAGGTTCCGGACGAGGCACACAGCACCTCGAGGGTCCCGCTCGACAGGTTCCCCCAGGTCGTCGGCCGGAACCGGTAGAAGCAGCCGCTCGTGTTGTCCTCCGTCAGGTAGATCACCTGGCGGACGGGGTCGCAGGCCGCGGCCTCGTGGGCGAAGCGGCCCATGGCCGGCCGGGCGACAGCGGTGGCACCGGTCGCCGGGTAGGTCTCCCACACCCGCCCGGTGGAGGTCTCCTCGCAGGACAGCCAGGTGCCCCACGGGGTGGCGCCACCGGCGCAGTTGCTGCTCGTGCCGGAAAGGAGGCGCTGGGCCGAGGTGATGGTCCCGGACGAGTTGAAGCGCAGCACCGACGCTCCGCCGGCGCTGCTGCCGACCTCCGAGTTCGACACGTACATCCAGCCGGTGCCATTCGTGTAGCAGGCACCGCCGTCCGGAGCGTTGTGCCAGGTGTAGCTCGTCCCGGTCACCGTCTGGCCGGACCTCGCGACAATTCTGCTGGTGAATCCGGACGGTAGCAGAACACCATTGGCATCCGCCGCGAGCAGAGCTCCGTAAGGGCTCGTTCCGGGCTGCGCGGGGGCCGCCATGGCGACCTCCAAAGCAGTTCCGGAGAAGGCCATAACGCCCGCACCGACAAATGCGGAACGCATGAATGACCGCCGGTCGACCATCGATCCTCCTGGATTTTGGGCAGCGCTTGTTCACAAAACTCCGGGCCGCCCGAGGGACGATAGTCACCCCGCAATCACGCCACCAGCCACCGCCTGGTGAACATTCGGCGGCCTCAACGAAAATCCATTGAAACATCACGCTAATCACCAGCACACACCGAGTTCACCTACTCCGCGCGGCCGAGGCGTGGCCGGGCGCCGACGCGAGCCGCGAAACCGTGCCGGCGACCGACTGTCTTCCACCCGACACCCCCCTTCCCAGCTGGCACCAGGGCGGCGGATGGGAAGGACAGGCCACCGAGACACGCCGGCGCGCGCTGGCGCCCGTCGGCGGCAGCCGGGTGCCGCACCGCCGCCGGAACACCGCTTCGGAAGGCCGGCGCGTCGCCGTGAGTGCAGGTGCGGTCACCAGCGCAAGTTCGATGTCTCGGTCGGCAACAACCCGGGCACCGCAGCGGAAGGCGATTCGGGACAGGTCGGCACGAGCCCCGCGGAATGAGGCCGCCGCACCGGCGGCGAAACGCTGGCGCACGGCAGCCGGACCGCCACCGGAACCATAATTGGCGAACCCTCACCCGACCTCGGTGCGGAAAATCACGCGCCCTCACAGCATGACCTGGATAACATGCCCCCATGGCTACCGCGAATCATCCTGGTTCCCAGGACATGATTTCTCGTCCACGTGACTCACACAGGTCGGGCGGGGCGGCAGTAAAGGCGCCGGAACTCGTCATCCTGCTCAGCCCGTCCGGCGACATCATCGGTACCACCCCAAAAGCCACCGTCCACGGGCCGCAGACTCCGCTGCACCTCGCGTTCTCCTCCTACGTGTTCGACGACCTCGACCGTCTTCTCGTCACGCGGCGAGCGCTGGAGAAGACCACCTGGCCGGGAGTCCTCACCAACACCTGTTGTGGGCACCCCGCCCCCGGCGAGGATTTCCGCGAGGCCATCACACGCCGGCTCGTGCAGGAACTCGGCCTGCGGGTGGGGCGCATCGACCTGGCACTGCCGAAGTTCCGCTACCGCTGCGTGATGGACGACGGAATGGTGGAGAACGAAATCTGCCCGGTGTTCTTCACCCGCACTTCCGGACCTTTCCAGATCAACCCCGAAGAAGTGGCTGAGGCATTCTGGTTCCCCTGGTCGAACTTCGTCGAGGACGTTATGAGCGGCGCACTCGCGATCTCGCCCTGGGCGCGGCTTCAGGTCGAGCAGCTCCGCGCGCTGGGCCCCTCACCGCGTAACTGGCCGTCCGCTCCCGACGAGGAGCTGCCCCCGGCCGCCCGCCAGAACACCGCAAGCCTCGCCAGCTGACGACAGACAGCGGTCGGGGTCGGGTGCCATAGTCCATCCGACCCCGACCGGCGTCGGATCAGGCTCAGTCGACAACGGTGCTGTCGTCGTCGGTCACGAAATCAACGACGATCCGGTAGGCACCTTGCCCTGGTTCTTCACCAGGCCGTCGAAAAGCCAGGCACCGTTGTCGCGATCACAGCTGCCTGCGACGACCTCCGTGCGAGCGCCCTTCTTCCCCGGCCAGCGCACCGACCGTGAGGACACCGGCCACCGCGGTCGACCCGATCCGCACCAGGCGCACCCGGGCCGATACCGCCGTCTCCCGCCAGACCCGCTCATCCGTAGCTCCCTACCTCCGCCGCGCACGGCGTCGCCCGTCCGGGGACCCAGGTCGTTCAGGTCTCCCGGACGGGCATTGCGCGACCAAGTGCCAGCACTCAGAGCGAGTAAACGCCGACCATTTGTAACAGAGCCGGCCGGCTGACCTCGCCCCACGGCAGGTGACGGCGGGCAACGCCGAGGCCACGGCCCGGTTGGCACTGATTGCCGCACCGCGGCGGACCGGTTAGGTTCCGGGCTGGCGGAGAGGAGCGCGCGGTGTCCCAGACCATGACAGCGCAGGGCCTGACCAGCATCGTCGATGATCTCCTGGCCACACATCCACCGGCGGCCACGGACCCGCGCACGTTCCTGGGCGCCCGGTTCGACGCCGGCCTCGCATGGGTCTGGGTCGGCCGCGACGGCGGTGGCCGCGGGCGCCCCGGGCCCGAAGGATCGGTGCTGAAGCTGACCGGCACCGAGCACAGCAGGCGCGCGGCGGCCTACCTGCTCGATCTGCTGGGCAACGGGGGCGCGCTCGTCCCGGAGTACCGGATGACACGTCCGGCCCTGCCGCTCGGCGGCGACGGCCCGCGTGACGCCGCCCAGACGTTCCTGCGCTCCCGCGCGAACACCATCGAGGGCGGAACGTCGCAGATCCTGCGCAACATCCTGGGTGAGCGGGTGCTGGGCCTGCCTGGCGATGTCGGTGTCGACAAGGGCGTGCCCTGGCGCGACGTCCCCCGCTGACCTCAGCCCTCACGGGCACCCCCCGCTTACCGCGACGTCTTCGGCCTGCCGCGGCCGCCTCGGCGACCCCTACCGAGCCGCGCCCGACACCGAGCCCCGAACGAACCCGAACGACGAACTCATCAGACCTGTGGAGGAGCACCGTGGGCCTCGTGTTCTCCGACGAGCAGGAGGAGCTGCGCCGCACCGTGCGGTCCTTCCTCGAACGCACCTCGCCCGAGTCCGAGGTCCGTCGCCTGATGGAGACCGCCGACGGCTACGACCCTGCGGTCTGGCGCCAGATGGCCGAGCAGCTCGGGCTGCAGGGGCTGCACGTGCCCGCGGAGTACGGCGGCTCCGGCTTCGGGTTCGTCGAGCTCGGGATCGTCCTGGAGGAGATGGGCGCGTTCCTGCTGTGCGCGCCGTTCCTCGCCTCCGCGGTGCTCGCGACCGGCGCCCTGCTGGACGCGGCTGACCCGGCCGCACGCGCGGAGCTGCTCCCCGGGCTCGTCGACGGCTCGTCCATCGGCACGCTCGCCTTCGCCGGCCCGACCGGACGCGTGGACACCGCACCAGCACCAGCACCGGCCACGACGGCGGGCGGTGGTTCCACCGGGTCCGCGGAGGCCGCGGGGCACGGCGGGCCGCTGATCGTCGCCACCCGTTCCGGTTCCGGCGACGGTGGCTACACGCTGCGCGGGACCAGGCATTTCGTTCTCGACGGCGCGGTGGCCGACCTCCTCCTGGTCACCGCCTGGGCCGACGGGGGCCTGTCCCTGTTCGCGGTCAGCGGTGACGCACCGGGGCTGATCCGGTCACCGCTGCCGGTGATGGATCTGACCCGCAAACAGGCCGATCTGACGTTCAGCGGGACACCGGCCCGGCTGATCGGAGCCGAGGGGGACGCCGGGCCGCTCCTGACCCGAGTTCTGCGGCTCGCCTGCGTGGCGTTGGCGAACGAAAGCACCGGAGGCGCCCGAGCCGTCCTGGCGCAGGCCGTGCGGTACGCCCGCGAGCGCGTCCAGTTCGGGCGGCCGATCGGAAGCTATCAGGCCGTGAAGCACAGCTGCGCCGACATGCTGGTCGCGGTCGAAGGCTCCAGGTCGGCCGCGTACCACGCGGCGCAGGTCGCCGCGTCCGGTGACGCCCGGCTGCTGGCCCGCGCCGCGGCGATGGCGAAGGCCTACGTCGGCGAGGCGTACTTCTCGGCCGCCGCGGAGAACATTCAGATCCACGGCGGCATCGGCTTCACCTGGGAGCATCCGGCGCACCTGTACTTCAAGCGGGCGAAGACCTCGGAGCTGCTGTTCGGCGACCCGGTGCATCACCGGGGCCTGCTGGCCGACGAGCTCGAGATCTAGCGGGAGTCATCGCCTGCCAGCAGCTGTCAGTACGACGCGGGCTGGACGGTGAGAATCGGCCGTGCGTCGAGGTCGTCGGGCGGGACGAGGAAGGACAGGTTGGGGACCGGCAGCCCGACGGCCGGTCACGAAGCTCACCCACGGGGTGCAGGCGACGGAATCGGTATCCCGCTCGATATCGACTCCGACGACCAGCGCCTCCGCGACAAAACCCCGACGGCGCAGCCGCCGCATCTCGAAGAAAAGTCGGAACGCCCTGGACGTCGCCACGAGCACCACAATTCCGAAAAGAATCGAGAGAACGCTGCCCGGCGGACTTCCAAAAAATTCGGCCGGGAGACAACTGTCGGATGCTTCTCTTCGCACCCATCAGATGGCGGGCCCGATCCGGTTCGCTCGGCGGTTACCAGGCGGGGAAGTCTCGCTTGCGGATCAGGCAGTGCACGCCCTTCACGTCGTCGACCACCTGGCTCACCATGAAGTCGGCGGCGGCGGAAAGATAGCTGTAGGCGACCATCACCGGCACGTCCCGAACCTGGCTGAGCACCCGCAGCGCCTCCCGGACCGCCAGCCGCATGGCCTCGTCCAGGTCGGTGTGCAGGCCGACGGCGATCCAGTGCTCGGGCGTCTCACCGAACGGCCCACTCACCCCCGCGCCGAACGGTGCCGCCTCGTCACCGGTCAGCACGGTGAGGCGCACGGTGGTGCGCAGCGATGCCTCCAGGGCGGTCAGGGAGACCTCTCCATGCCCCTGGGCGAAATGCGGATCACCGGTGTAGAAGCCCGCGCCCGGGATCTGGACCGGCAGGTAGAGGGCCGTTCCAGTGACGAGGTCGCGAACATCGAGGTTGCCGCCGAACGGACCGGGCGGAACCGTGTTGAGCGCCTTCTCCCCCACCGGGGTGACGCCGGTGAGGCCCATGAACGGCGCGACGGGGAAGGAGATCTGCCGCCCCGCGCCGTACCGCATCACGGCCCGGCCAGCCGCCACGTCCACGTCGCAGAACTGGCTGTAGCGGTCGGTGAGGACGCCGTTGTCGTCGATGGGCAGCTCACCGGGCAGCGCGCCCCGGCCGTGCCGGCTGGAGACGAGCCCGTAGGGAACCCGCGGGGTCAGCTGCAGGTACTCGACCTTGAGGACGTCGCCGGGTCGTGCTCCCTCGATGTGAACCGGCCCGGTCACCACGTGCGGGCCGTCCAGCCCGCGGTAGTGCTCGACCTCCCTGGCGATGTCGATCGCGTCCTGGAGCACGGCGTCGCCGGCCACATCATGACCCGCCCAGAAGGCCTTCGGGTCCCGGCCCTGGTCCTCCATCAGGCCCTCATGGGACAGGGTGTCGATGGTGATCGTGGCACCGGAGGCCACTTGCAGCACCGGCTCGGTCGCCGCGGTTGGCAGACGGCCCCAGGTAACCGTCTTCGGCGACGAAGGCAGGTAGTGCTGCCCCGGCCATTCCCCGGTTCCACACTGCAGTACGGACATGATGACGCGCTCCCTAGTAGCTCGTCCGGGCTCGGAGCACAGGCTCACCGACCACGGTCGATCCACCCAATCCCACCAGGAAACCGCACGTCACGTCCCATATGAGCGCCCCGTCTCACACCTTGGAGGGTCCGGTCCCGGCGCTCGAACCACTCGGCCCGAAACGTTCGGTGCGAATCCGTTCGGATGCGTGGCCTATCTCGACCAGTGCGTCAGCGACCGCCTCGACGAAGCCGGTCGGGCCGCACACATAACAGGTCGGCTCGAACTCCGGCGGCCAGCCGGCCGCCACCAGATCCTCGGCGCGCAGCCGGCGCGGCGGCGACGTCCAGTGCTCGGGGACGGCCCTGGTGTAGGCGATGGTCACATCCAGCCCGGGATCACGGCTCGCGCCCGCGCGCAGCTCGGCCGCGTAGTAGAGATCGCTCGGTGTGCGGACGGAGCAGACCAGGCGGAACGGACTCCTGCTGCCGGCGGCGCGGCGCGCCCGCACCATGGCCATCAGCGGCACCAGGCCTGAGCCGCCCGCCACCAGCAGCACCGGCGCGGTGTCGGTGGGCCGCCAGACGAACCAGCCGCCGATCGGCCCACGCAGCTCCACAGGGTCACCGACGGAGTAGATCTCCGTCAGGTACGGGGAGACCTCGCCACCCGGCACCCGCTGCACCGTCAGCTCCAGGCGATCACCGTCGGCCGGTGCGGCCAGCGAGTAGCTGCGACGGGTGCTGTAGCCGTCGGCGGCGGTGAGGCGCAGATCCACCCGTTGGCCCGCGAGATGCCCCGGCCACCCGGGCGCCTCCAGAACGAGGGTGCGGGCGGTGTCGGTCTCCGACCGGACCGCCACGAGGCGGGCGACCCGCCAGGCGAGACGCTCGCTCAGTCCCCCTGGTAGCGCTGCTCCAGCCACGGATCACCTCGATCATGGTATCCGGCGAGCTCCCAGAAGCCCTGCTCGTCCCGATCCAGCAGGCGGATGCCGCGCACCCACTTCGCCGATTTCCAGAAGTACAGGTGTGGCACGAGTAGTCGCGCCGGGCCACCGTGCTCGGGTGCCAGCGGGGCGCCGTCGTAGCGGTGCACCACCCAGGCCTGCCCGTCGAGAAGATCGGCGAGGGGGAGGTTGGTGGTGTACCCACCGTACGAGTGCACCAGCGCATATTCCGCGGCCGTCTCCACGCCGCCGAGCAGGGTGTCGAGGCTGACGCCCTCCCAGGTGGTGCCGAGCTTCGTCCACTGGGTCACACAGTGGATGTCGACCGTCGGCGACTGGCTGGGCAGCCGCAGGAAGGCGGGCCAGTCCCAGCGGTGCTCGACGCCGGTCTCCGTCGTGATGGTGAACTCCCAGGCGGCCTGCTCGACCCGGGGAGTGGGCCCGGCGGACAGCACGGGAAAGTCCTCGGCAATGTACTGGCCGGGCGGCAGCACCGCCCCGGCGGAGCGAGGTCGGCCCTGAAAGCCCGGAGACACGATTCCCACCTCAGGACTCCTATCACGCAACCCGCACCCGAGCTCGGGCCGCTGTGGCGTTGTCACGCGGGCCACTGCGGCGCTCAGGCCACTGTGCCGCTCAGGCCACTGTGCCGCTCGAGCCACTGTGATGTTGTCGACGGCATTGCCGGCCTTCTGATGAGGTTGTCGACCTCTGATCCGACCGGGCCGCGGCGCGGGGCGTGCCGGCTGCCGGTCAACGCTCGGGAGCCGGTCAACGCTCGGGATGAGACCCGTCGCGTCGCCCGGGGTCGGGGGTCCCCGGGCGACGTCTCGATCTTTTCATCACCGAGGGCGCATCGGCAATGACAGACAGGTGCGATCCCACTACCTTAGGACGTTAGTCCCAGGACGAAGGTCCCCGGTCGACCTTCTGTAGGTCCCATGAAGGCCGCTGTTTGATTCTGATAGTCGATACGCGACGCAGAAATCAGCTCCCGAGCGTCCCACAGCGCGGCGCCGGCCGCAGCACCTCGAACCGAGTGCCGTCCGAACTCACCCGCATGAAGGTGTAGCAGCGCCCGAGCTCGCCGAACGACTTGGCGAAGTCGATCGGTTCGGGCAGCAGGCCGTCCGCGGAATAGTCACGCACAGCACGCAGACCCTCGACGAAGCGCTGCCGGGTCGGGCACGGACCAGCCACTGAAAGACCACGGATAAACATGTCGGCCGTGATCCACCCGGACAGCGCCGCCTGCTGGTTCGCCGTCGGCAGGTAGGGCGCGTAACGGGCCATCGCCTCCAGGAACGCCCGATGACCGGGCAGCTCCAGTTCGAACGGCTGGTAATCCACGAACAGATTGACCCCGGCCAGGATCGTCCCGAAGAGCTTGAGCATGCTCTGGTCGTAGCCGGACGGCGTGAGGATCACCCGTAGCTTCGCCCCGGCGGCGTGGGCTCCCAGCACGACCTGGCCGAACGCCGCGCCGGTCACCGCGCCCACCAGGGTGTCGGCCCCGCTGTCGCGCACCTGGTCCCCGATCGCGCGAAGGTTGATGGGGCCGGTCGCGTCGACGGTGCCGACGACCCGCACGCCCGCGATCTCCAGACTCGCTCTCAGCTCCTCGGCGAACTCGCCGGACGCGGCGGAAAGGCTCGTCACCACGATCAGCGCCGTCCGGCCGCCCTGCTCCGCGACGAAGTCCCCCCAGGTGGAGACGGAGCTACCGTCCGCAATCATGTTCGAATAGCTGAACATGGTGTCGTAGACGGTCCAGGCCGGGTCGAGCGACGTCCCCGTGACCGGGACACCCTTGCTGTGCAGGTACTCGGCGGAGCCCGCGGATGCCGTGGTCGACTCCATGATCCCGAAGACCTGACGCTGCTCGACGAGCGTCCGGGCGGCCGCGCGGTTCGCGGCGGGCTGTGAACCGTCGTCCTGGCGCAGGTAGGTGACGCGGCGCCCCTGGACACCGCCGGCGCTGTTCGCCACGCCGAGACGGGCCTCCACGCCGGCGCGGAACGGAGCGAACAGCGAGGCCGCGTTGCCGGAGTCGGGATACAGCAGCCCTACCCGCACCTCGTCCGCAGTCACGCCCGGGGTGCCCGGGCAGGCGGCGCCCGTGCCGCTCGGCGACGGTGGCTGCGCGCTGCTCGCGCCGAGAACGCACGACGCGGCGGAGCCGCACAGGACCGCGGCGAGCAGCGCGGCCAGCACCGCCCGGGCCCCCCGGCCGCGGACTCGCGGCACCCGGGCGCGGACTCGCGGCATCCGGTCACGCGCTCGCGGCAGCGGACCGCATGGTCCGGACCCGGCCGTCACAGCGGCCGAGGCATCGGCACGGTTCGTCCCAGGTCTGGTACGCACAGCACCACAGTGACCCACCAACGTCACCGCCTTGCGCCAATCCGTGTTATCTGTGAATTTCCACTATCAGGCCATATGTGACGCAACCCTTCGGCAAGGCTCCGCGTGGGATGTGTCCGCTCGTAGTCGTCGTCGCGCTACGCCGATTTCTGTCGCACCCGCAGGGGACGATCTCCGAGAGCTGATCGACTGGATCTCCCAAGGAGTGATCATGTCGTTTGCGGCAGTCCGCCCCATCGGCCACGGCAGGTAGGAGGGCAGCGGCGATGAACAGCCGAACCTCACCAGCGCCCACCGGTGGTCGCGGCGAGGAACCCCGCGGCGTGCCCCTGGCACCACGTCTGATGGCTCTGTTGTTGGCCCGCCTCACCGCCAGTCGCAGCGCCCGGCGCGGAGTCCGCTTCTTCGACGACCAGGGCGGCCGGCTGCTCGCCATCGTCGGGCTCGACCTGGTCGGTGCGTTGTCGATGGCCGTCGCGCCCTTCGTCCTGCGCACCGTCGTCGACGACGGCCTGCTGGAGGACGGCACCACGCAGGGCCGGGCGGCGCTCGTCGGGCAGGTCGCGTTGCTGCTGCTTGCCTTTCTCCTCCAGGCCGCCCTGAGCGCGGCCTCGACTCTGGTCGGCGCGGGCGTGGGCGAGCGGGTCTCGATGCGGGCGACCGTCGCTGTTCATGACCACCTGCTCCGTCTCCCGTTCTCCTTCTTTCCGGGCCAGCGGCACGGTGACGTGCTCACCCTTTTCGGGAACGACATCGCGGAGGTACGCAGCGCGGTGTCGCTGTCGGTTCCGCGCGCGATCAGCGCGGCGGTGACAGCAGCGGTCGGGCTGGTCAGCATCGCGGTGCTCGAATGGCGCCTCGCTCTGGTCGCCGTGTGTCTTTCGCCGTTGGTCTTCGGGCTGATGACGCTCGGCCGGCGGCGAGGTCGCGAACTCACGCGAGAGCACATCAAGCTGCGGTCAGCGCATTTCGCGGTGATCACCGACACGACGGGGGTGTCGGGGGCACTGCACGTGCGGCTGTTCGGCCGGAGCCTGTATGAGTCCGACCGCCTTGCCGGCATCGCCGCACAGACCAGCCAGGTCGCCCTGGAGCGGATCAAGGTGTCCGCCAAGGCACAGCTCATGTCCTCCGGCGGTGCGGCCTCGGCCATCGTCGCGGTCATGAGCGTCGGGATCTGGCTCGTCAGCACCGACCGCACGACCGTCGGCACCCTGGTCGCCTTCGCGAGCGCGCTGTTGTTCGCCTACCGCCCGGTCACCGGTCTGGCTGAGAGCCGTGCCGATCTCCTCGAGGCCGGCGTGGCGTTCGACCGGATCTTCGGCCTGCTCGACCTGCGACCTGACCTGCGGAATCTGCCGACCACAACTACCACCGGCGGCGGCCCGGTCGCCCCTGCCCGTCCCAGGCGGCGCGCCGACCCGGCGGCACCGGGCAGGCGGGCCGTCGGCCCTCCGGCGGCCGGTTCGAGTTCGGGTGCGGCTGTGGGTGGCCACGTGGTTCCGGCCCCGCGAGCCACGACGACGCCGCGGGTGCGAACGCCGCTCGGCGAGCAGCGGGCCGCACCAGGTCGATCACCCGTGCCGGATCCAGGCGCGATGCCGGGTGCGGGAAGCCGGAGCCCGGCACCACGCGATTCCGAGCCCACCGGCCCGGCGCTGCGGGCACCGGAGATCACCGTCGACGGGGTGTGGTTCCGCTATCTCGGTGGCCGTCAGAATGCCTGGTCCGCGGCAGGGCGAGACGTGCGGCGCCGCTGGTGGTACGTCGAGGATGAGGACGAGGCGGATGCCGAGGCAGAGGAGCCGGCCGGCGACGAGGTCCGGTGGGCGCTGCGTGATCTGCACCTGACCGCTCGCGCGGGTGAGAAGACGGCGATCGTCGGAGCGAGCGGTGCCGGCAAGACAACCCTCGGCTACCTGCTGTCCGGAGTGCATCTACCCGACCGGGGGAGGCTGCTGCGCGACGGTGCCGACTTCGCGGAACTCAGCTGGGGCGAGCTCCGCGCGACCATCGGCGTCGTTCCCCAGGATCCGCACCTGTTCAACGACACCATCGCCGCGAACGTCCGCTACGGGCGGCTGGGCGCGAGCGACGAGGAGATCACCGCGGCCGTCACCGACGCGGGCCTCGGTCCGCTGCTGACCCGGCTGCCCAGGGGCATCGCCACGAAGGTCGGGGCTCGGGGCTATCAGCTCTCCGGCGGTGAACGCCAACGGCTGGCCCTCGCCCGAGTGCTCATCGCCGACCCACCCGTGCTCATCCTGGACGAGGCGACCTCGCAGCTCGACGCGGCGACCGAGCACACCGTCCAGGAGGCGCTGGGCCGGCTGGGGGCCGGGCGCACCCGCATCGTGATCGCGCATCGCCTGTCCACCATCGTCGACGCCGACCGCATCTACGTCATGGGCGACGGCTCGGTGGTCGAGCAGGGCCGCCATGTCGATCTCGTTCAGGCTGGCGGTGCCTACGCGCGCCTGTACAACCGTCAGATCCGCGGAGATGCGGACGCGGCCGCCGACGATGTCACCAGAGCCGACGATGTCACCAGAGCCGACGATGTCACCAGAGCAGATGAAGCTGGCGTCCCGTGACGGTCTCCTCGCCCGCTTCGGCCGCCGGCGCCACGCGCCCGAGATCGGTTGCCGCGGTCGCTGTCGCCACGCTGTTTCCGCTCGGCCCCGACCCCAAGCCCGGCCCCGACCCCGGGGTTGGGGCGCAGGGCGACAGACTGTGCAGCACCTCGGGAAGGTCCTGGGCATGCACCACGGTGAGAGCCCGGGTGGCCCGGGTCAGGGCCACATAGAGGTCGGCCAGGCCCCGCGTCGGCCCAGCCACGATCTCGGCCGGTTCGACCAGGACCACCGCGTCGAACTCCAGCCCCTTGGAATCGGCGACGGTGAGAACCACGACCGGGGCGTCCAGCAGGTCGGGCTCCGGTCGGGCCCGACCTGCACGTGCGTGGCCCGACTCGTCTGCCTCGGGCTCGTCTGGCTGGCCCGGTGTCGCGAGCGCCGGTGCCGCGTCGCGCAGAGCCGCCCGGAGGGCCGCGACCCGCCCGGGTGCGCTGATCACCGCGACCCGCCCGCCGGTCACCTCCGCCGCGGCATCGGTGGCGGCCACGACCACGCCGCGCACAAGCTCGCCCTCGGCCGCCGAACCACCCGCCGCTACCGAGGAACTCCCAGCCGGTACCTCCCCCGCGCTCACGGCGATCCGCACGACGCGGGGGCGCCGACCCACCGAACGGACCGAGCGCGGCGCCACGGCGGCCGGGTCGGCGGCGGTCAGGACGTCGGCCGCGACGTCCATGATCTCGCTGGGCGTGCGGTAGTTCACGGTGAGCCGCTCAACGGCGTAGTGGGTCACCGCCGGGCCCAGCAGCTCGCCCCAGCTCGTCGGGGCCCCCGGGCGGGCACCCTGGGCCAGATCGCCCACGAGGGTCGCCGTCCGGCCGGGGCACCGCCGCCACAGCAGGCGCCACAGCATCGGCGAGACCTCCTGCGCCTCGTCGACGATGAGGTGCCCGAAGGTCCAGGAGCGATCACCGCTCGCGTGCTCGGCGGCGGCACGGCGCTGCCGCGGTGCCGTCCAGCGCTGCGCGATCGTGTCCGCGTCGACCCTGTCGTTCAGGCCGAGCATCTCCAGCACCCCGTGGGCGTACTCGCGCTCCGCCGTGCGCTCCGCCTCCGCCCGCCGCTCCTCCGCCCGGCGGGCCTGTTCGTCGAGGTCGCCGAGCAGTTCCGCCGCCTCGTCGAGCAGCGGAACGTCGGCCGGGGTCCAGCGGACCTCCTCGGCATCGGCTCGGCGCAGCAGCGCACGCTCGGCCGCGGTGAGATGGGTGCCCGCGGCGCGACCGAGCAGGTCGGGCGAGGCATAGAGGTCGGCCAGCAGCCGGGCAGGGGTGAGCACCGGCCACAGGGCGTTCAGCGCCCGGCGCACCTCGCGGTCCGTCCACAGGTCCGACCGGATCTCGCCGCGCTCCTCCTGGTCGAACAACCCCTTCGGCAGCTGGGTCACGACCTGGTTCGTCAGCACGTTCAGCAGCTCGCGCAGGAAGATCCCACGGGCGGAGTTGTGCGGGCGGCGGCTGCGGCGGGCCCTGGTCCGGGCCCGGGCGATGGTGTCCCGATCGAGCTGGAGCCCGTATTCACCGTGGCGCAGCCGAAGCCCGCGGCCGGGGACTCGCTGCCGGTCCCGGACCGCGCCGGCGATCACCGCGGCCATCCGCTCGTCGCCCTTGAGCACGGCCGCCGCGACCGGTTCCTCGCCGGTCGCCTCGATTCCGGGGAACAGCCGCGCCGGCGTGGCGAACATCACCCCGGTCTCACCGAGGGAAGGCAGCACCTGATCGATGTATCGCAGGAAGACAGGGCTGGGGCCGACCACGAGCACACCGGAACGCAGCAACCGGTCGCGGTGGGTGTAAAGCAGGTAGGCCGCCCGGTGCAGAGCCACCGCGGTCTTTCCGGTGCCAGGTCCGCCGTCGACGACCAGCACCGCGTTCGCGTCGGCACGGATGATCCGGTCCTGCTCCGCCTGCAGGGTCGAGACGATGTCGTGCATGCGTCCGGTGCGGGGAGCGGACAGCGCCTCCAGCAGCATCGTGTCCCCCGACTCGGGCACGTCGCTGCCAGCACCGACTCCAGCACCAGTTCCAGCACCGGTTCCGGCGCCGGTTCCGGCGCCGGTTCCGGCGCCGGTGCTCGCGGCGGCCATGAACGCCTGCGGGTCCAGCGGATCGTCCGCGATGCCGGTGACCCGCCGGCCGCGGGTCCGCAGATGGCGCCGACGCACCAGCCCGCGCGGGTCGGCGATCGTCGCCTGGTAGAAGGCGGTCGCGACAGGAGCACGCCAGTCCACCAGGATGGGCTCCTGCTCCTGGTCGGAAAGCCCGATCCGGCCGATGTAGGTACGGCCCCCGTCGACGTTGTCCATCGCTCCGAAGCACAGCCGCCCTTCGGCGGCATCGAGCCGCGAAAGCCGGTCGGCATGCGTCGCGGCGAACACGTCGCGCTCCACGATCGACTGCGGAGTACCGGTGCCGGCCTCCATCAGGACCTGCCTGAGCTGGGCACGCGTGGTCTCGCGGATCTCGTCGAGGCGCGTGTAGAGGGTGTCGACGTAGGCCTGCTCGCGCGCAAGCTCCGCGTCACGTGTCGTCGGCACCTTATTTCCTTCCCCACGGCTGGCTGGCCGAGGTCGAAACGGGCGGCGGATGGCCGATGGTGGGCCCGTACAGCCCACCACACTCAGATCATCCCGTCTGACGACGCCCCGGCCAGGACGTGTCCTGGAGCCCGACCGCCGCCAGGCGGCCGCCCAGGCCAGCACCCCACACACCGACACACCGACCACCGCGGGGCGAGGCATCGACGCGCGGCCGCGGACGCGACTTTCGTCCCACCACACACGCTACGTCCGTCCGGTCGGCGGGGGACGGACGGAAGACGTGACGATGAACGTTTTCTCCCGGACGCCCGCCCGGCCTCATCCGCCGGCCTCATCCGCCGGCCTCATCCTCCATGGGAGGCCGCCTGCCTGCGCACCTCCTCGGCGTCGTGCTCAAGCCGGGTACGCACCAGCGCCGCGACCAGCCGCGGGATGTCCTCGCGCTCGACCAGCGCGCTCAGTGTCCGGACGTCTCTGGGCAGCCCCAGATCGCCCGCCGACTGCAGCGCACGCTGATCCGCATAGGGCACCAGCTCGTCCCAGGCCGCCTGGGCTTCGCGCAGGAAGATGTCCGCGCCCACCGGCCCGATCCCCTTGATCTTCTGGAGCAGCAGCCGCTCGCGTTCCGGCGTGTGGTCCGCCTCGTCCCGCAGGCGCCGGATGTCGCCGTCGTAGGTGTCCAGCAGATAGCCGCACGCGTCGGCGAGGATGCGCGAGGTGCTCTCGTCGTAGCGCGCGTAGCCGCTCTGGTTGAGCACGCGGGTCCGGTCGGCCCAGCTCGTCTCACTCATCGCGGCAGCCGTGGTGGTCCAGCCCTGATCGCGCAACGCCCGGAAGGCGGCGACGGCGATCGACGTACGGATCCGCGCGCTCGCCAGCAGCGCGAAGACCAGCAGCTCGAACATCGCCTCGGCCGTGTCGGCGGGGACGTCCACACCGAGCTCGTCGGCGAAGGTGCGACCGTGCCGCGCGAGCAGCTCTCCCACGACCACCTCGGGGTCTGTTCCAGCCATGAGGGTGGGTTACCCGCCGTCAGGCCGGCCGACTCTCGGCTGTCAAGCCCAGGTGGCCCCGATCCCCGGCCAGCCCGGACGTCTCAGCCGGCCCAGAAGTCCTCGATCAGCCGGACGAGCTCGTGCGGCCGGTCGCTCTGCACCGAATGCCCCGCGCCGGCCACCACGACGGTGCGCATCGACGGCAGGCGGCGACGGAACTGCTCGACGTCCTCGTCGTGCACGAACGGCGACTCGCCACCCCGCACGAGCAGCAGCGGAGCGGTGATCGCGCCCACCTCCTCCCACAGCCGCCCCATGTCGAGGAGACTGTTCTTCCCTGTGCTGGCATTGCCCAGGTCGTAGCGCCACGCCCACCGGCCGTCGGGCCGCTGGTAGGCGTTGTGGCGCACCCCGCGGCGCACACCCGAGGCCGGGCGGTGCGGGCTGAGGCTGATCGCGGCCTGCGCCATCTGTTCGAACGAGTCGTAGGTGGGCGGGCCGCCGACGAGTGCCACCGCTCCACGCTGTGCCGTGTTCATCGCCTGGACCCTGGCGGCCGACTCCGGGGTGACGTCCACGAGCACCACCCGTGGGCACAGCTGCGGCCGGATCGCCGCAAGGCGGATGGCGGTCGCGCCGCCCAATGACATCCCGACGACGAGCTGGGGTTTCGGCGCGACGGCCAGCATGCCCGCCGCGATCGCGTCGGCGTTCGCCCACGGCCCGTAGTCCCGGTCCTGGCGCCAGGAGGAGTGTCCGTGCCCGGGCAGGTCGAAGGCGACCGCCGGGCGGCCGAGCGCCAGCACCACCGAATCCCAGGTGTGGGCGTTCTGCCCACCGCCGTGCAGGAAGACGACCTCAGGCTCGGCCGAGCCCCACCGCAGGTAGCTCAGCCGGCGCCCCGGCTCGATCTCGAGGTGACCGCGGCGGACGTCCGGCCGACCATGGTGCGGAAGACCCAGCTCCTCGGCGTTCTCGTGGAGCAGCCCGAACTCGTCGTAGTCGATGGTGGCATCAGGGTGCTCGACACCCGGCGCATCCGCCACGTTCCCGCCTCGCTCTCGTCACCGTCAGTTCGGTCGCCGGGAATCGCCGCGCAGGCTACCCGGCGGTAGGTTCAAGGAGTTCAAAGAGAATGTAGGACCTGTCGGGCCTTTGACGTGTCGATCCGGGGCGCGCCGGAACGCCGGCCGGGATGGCGGAGGGACACCATGAGCTTCAGTCTCGACCTCACCGACGAGCAGACCGAGCTGCGATCGTGGGTACACGGCTTCGCAGCGGAGGTGGTGCGGCCCGCCGCCTCCGAATGGGACGAACGGGAGGAGACTCCCTGGCCGATCATCCAGGAAGCGGCGAAGATCGGCCTCTACAACTTCGACACGTTGTCCACGCTCTGGTTCGAGCCGACGGGACTGTCCCTGCCGATCCTTTCCGAGGAGCTGTTCTGGGGCGACGCGGGAATCGGCATGTCCATCATGGGCACCTCCCTCGCGGTCGCCGGGATCGCCTCCTCGGGCACGCTGGAGCAGGTCGGCGAGTGGGTGCCCGCCTGCTTCGGTGACGCCGCCGATCCGAAGGTGGCCGCGTACTGCGTCTCCGAGCCCCACGCCGGCTCCGACGTCTCGTCGATGCGGGTCCGGGCCCGTTACGACGAGGCCACCGACGAATGGGTCCTGAACGGCCAGAAGGCGTGGATCACAAACGGCGGCATCGCCAACGTGCACGTGGTCGTCGCCTCGGTGGACCCGGCGCTGCGGGCGCGCGGCCAGGCGTCGTTCGTGGTCCCCCCGGGCACTCCCGGCCTCAGCGCCACCCGGAAGATCAAGAAGCTGGGCCTGCGCGCCTCCCACACCGCCGACGTCTTCCTGGACGACGTCCGCGTCCCGGGGCGATGCCTGCTCGGCGGCAAGGAGAAGCTGGACGAACGCCTCGCCCTCGCCAGGGAGGGCACCCGCTCGGCCGGGCAGACCGCGCTGGCGACCTTCGAGATCAGCCGCCCCACGGTCGGCGCCCAGGCCGTGGGCATCGCCCGCGCCGCCTACGAGTACGCGCTGGACTACGCCCGCGGCCGCGAGCAGTTCGGGCGCCCGATCATCACGAACCAGGCCGTGTCGTTCGCGCTCGCCGACATGCGGATGGAGATCGACGCGGCACGGCTGCTGATCTGGCGCGCGGCCTGGATGGGGCGCAACGAACGCGAGTTCACGGCCGGCGAGGGCTCGATGTCGAAGCTGAAGGCCGGCGAGGTCGCGGTGTGGGCGACCGAGAAGGCGGTCCAGATCCTCGGCGGAGCCGGCTACAGCCGCGAACACCCCGTCGAAAGAATGTATCGCGACGCAAAAATTTACACCATTTTCGAGGGTACGTCGGAAATTCAGCGGCTCGTGGTCGCCCGAGCGATCTCCGGAATGCGTCTGTCCTAGCCCGGAGCACCGCGACCACCAGGTGCGACACCCACCAACAACACCTGGTCGACGAAAGATCGATCATCCATCCACGGCTACACCTCGGATGCCGTGACAGGGGCGTCACTCGCCGCACCAGTCGTCGCAGAACAATTTTCCCCGCGAGATAGACAAAAACCGGCAAGCTACGAGGTTCGGTGGCGCAAACCCGTCTTGGATCAGACTTGTCGGACCGCCGACGCGGGACGGGGAGGGTGTTCGGGGGCACCTGCCGCGTCGGCGGTCCGACCGAGGCCGACCGCGAAGCACCAGCCCCAGCACCGCTGGTGACCGCGGTCGCGCCATCCCCGGCCACCTCGTCCTGGCCAACTCATCCAGGCCATCCAGGCCGCCTCGTTCAGGTCCGCCGCTTTCCCGTGCGCTTCCGCGTCTGGATGCACCGAAGCCGGCGGGCGCGGGAACCGGTCACCCGAGAGGGATCCGTCCCGCGCAGCGACGAATTGTCGGTGGCGCCCGCTACGTTCACGCCATTGGGGAACGGCCCGACCACCAGGAGCATCTGGTGGTCGCCGGTCATGCCAGGTGACGACGATCGGGAGCGATGCGGTGACGGAAACGGCGGCCTTCCCTGGCCCTCCGGACCCTGCTCGGTACTGGGCGACCCGCAGGCCCCTGCCCCTCGACAGCGGCCCTGCCTCGGCCGCCGATCGGATGCAGGTTCCGGCGCCGGTGCTGGGTGCTCTCGCGGTGGCCGTCGCGGCGGTGCTGCCGGATCTCGCCGGGCGAGTACCGCCCGGGCCGGCCGCGAAGCTCGGGCGCCTCCGTGTGCAGGCAACCGAGGCCGGCATCCGGCCGAGATCACGGCGGGCCGGGCCACCTCCGCTGTACCCACGACCATGGCCGCACGGCGTTCAGGCGGGCCAACCGGGGTCGGTGCCGCCGAGACCCGCACCCACCCCGCGCGTTCCCGGGCCGGAGGTGTTCGTGCCGCCGTGGCCGGCCGGCCCCGCCGAGTCGCCTGTCCTGCGGGCGCTGCGCGCGCTCGGGTCACCACTCGTCAACCGTCTGCTCGGCGCGCTGGAGCTGGCCGTCGACGGCCTCCCCACCGCGGGCGCCCCGACCGGGGTGGCCGGGCTCCTGCCGCCTCCGCCGTCGGGCTCGGTCCTCTACGCCGGTGTCTACGTCGGCGAGGACGACGAGGCGGGCCGCGCCGTCACCACTCTCGATCAGGTCCGTCGCGGCGCGACCACGCTGGTGGCGGACCTGATCTGGGCACTGGCCGAGCATCCTCGGATCGCACCGCTGCTGACCGTCGCACCAGACGCACTCACCGCACCCGACGCGGCCGACGCGGCCGACGCGGCCGACGCACCGACCGTGCGGGACGCGGCCGCTGCCGAGGCGGCGGTGGCGGCGCGGCATGGTGCGGTCCATCTCGCCCTCGGGGTGGCGACCGCCGGCGTGGTGCTGCGCGAGCTGGGCGTGCCCGGCGGCGGAGCCGACGCACCGGCGGTGATCGGCGTCGGGCTGGGCGCGGCAGTCGAGCTGCTGACCAACACACCGCTGCCGCCTGCCTACGCGCAGGTGGCACTCGCCAGGCGGCGCGCCGAGTACCTGCTGCCACGCACGGCACACGGGCAGGTCCACCTGGCGGGGCATTGCTTCGGCATGCTCGAGGGCGCCTTCCCGGTGGCGGCGGTTCCCGGCGACGGTGCCTTCGCCGGCAACGGCCTGGTTCAGGTGGTTCCTGGTGGTGCCGTCATCCGGGCAGGTTCCGCCGCCGCGGTCGTCAACGTGACCACCACGGTCCTCGCGGGACCACCGGAGCAGGTCGAGCTCGTCGGGTGGGACGAGGTCGTCGAGGTGAGCTGGACGGCGGCGGCCGGCGGGGCCTCGGTGCTGGGCCCGGCACGGCCCGGGGAACCGGTGGAGCCGGGCGGTCTCGCGCAGCAGACGCCCCCTGGCCCGGCGAGTACCGGCTACGGGTGCACGCAACGGGCCGGGACGACGCGGTGGAGGCGGCAGACGCGGGGGCGGCGGACGTTGCCGCGACGCAGGCACTGGCGGCGGCCGGCGGATACATCGTGAGCCGCACCGAGTCATACCTGCTGACAGTGTGGGCCGCGCCGGCCACCGACCAGATCGTGCACAAGCGGACCGATCGCCTCGGTTACCGGCTTCGCGGCGAGCAGGAGCCGGCGACCCCACCGCGGCCGGAGAAGGCCTACTCCTGGATCGGGCGGAGCGGCCTGAGCGAGGCCGCCACCATCACCGTGATCACCGGCATGGGTCTCGACGACGTGGTGCGCGCGTTCCAGGCCGACCCGCAGTCGGCCACGACCCTGCAGTCGGCCCGGGACCAGGCCGGCCACCGCTTCTCGGTGTCCTTCCTCGCCGTGGACGGCGCGGTGCTCGCCGTCGAGGACAACGGCTTCATGGGCAGCGCCGCCGAGGTGCTGCGCCCGCTGTCGGCGCAGGGCCGGGCGGCCAGCATCTTCTGGAACATCAACGCGGTCCGACGGCTCAACCTGGCCGAGGGCGGCGAGCTGCTCGCCACGCTGGAGCTTCCCCACGACGGCCCGGTGCCCGCCGCCGCGGACCCCTACCTCGCCGACCTGGACCTGGCCGACTACCGCGACGGGGCTGCCAAGGGCCTGGCCGCCGTCGCACGCTTCACCGGGTACCAGGTCCGACCGGCCGATCTCACCCGCATCGAAGAAGCCGACCGCGCCTACTTCATCCGGTCGTGACACCCCGACACCCACCAGAACTCGCCGCCGGCGCCGTGTTCGCCGGCGACGTGCTCCTGCCGGCATCGCCCGCGCGCCGGCAGGAGGGCGCGAAGAGCCAGCCTGCTCGCGGCGGAACGACTGGCCGCAGACAGCTTCCGGACAGCGGGGTCGGTGCACTGCCATCACCACGCCCGCATACAGTGTTGCCTGTTCCCGGCGGTTTCCTTTTCGGATTCCGCCGGAACGGTACGGCGGCCACTTGTGGTGGCATTGTTTACGGCAGGATCAGGAACCGGAACGCGGCGGCGGCCCTCCTGCGGTGAGGCACCGACCCCCGCCGCCACAGGTGAGGGTGAATTCGATGTCATCGGATGCGGGCGTGACCGCCCGGACCACTCCGCTCGGCAGTGGCGACCCTCGCCAGCTGGGTTCCTACCAGCTGCTCGGCAAGCTCGGCCAGGGTGGCATGGGCACGGTCTACCTGGGCCGCTCGCAGCAGGGCAGACTGGTCGCGATCAAGGTGATCCGTGCCGACGTCGCGGACAATCCCGAGTTCCGTGCCCGGTTCTGGTCGGAGGCCGAGACCGCGCGCAAGGTCGCCCGGGTCTGCACCGCGGAGGTGCTCGAGGCCGAGCCCCACGCCCCGCAGCCGTACCTCGTCACCGAGTTCATCGAAGGCGAGACGCTGGCCCGGTTCATCGCCCGCAACGGCCCGCTGGCCGCCGCCAACCTCGAGCAGCTCGCGGTCGGTGTCGCCGCGGCGCTCACCGCGATCCACCGCGCCGGCATCGTGCACCGCGACCTCAAGCCGTCGAACGTGGTGCTCTCCCCGTTCGGCCCCCGCGTCATCGACTTCGGCATCGCGCGCGCCCTCGACGCCGCGACGAGCATCACCGGCGACCTCCAGCAGCTCGGGACGCCCGCCTTCATGTCCCCGGAGCAGATCCAGGGCGGGGCGGTCACCCCGGCCGTCGACATCTGGGCCTGGGGTGGCCTGGTCACCTTCGCCGCGACCGGCCGTTACCCGTTCGGGGAGGGCACCTCCCAGGTGCTGCTCTACCGGGCACTGAATGACGATCCCCAGCTCGACGGCATCGACCCGGCGCTGCGTCCCATCGTCTGGCAGGCGATGCGCAAGGACCCGGCGGGCCGGCCCTCCGCGCAGCAGCTGATGCTCCGCCTGCTCGGTGACTCCACCGCAGACCCGGACGCGACCGTCGACCCGAGCCAGGTCACGCACGTTCTCGAAGGCTGGGACCTTCAGGCCGCCGCCGGTTCCGCACTCGGCGCCACACCGACGCCCCGGTCGCCGACGACCGACCCGCGGGCAGGCACGGGCCGGCACGCCACGGCCGGCCCGCAGACCCCCGAGGACCGCACCGCCGTCACCGCCCTGGCCAGCGGCGCCGGAGTCGGGGCCGGCACAGGCCCCGGGCCCGGCACCGAGACCGTGGACGCTCCGACTCAGTCGCGGACCCGGGTCGGTGGATCGTCCACGGGCGGCAGGCGCCGCACGGCGATCGCCGTCGGCGGGGCGGCCGCGGTCGTGGTGGCGATCGCCGCCATTCTGATCACGCAGGCCGGCGACGACAAGAAGGACGACACGACCACCGTCGCCGGCAGCAGCAGCGCACCGCCGCAGAAGTTCGCCCTGCCGCAGGCGAAGGTTCCGCTCGATACCGAGACGATGGTCTTCGCCACCAAGGAGAGCGGAAACTACGACCTGTACACCGGCCGGCTGCCGGACCAGGGTCCGCTCACGACCGTCAAGAAGATCACGACCGCGCCCCAGGACGAGCTGCTGCCCTCGATCAGCAGGGACCGTCGGACGGTCGTCTTCTTCCGCAAGGAATCCGAGACCGAGAACGCCCTGTACGCGGTGGCGGCGGACGGTTCGAAGGACCCCGTCAAGCTGTTCACCAGCGGGCTGGCCGCGAACCTGACCATCGCCGACGACGCCCGGCCGTCTCTTTCTCCTGATGGGAAGTTCGTGGTCGTCAGGTCGACGACCAACGATCAGGGCCTGCCGGACGCCGGGCTGTACGTAGCCAGACTCGACGGCAGCAAGGTCTTCCGACTCAACACCGCCCAGCAAGCGACCGACCCGGCCTGGTCGCCGAGCGGCGAGCGCATCGCCTACTGGGCCTCCGAGTCGGAGAGCGACCGGGGCTTCATCGTCACGATCCTGGCGACGTCCACCTCCACCCCGACACCACTCACGAAGGGGCAGGGCAATCGCGATGCCGACCCGACGTTCTCCCAGGACGGCCAGCGAATCGCCTTCAGTCGCCAAGAGACCGACGGAGATCTTGAGATCTACCAGATGAACACCGACGGCTCCCACGTCACCCGGGTCACCGCTGAGAAGGGGCAGGACCAGGACCCCGCCTACTCCCCCGACGGCAAGTGGCTCGTCTTCACTGGCGAGCGGGGTGGCGCGCCCCGCAGGATCTTCCTCACGGACCCGGCTGACACGACCACGCCGGATCGTCAGCTGACGACCGAGCCGAGCTTCCACGTCCGCTGGTCGACCGGCTGATCTCGCCACCGCCACGACCGGGCCGGCGCATCTGATCGGCCCGGTCGGCGTCGCCGGGTTCGGTCAGGCCGGCCTGGACCAGCCGCCAGAACTCCGGGCCGCCACCTGGCCCGGCGCCACCGTCATGGCGGCGCAGGACGGCGTCCTTGAGAGCGACGAAGTGAGGGGAGGGCTCGGCTCCTGGCCGGCTCTCCCCCACCGGCACGGCGGCCCAAGGTGGGTGCCCGCCGGCTTCCCGCAGCCAGCCGTGGCGCAGCACCGCCCGCAGCATCGGCACCGCGATCGCCCGATCCAGCCACAGGACGACGTCCTGCAGGGTGCGGTGCACCGCCGTGACGGCGATACCGCCCAGATCGGTCACCTCTGCCGGGGCCAGCGTCATGAGGTGGCGGCGGCAGCCGCTCCGGCGCCGCACCGCCACCGCGGGATCCTCGAACGCGACATCCACCGGCTCCGTGGCCTGCCACGGCGGCAGCCCGGGGACGCCGTGCAGCCGGGCCGCGGTCAGCAGGCAGATCATGCCGCCCGCGGCTGCCAGGGCGGCTCGGGCATACGCGCGCACCCGGTCGCGCACGGGCGGGACGAGCAGGGTTCCCCGGATCGGAGCCCACCAGCCACCCGTGCGCCGGCGCGAGGCGATCGCGGCGTCGGACATGCCGAGCCGCCGGGCCTCGCACCGGGTGACCATGTCGTCCTGCCGGCGGGCGAGGGCGACGACGTGTTCGTAGGCATCGGGCATGGGCCGAGTCTGCGGCGCCGGGCTTCGGCCGGGTGGCCGGCGCCGGCCGCTGTGGACGAACGGAAGTGGAACCGGCTTATCCACCGCGCCCACGACCACGCGGCTCGCCGAACAGCGGACACCGGCGAACAGCGGACACCGGCGAGCGGCGGACCGGCGACCGGCTCGCCGGACACCGGCTACCCGCTACCCGCTGCCGAACGCCGTCTGCCCGCCGTCCGGGAGCGGGAACGCCGAAGGGGCGACGCCCACCCGCATGGTGCCGGGTGAGCGTCGCCCCTTCGGATTCGTTGCTGTGCCCCGCGGGATCCGCGGGCCGGCGGCCCGCTGCGGGCGCGCCCGCGTCAGCGCGTGGGAGTGGCGGCCGGGCGGCGCTTGTTGGTCTTCGGGTCCATCCTGCGGACGAGCAGGGAGGTGATCACTACGCAGACGACGCCGACGGCCAGCGCGCCCCCCATGTCGATCGCGAACTGGGTGGTCGTGAACCTGTAGAGCGGGTCTGCCGGGAAGTCCGGGTTCAGCGGGCTTCCGAAACCGGAGATCTTGTTCAGGTCGATCACCGAGGAAAGCCCCGCGAACCCCCATCGTGCGGGCGCGATCCAGCTGGCCTGCTCCAGGCCGGCCGTTCCCTCCGCGGGCACCAGACCACCGGAGAACACCAGCTGGGCCATCGTGATGAGCACCAGCAGCGGCATCGTCTTGTCCGCGTTGTCGACCAGCGCCGAGATGACCAGACCGAGCATGGCGGAAGCCAGCGACAGCGCGATCACGGCGACCATCGCTTCGAAGAACGGGAAGCCGAACAGGCCGTCGCCCATCTTCCGGCCGGCGAGACCGATTGTCGTGAACACCGCGGCCTGCAGGGTGGTGATGAGGATCAACACCACGATCTTCGAACCGATGTAGGCCGTTCTGGACAGACCGATCGCCCGTTCTCGGCGATAGATGGGTCTCTCCTTGACGATCTCTCGCACCGAGTTCGACATACCCATGAAACAGGCACAGAGAGTCAACACCAACAGCACGGTGGGTGCGTCTCGGTTGGGCCCGTCCGCCACCACCTCCAGGTCCCCGGGAATCGCTCTGGGAATGGCTCCCAGCAGGAACGGGAAGGCGATGATCAATCGGAGATAGGACTTGTCGGAGGCGACGACGGCCATCATTCGTCTACTCAGCGTGACAAGCTGGGAGACCACCGACTGTTGCCGGATCGACGGCAGGTCCTCCGGCGCGGGCCGCGCGGAGGGAGCCGTGACCGACGCCGGCACGTAGTACCGCGACTGGCGGAAGCGGGCCGCGGACTCGGCCCCCGGGGTCGCCTCCAGCGTGAGGAAGACGTCGGGGTAGTCCCTGGCCTGGAAGAAGGGCAGCGCGTCCGCCGGCGGGCCGAAGTAGGCCACGTAGCCGCCGGGCGCCAGCACCAGGACGTAGTCGCAGAGGTCGAGCTGGGCGACGCTGTGCGTGACGACGATGACCGTTCGGCCGTCGTCCGCCAGCTTTCGCAGCGACTCCATGACGTTCTTGTCCATGCCCGGGTCGAGGCCGGACGTCGGCTCGTCCAGGTAGAGCAGGGTCGGCTTGGTCAGGAGCTCCAGGGCCACCGAGGTCCGCTTGCGCTGGCCACCGGAGAGCCGCGAGACCTGGGTGTTCGCGTGGTGGGTCAGACCCAGCTCGGCGAGCACCTCGTCGACGCGCTGACGGCGCTCGGCCTTCGTCGTGTCGGGCGGGAACCGCAGCTCAGCACCGAACTCGAGCGCCTTGCGGACGGTCAGCGAGGTGTGCAGGAGGTCCTCCTGCGGCACGTAGCCGATCCGGCGGCGCAGCTCGTCGTACTCGGAGTACATGTCCCGGCCGGCGTAGCGGACGTTGCCCTTGTCGGCGGGACGGAACCCGGTCAGCGCGTTGAGCAGCGTCGACTTGCCGGCACCTGACGGGCCGACGACGCCGAGCAGCGCACGCCCGGGAAGCTTGAAGGTCATGTCGTGCATGAGCTGCTTCTCGCCGGCCCAGACGTTGAGGGCGTCGACCTCGAAGCTGACGTCACCGGAGTCGAGGTACTCGACGAGCAGGTCGCCTTCGAGCTGGAAGACGTGGTGGCCGACGGCGATCACGTCGCCCTGGTTCACGTTCGCCCGGTTGATACGACGGCCGTTGACGAAGACACCGTTCGCGGACTCGAGGTCGGCGATCTGCAGGCCGGAGCGGCCGATGTAGAGCTCGGCGTGCCGCCGTGACGCGAGCAGGTCGGTGATGACGATGTCGTTGTCGCGGGCGCGGCCCATCGTCATCGTCCCCGGGCGCAGCCGGTAGGTGGTCCGCCGCTCGTGCTCCTGGTCGAGGCTCGTCGAGCCGGACGGGGTCTGTGCCGGGTCGTAGCCCTGCTGTGGGCCGCTGCCGCGGCCGGCCGGCACACCCTGCCCAACCGGCGCCGTCTGCCCGCGCCCACCGCCCTGTCCTCGGGTCGGCGCGGTGGGCCGCGGCGGCTGGTAGTTGCTGGAGCCCGGCAGCATGGTCTCCATCTCGTAGGCGCCCGGGTCGTAGTCGCTCTCGCCGTACCCGCCGCGCGCGGCCGGGAACTCGGGCATGACGACGACCTCGGGGCCGCTGGGCGTGCCCAGCCGGAACCGGACCTCGCCCTGGACGCTCACCGACTCGGGCATCCGCTGCCCGTCGACCCAGGTGCCGTTGGAGCTGATGTCACGGACGGACCAGCCCGCGCCCGTCTGCTCGACCAGGAGATGCCGGCGGGAGACGCGACTGTCCGCGATGACGTAGTCGGCGGTACGGGCCCGGCCGATGATGAACGGCTCACCTGCAGGCACAGTGGCGGCACCGGCCTCGGTGACGACTCTCAGATACGTCGTCTGCACGTCTCTCCCCCTTCGCGACGGGACGCAGGCCGGGATGCCCCGCCGAAACCCTCTTCAGCACGTCGTCCGGATCGGTCTCCGAACAGGACGGGCAACGGTGCCACCACCGATGGATCCTCACTACCTTGACCGATCTTGCGGGATGTCGCAGATCGTAGCGTTGCGCACCGACCTTGATCCAGCCCGGGTGACGCGGGCGCCGTCGAGCGGGCCACCTCAGCCGATTCTGGGGTCGACACCTCTAACCTTCCTCACGTCGTTCGTTCACGCCCGGATGCCTTTCCTATCCTGCCGGCACCGGATCCGTGACCGGGTGTGGCAAGTCAGGCACGGCTGCCGACGAGGCCGGCTGCTCCGCGCGCCACCGACAATGCCCGCTGGCAACTGTCGGAAGCTACTTCTGTCGCCGATCTGACCCGCTACCGTACGCGCCCGACCGAGGGGCCGGGCGGCCGATCGCACCGGCCGTCGGGAGGCCCGCGCCCGCGCGGCCTCGGCTCGCCGCAGCGACCCGAGGCCGCCGGCGCGATCCCGGCGGACGCTCATCCGCACCCCCGAAGGGGGGACCAAATCGGATGATCCACCCAGATCGACCACACTGCGTGTCTCATTTGCCGCCGGACGGCTCGGGAGCCGCCGGGAGCACGACGTCCTTCGCGGTTGCGGTCAGTGACAGCCCCTCCGCGTCCGTCGACGCCTTGACGATGTTCAGGTCGAAGGGCAGCCCCGCGATCGGGATGGGTATCGAGTCAATGGAGGGACCGCCGCCCGGCAGCGGGATCTCGATGCCAAGCACCTTGATCTCCGACGGAACGAGCGTCAGCTTGTTGTCGTTGACCTGGAAGGTGGTCACACCGCCGACCGACTGGCCCAGAACGGTTGCCGAGATCTCCACCTTCTTGCCGCCGTCGACCGGCGTGACCTTCGTCGGGGGATCCTGCTTCGCCAGGTACACGTTCAGGTCGTCATAACTGATCCGGACCGTCGCCCGGACATCGTCCACCGGAACCTCTCCGATGTTGTCGGAAATCGCGTCCTTGAAGGGAACGTGAAGACCCTTCAGATTCGCGTCGACGGAAGATATCCGCGGACCGGGCGTCGGAATTCCGTCGATCGTCACGCCGATGTTGGTGAACTTCCCGAACAGCACCTGGGTGAGGAACGGGAACCCGCCGATCGAGACCTTCCGCACCGTCGGCTGGGTGGCGCCCGGCTCCAGGCTCTCCGCGACGCTTTCGGCGATCTGCTTTTCCATCTGGTCCTTGGCGATCGCGACCGCCACCCGGTCCGCCACGACGAAGAGCGCCAGCAGGACCACGACGACGAGCGTGAGAACGCGGCCACGACGCCGTTTGCGACGGGCCGGCGGCCCGGCCGCCGCACCGCCGCCCTGACCACCTCGTCCCGGGTCGCCACCGGAACCTCCACCCGGACCGCCGGGCGGCTGCTCGGCGCTCAGGCCCCCGGCCAGCACGTCGGCCTCCGCGGGACCACGACCCGCCTCACCGAACCCACCGCCTCCTGGCACCGGCCGGACATGGCCGCCGCTGTCGGTGTAGCTACCGCCGGTGTGCGCGGGCCGGTCGTAACCGGGCCCCGTGCGCTCGAACGACGTCGTGGCCCGGTCGGGAGCCGGCGCCGGCGCCGGCCAGTCGTAGCCCGGACCCGGCTGGCTCTGGCCCGGAGCGGACTGGTTGTACCCCGGGGCGGGCCGGCGGTCGTAGCCGAGACCCGGAACGAGCCCAGGCTGGGCATGCGGCCCGGACTGCTCGGGGGTCGCGGGCCGGGCGGCGCCCGGCTCCGCGTACCCCGGGCCGCTCACCGCCGCCGAGGCCGGCGGGCCACCGGCGGCTCGCGGGACACTTCCCCGCCGGACCACCGTGGTCGCATCGCCGAGCACCGCGTCGCCGAGCACCTGGGTCGCGCCGCCGGCCGGGTCATCCTGATCGCCCTCGTCCGCGGGGCGCACCGGGCGGCCGGGGCGGAACGCGTCCGCCGGCGGTGGCGGGCCCGCGGGCCGGAAGGAGGCGGCGGGCGGCGGGGGCGCCGAGGGGGCGCCGGGCCGCGCCCGACGCTGCACGTCCTGGGTCGGCCGGGTTCCGTGCTCGCTCCCGGCGGGCCCGCTGGGAGGCATGACATGGGTGACGTCCGCAGGATCCTGCGCATCGTCGTCGCCGCGGCCGTGGTTCACCGGAACATCTCCCGCTCCGCGCCGCACCGGGCCCCCCGGCATGGCGCCGCCGTGTCACAGTCGGTCATGTCGAAGAGCGTCCGACCCGCCAACCGGCGTCCAATCCGTCGGCCCATCAAAGGATGGTCGCACGTGGAAGGGGCGGACAGTGAAGTCGGGTGCGATCATCTGTGTCTCGCCCGTGTCGGATTTCCGACCCGCTGGCGCACCGGTCACGCACCGTCCCGAGACTTCGTGACAAGCCGCCCAATCCACTGACAGCGGGTAATGGGCAGAGCGGGCAGAGTGGGGCAGGCAGCGGCAGAGCAGGCAGAGTGGGGCGGGCAGAGTGGGGCGGGCTCAGACCTCGAGGGGCAGCTGGGTGTTGGCTCGCCTCCGCCGCGCCGCCGGCGCGAGCCGGAACGCGGTGCCCCCCGGCGCGGCGAACGCGTCGAAGAAATGATCCGCGACGGCGTCGGGCAGCAGCGGTCCGGCGGGCCCGACCCGGCCGTCGATGACGACGGTACGCAGACGGATGCCCTGTGCCGCAAGCAACGGCGCCATCGACTCGCCCATCGCCGCGACGCCTGCCTTGCCGACCGCGAGCGCGAACCGGCCGGCCGCCGGCTCGCTGCGCGGGCCCGCGACCGTGAGCAGGATGGTCGCTCCCGGCCGGTCCGCCATCAGCGGCGCGGCGATCTGAACGGACATCAGCGCCCCGGTCACGTTCACCGCGAGTGTCTGGTTCATGGAGTCGGCCCGCACCGAGAAGGCCGTCCCCCGGATACTCAGCTTCGCGTTGTAGACGAGGACGTTGAGGCCACCGATCTCCGCCGCGAGCCGGCTGACCGCCGCAGAGAACGCACGTTGGTCGGTGACGTCGGCGACGGCGCCGGCGATCGGATACCCCGCTTCGCCGAGCTCGGCGCTCACCCGGGAGATGGTGTCGGACGAGCGCGAGATCACCCCGAGCGCGAAGCCCTCACCGGCGAACCTGCGCAGCAGCGCCGTTCCGAACGCGGCACCCGGGCCGACGACGACCAGCCCTCGGGTCGCCCCGACCCCGGCCGGCGCCCCGGCCCCTGTCGCAGTCCCGGCGGCCCCTGCCGCGGTCCCGGTCGCACTGCCGTCCGCGGCATCCCTCGTGACCGCGCCGTTGTCCATGCAGCCATCCTGACGGGCGCCGGCGAGGGCTGTGGCGCTATGTCCCTCATTCGCCCGGTCGGGGCCCCGATCCGGTGCTCACGCTGTCCCTCCGGCCGGCGTCCTCGACGCGACCGGCACGGCGGGCACGGGTCCGGGAGCGGCTTCGGCCGACCGTGCGGCGCCCGGCGCGCAGCCCCTGGGTGAGCAGCCGGCGGCGCCGCGACACCCGGCCGCGAC